>SZYA01000044.1 GCA_005843815.1 Chlorobium sp.
ACGACCTGCTCGTCGTGCTGGAAGCCATGAAGATGGAGACAAATATTACCGCCCATTCAGCCGGTACCGTTAAAAAGATCATGGCATCACCGGGAGAGGCCGTGAAAAGCGGTCAGGCTCTTATCGAATTCGAGTAAAATTTTATTTTCCCTCCAAGCCCAGTGGAGGGAAAATAATTTAATAACAGTTCCCCTTAGGTCAGAAGAAATCAAAAAATTCTCCTGACTCAGGCGTTGATGTTGATATAACTCTCTTTAACCCAATCCAAAATCTTTTGCTCCTGCGGGGTAATGTTTTCATCAGCACTTGCTGCCTTCTCCATCAGATTGTAAACAGTAGTTCGCATATGCTGATCTTCAGGCATTCTGATTGAAAGCCTTCCACTTGCAGCCATTTTGAAAAGAGGTTCGATATCGGCGCTCTTGAATCCCCATCTTTTCGCAGCTTGAATCATAAATGTTCTTTCCTCATCGCCAAAAGCTCCATCAGCCGCAAAAATAATCATGAGATTATTAAGTGCATAATCTTTAACACTATAAAGCTTATCCAAATCAAAAGGATCTATTTTCACAGTAAAATCCCGCTTATTCGCGTCATAGTATTCAGTGAATTTTGAACGGTTCATCAGTGCGCTGACAACCCAGTCATTCGCTGTACTGTTGAGCAGACTTCCGCAGTATGAACACTTGATATCAAGCGTGTTTTTGACAGGGCCTCCACAAGCTGGACAAGTATGCTGATAGATTGAACCCTTTCCTGCTCCGGCCTGAGCATCCCGCGTCAGAAAAATCACTTCTTCCGCTGCTCTGATGTTCAGATCGACCAGCTCCACCTTGTTGCTTTTAACCCGCACCCTCTGGATAGAGCAGATGATCGCAAAAATGAGGATGTTTTTATTTTCCTTTTTCTGTGCACCAATGAGAGTAACCTTGTTCAGGAAAATACGATTGAAAATTTCCTGATTATTTTCGACCGTTGGAGAAAGCTGCCGGAATAAGTCATCAGAGACAAACCTGCGCATAACTGAAGGATCATGCAAGGCTTTAGCGGTCATAATCTGCATGTATGCATTTGACGCCTTGTCCTCAACCAGTTGTACGGAAAAATCCCCATAAACCGATACCATGTCATATACCTTTGCTTCCAGATTAGCAAGCTTTTCTGAAAAAACATCAAGACTATGGTAATCATCCTTCTGGGTAATTTCGGAAAGTACCCAGTCAAATTCCCCGGAATTGACCATTGCGTTACAATGGGTACATTTGGAAACCTCACCGATATTCTCCGGCAAAGGAGCACCGCAATTCGGACAGTTACTGGAATCATAGATCTCTTTTTTCGGTGCTCCGCGCTTGCGGATAAACGACCAGAACTCAATAAAATCAGCTATACCTTCCTCGTCCAGCTCATGATTCAGGGCGCACTGGAACTTGTCATTCATGCTGGCTTCGATTCCAACATGAACAATGTCATACAGGCCGTCCCGCTCGATCTTGTCGATCCAGATATCCGCTATGTTGATATTCCTTATCGAGTTTGTCTGCTGAAGAAGCTCCATCATCTTGAACTGGGTGTGAAATCGCTGATAGACACCATCCGTAATGAACCTGCGCATGCGACTGGTATTTTGCTCAGACCAAGAGGATTGCACTTCGAGGAAGGCCTTGCGGACTTTCAGCAGGAATGCGGATAGATCAAAGTCGGGATTCGTTGAAAGTAATTCCTTATATCCATCTACATTTTCAAAAGAGTTTTTTTTATGCCGGGCCATCCGGGAGTACAACGTACTCCAAGCTTTATCGGAAGATAAATCAAATCCGTATTTATTTTTTACCACATAGTATACCACGTACACAATGACAACAAAAAATAAAGCCTGAGGGCTGAACTCTCCACTACCAGAGGAATGTCCCCCCCCTGAGAATCCCCCACCACTATGACCTCCACCACCATCGCTCCCCCCTCCTCCGCCCCCGGCCCGCGCAAGAAGCTCCACACTGATGAAAGGGAAGCCAAGAGCGGTCAGGGTAATCATGAAAAGAAACTTGACAAGAGGGATGAGTCTCATAAGTATTTACTCCCGATAGTTACGTTCTTCATAATTAAAATTGCATCAGAACAATTACATTTGTGCAAGAATCTGCTGCTTTTTCGTTTCGTATTCCTGCTGGTTGATGAGGTCGTTGTCGAGCATCTGTTTCAATTTGGCAAGCTTGGCTACGGAATCTTCTGCCACCGTTTGCGGTGCATTCATGTTCCCCATCATGCCAGCCATTGCCTGACCCATTCCAACGCCTGCACCCAGACCAACTCCCATCCCAGCCACCCCTCCCTGGTTCTGGGCTGCATCTCGAAGAGCTGCCAATTGCTGGACTTGGGTAAAATTCAAACCTACAGCTTGGGCAGCATGCGCCTCAGCCTGCATATCCGCAATGCGTTGGACTCTGCGCCTGGTATCATCATCAAAATCAGTATTTTCGACACGAAAATCCTTAAGCTCGAAACCAAGGGTAAGGAAAATCGGAGCTACCTTTTCCCTCACTCCATCTGCTATTTCATTCCTGTTGGCATCAATCTCATTATATCCAAACTTCGATTCAGCAAGAAAATCCGTAAGCGGCTGCACAAGCCTTGCCACAATGACCAGACGGAGTTCATCAACGGTGAACTGATCCCTCTGACCCATAACATTAATGAAGAAACTTCCTGCATCTGAGATACGGAAAGAGAAATTGCCAAAACCTTTCATCCCGACAGGAAAGTTGTACTGCGGATCAATATATTTCACGGGACCAGGTGTACCCCAGCCCTGGTTCAGAATCTCGGCCGTCCTAAAAAAATAGATTCCGACCTTGTGCTCACTCTTGAAAGCCTGCATGAATTTTGTGATCGTAGTCCAGAAAGGGATGTTTTGTGTTTTCAAGTCCGTTATACCAGGTTCGGAAATAACAGCTTGCGGCTTACCCTCATAAACAAAGATCGCGCCTTGGCCGGGACCAACGATAAGCTTCGATGCATTTTTAATCTCATCGCCATTATCCGTCCATCGTTGGAAAAGAATATCCGAAGCAGGATTTTTCCATTCAATTACTGATCGTAATTGCCCTGTAACTGTATTCCATAAGGCCATATAAAACTCCCCATTATTGCAATTATTCTAATACTTGGTTATCAAAATCTGTCAAGCTCTCAGACTTTTAAATATCATGTTCAGCGATCAGCTATCAAATCAAAAAAGTGTCGAAGTCTATGTTGACAACTTTCGTAACCGCAAAAATTAAGCATAATCTTTGGCGATAATATATGTAATCACTGGTAACTATTCCTGTGTCTAAGAATATAATATTTGCATTATAGCAGATTATATAGCAAACATAACCAACTACCATAGAAGCTACATACGGTATTCACCCCTCAAGAAAAAATTTCAATGATAAGGCTCCCGCCTGAAATTTCTCGAAAACGGTGTCGCTCTCAATGCGCTCCCTGACGACAGCGTCGCTGACCGCAGCGCATCCAAAAGGCGGTCATTCTCAACCGGTCGTCTGATGGCAAAGCGGAAATAGTTCTCTTCAAGACCGGAGAAGTTCCGGCAATCACGAACATGAAGTTGACGTTCGGCAAGCCATGAGAACAAAGCATCAAGTGAGCAGCCTCCATACCATTGTGCGAGAAAAAAGTTGGCCGCCCCACCGGCAAGGCGGATGCCCTCAATACCTGAAACGAGGGCTGTGATGCGCTCCCGTTCTGAAAGAATCATATCACGCAGCTCCTCTTCGTACGCGCCGCAATTGAGCAGTAGCATGGCCACTGACTCGGCAATGGCATTGACTGTCCATGGCTCCTTGTAGTAGAGCAGGCGGCCAATAACATCAGGATGAGCAATCACCGCCCCAAGCCGCAGACCGGGAAGCGCGTAGAATTTGGTGAGCGAGTGCACCACAACCACATTTTTCAATGCCATCACCTGGTACATCAGTGAGTTATCCGGGAA
>SZYA01000012.1 GCA_005843815.1 Chlorobium sp.
GCTATCTTTGGTTACGCTGGAAAGGTGACATTGATCCATTCAAAGGTCTTGAATTTACCAATCTTGTAGAAAACTGGAGTCTGGTTAAAACAACTCTTTTGCCTGCTCCCAAGATATTAGCCGATGGGAGCAAGTATCAGATAATGCATTTTGAAGGACGCTTTTATCAGCCATTTGATTTAACAAATTATCCTCTTGACAGACAAACGCTCTCACTATATATTGAAAATTCACAATTGACTTATGATGAACTGAGATATATTCAGGATCCCGATTCCAATGGGTATGATTACAGACTCTATATTCCTGGCTGGGAGATTCTTGGATTAAGTACTCAAACCTATTTGCATGATTATCGGTCAGATTTTGGAGAGATCGGTTCTGCGTCGGCATCACGGTTTTCAACACTCCAGTTCGCGTTTACCCTTGATCGACAGATAAACTATTTTATCTGGAAAATGTTAGTTCCATTATTTGTTGTCTTGTTGACAAATTGGTTAGCATTATTGTTAAATCCAATATTAGTCGAAGTGCGAACCGCAATGCCTGCGACGGTTTTGTTGACGCTCGTATTTATGCAAAAGTCTGCGATGGAGGCCATCCCTGAATGCCCATCACTTGTTTTGGTTGATAAAATATATCTTCTTGGTTATGTTTTTGTGGTGTTGACGTTAATGCAGGTCGTAACTGTACATGCATATCTTTATAAAAATAATGATTCACCAGAAAGTGTTGCGCGAATGATTAAATTTGACAAAATCAGTGTTGTTTTTCAGTTAATTACGTTTATATGCGTCATGGCAGTACTACTCATGCAGGTATATAAATAATTATTGATATACGGGATAATATTATGAAAAGGTTATGTGGCGTACTCCGGTTATAGGTTGAATCGCCAGAGAACATATTTCTGGAAGCTCTGCTTGCTGAAGTAATTTACACCGATACAAATACCCCGTGGCTTTGCTTCGGGGTATTTGTATTTTATTATCAAGGGGTGGCTGAATTATAAATTCACTACCTTGCGAGTTGTGAAAAATATTTTTAAACAAAATTTCCTTGTGATTATAATGAACAGGGCTCTCGCTGACTTTTATGAGGGGTGCCGTGCAAGTGCAATAATGCTTGCCCTTGAGGAAGACCGTTACACCGGAGATATTACCACGCTTGCCACTATTGACCCTCAGCAGGGAGGACGTGCCGTAATTCGCGCCAAGGAGAGTGGTATTGTTGGCGGTATAGCCGTTGCCATGCAGGTCTTTGCCGCTTGCGATCCTGCCCTTGCTGTCGTTCCTTATCGCAGTGATGGTGATGCAGTACTTAATGGTGATCTGATTCTTGAGTTAACGGGAAAGCTCTTTCCGATTCTTGTTGGTGAGCGTACCGCGCTGAATTTTATGCAGCGTATGTCGGGGATTGCTACCCGAACAAGAAGCTTTGTCGATACCATCAGCCATACGGGTGCAAAAATTCTTGATACCCGTAAAACTGCCCCAGGGTTGCGATATTTTGACAAGGAGGCGGTCAGGATTGGTGGTGGAGTGAACCATCGTGTTGGTCTTTTCGACATGATTCTTATCAAGGACAACCATGTTGATGCATCAGGTGGAATTGCCCAGGCTATTCTTCATGCCAAAGAGTATCGTGAGAACAACCAGCTTGAGGTGAAGATTGAGACGGAGGTGCGCTCTCTTGATGAGTTAAGAGTAGCTCTCTCATGCCAGCCAGATATTATACTTCTTGATAACTTTACTCCTGAACTTATGAAAGAGGCTGTTCTCAATGCCAGAAGTACTTGTCTCGCTGTTCTTCTTGAAGCATCGGGCAATATTGGTTTGCACAATGTGGTTGCTATTGCCGAAACGGGTGTTGATTTTATCTCTATCGGAGAATTGACCCATAGTGTCAAAGCTCTCGATCTCTCCATGACCATCAAGCTTGACTGACAGGAAAAGTATGGAAATAGGCGTGGATATTGTTGATCTTGACCGAATAGAGACTCTCTATACTCGATATGGGATGAAGTTTCTTCAGCGTTTTCTCACGGAGGAGGAGATAGTCCTCTGCCTCCATAAACCGCAGGTGGTTGCCAGTATAGCCGGACGATTCGCAGCCAAAGAAGCCGTTGTCAAGGCTCTTGGTACTGGATTTTCGGGGGATGTACACTGGAAAAGCTTTGAGATCCTCAATGATGAGAGGGGACGTCCTTATGTGCGTTTCACTGATGGGCCATATTTTCATGCAGGATCCTTGAAAATATCAATTGCTCATGATCGACGAGCTGCTGTGGCCATGGCGATGATTGATGATTCCCCGGGGAAATAAAAAAGCAGGAGCTTTTTTATGAACTCCTGCTTTTATTCTCATTTTCGATGATGCGTGATGCTCACTCTTCCATGTTTGGGGCCGGTACCGGTTTAGCCTCTTCAATGATGGTGACCTGCGACTTCAGGTGGTCGTAGATCTTCCCCTTGAAAATCATCTCAGCGATGTAATCACTGATTTCCGGGTTTTTATATGACTCAACAAATTGCTCTCTTTGAGCTTCAGGATGATTCATCGCCTCTTTTTCCATGTAGGATTTGAGATCGTCATCAGATACAGATATATTAGCAGTTTCGGCTATTTTTCTGGTGATGATCATCCATTGAGCATGTTTTATGGCATTTGGCCTCAACGTTTCCCGGAAATCAGCGGAATTGAAATTCTTTGGGAAGTTTCCACCGATCTGTCGTTTGGCATTCTCAAGAAGCATATTAGAGAACGACTCAACGATTGATTCAGGGGTAGGTACCGGGTTGTCTTCAATCAGTTTGGCCGAGATGGACTCAAGGAGATCATCCTCAGCTTTTTTGGTGAAATGCTTTTGAAGCTGTGCCTGTATATCAGCCTTGAAGTCAGCTATTGATTCAAATTGCTGATCGGTAATCTCCTTGACCAAATCCTCGGTAAGTTCCGGCAGGTCAAGTCGTTTGACTTCACTGACTGCAACACGATAGCGGCTGGGTTCTGTCTCGGAATCCGGCTCCTTGTTTTCAATATCAACATTCTCTCCTGCTTTTTTTCCTGTCAGCTCTTTGCGGAAAGGGTTCGCTTCAGGAAGGTATTCAAGACTGAAGTGGTGGTTGGAGGTCTTCTGTGTTTCATCAGGTTCCCCAGCTTCATTCAGTTTCCAAACATCACCGATAACAGTGTCTGTTGCAGATGCAGCTTCATCAACGCTGATTAACGATCCATGTCCTTTCAGAATATGCTTTACTTCACGGTCAACATCCTCCTCAGTAATGGTGTAGATCGTCTTGGTGAATGAGTAGCCACTGATATCGTTGAGCTCAAATTCAGGCTGAACTTCATACACAAGCTTGACGGCCAACTGATCGCCCTCAAAGGAGAAGCTGACAATCTCTGCCCGGTTTACCGGCTTAATGTTGTCGGCTTCTACAATCTGGGTAAAATATTTTGATGCCATTTTGTCGGCGACAGTGGCCTCAATAGAATGGCCTGCAAGTTTTTTTATCAGGCTTACAGGGGCATGTCCTTTTCTGAATCCCTTGATCTGAATGCTTCTTCTGGCTTCTTCAAGCTCCTGGTTATATTCGGCACCAAACTCTTCTGCTGTAAGAGTAATCTCCAGAATCTGTTCGGTTTCGTTACTGTTACTGATAATCTTTTGCAAGGCTCTCTTTGGTTAATTGGTAATGCTGAAAAAAATAAAAGTGAATAAGATACGAATTTATACGGTTTATTAAAATAGACCATCATCGGTGTTCAAAACTACTTTCCGGGTTTGTAGACAAGAGTTGAGCAGGGCGCTTCATGCAGTATAAGCAAGGCAGCTTCTGCAATAGTATCTGCCGTAACCGCCTCTATCGCAGCGATTTTCTCCTCCGGCCCAATGTACCGACCGAAATAGGAGAGGTCGGAGGCGGTCTGCGACATTCTGCGCGTCATTTTTTCCATGCCCATGATATGGTAGCCGAGCAGTTTCGTTTTGGCTGACCGCACCTCTTCCGGGTCGGGATGGATGAGAGCATCACTTTTGAGTAGTTCATCAATAAGCTGAAGCGAGATTTTGGTTTTATTGCTGTCGGTGCCTGCATAGATATTGAGCGCGGTCAGATCATCGCAAAAGGTGATTGATGAGTAGACGTTGTAGGCCAGTCCCCGTTTTTCACGCAGTTCCAGATTGAGGAGGGAACTCATGCCGTTGCCGAGCATTGAGTTGAGCACCATCAGACTGTAATAGAGAGGATCATGCCGTGCTATGGCGGTGCCCAGCACAATCTGTGCCTGGAAGAGCCTTTTTTTCAGTTTGACGGTAAATGGTGTGTAGTGTTCCGGCAGGAATGGTTGGCGGTGATACTGGGGGCCGGGTGTTTCCGCGAGCAAACCGAGAAATCGCTCACCAAGTCGCATAATGTTTTCATGATCCACTTTACCGGTTGCGGTGAGCAGCATTTTATGCGGTACATAGTGCTGACGCATAAAATTTTTCAGGTCACTGTCCGAGAACTCTTCAACACTTTTTTCGGTGCCGAGAATTGGTCTGCCTATGGGGTGGTTGGGAAATGAGCGGAGATCAAACTCATCAAAAATCAACTCTTCAGGGGTGTCATTAACGCTGCTGATCTCCTCAATAACCACCTCTTTCTCCTTCTGGATCTCTTCAGGAGGGAAGATTGGGTCGCAGACAAGATCTGAGAGCAGGTCGAAGGATGGCTCGAGGTGTTCGGGGAGGCAGCGCAGATAGATACAGGTCTGCTCCTTGGTTGTGTATGCATCAAGGTATCCACCGTTTTTCTCAATATTTCTGGCGATATCAAGGTAGCTGCGCCGCTTTGTTCCTTTAAAAATTGCATGTTCAATGAAATGTGCCAGTCCCGGACTCTGTTCAGGATCATCGCGTGAACCGGCTTCGATCTGGATGCCGAGTGTAATGCTGTGCAGATATGGAACGGCATCAGTGACAATGTTCAGTCCGTTGCCAAGAACACCCTGGTGGACTGACCCTTCCAAAAAGGGAGTTACCGGAGCGGGGTGATTACCTTTTGCCATGACTGAATAATTTTCTGGGGCTTATGAGTGGAATTGAATACAATGTAGTTTTAATTCTTATTTTTAGGAACAGAGAAGATTTGTCTTTGTTCATACCACTTTACTGCCACGTTCAATTTTTTTTTGTGTTTAGCGAAAAATTAAGGTATTTTTCTTCTTCCAAAAAGGAGGGCGGTTGCTCCCGAGCTAGTTTCAGGAGATCAATTGTCGGGTACAAACAGGCAGAAATATTCAGCGATTCATGCTCAAATCATCAATTGTCATAACCGGAGCCACCGGGTATATAGGTTCACAGCTTCTTCTTGGCCTGCTCTCACGGTTTTCCGCTGAGGTCAACTGTCGGGTGATTGTTCGCAAGAGCTCCGACTGCTCCTTTTTCAAGGGTTTGCCGGTTGAAGTTGTCAACGCTGACCTTCTTGATCCACTTGCCCTCAATGAAGCATTCAAGGGAGCGGAGACTGTTTTTCATTGTGCCGGGCTGATTGCCTACACCAAGAGTTTTCGTCATGCCCTCTATGATGTCAATGTTCTCGGAACGAGAAACGTGGTTAATGCCTCTCTTTACAATGGTGTCCGAAGGCTGGTTATGACCAGCTCTATCGCGGCGATCGGCGCTTCTGAGGATGGTTCTCCTGCCAGTGAATCCACAACTTTTAAGGAGTGGCAGCGCCGTAATGGCTATATGGAGGCAAAACATCTGGCGGAACTCGAAGGGTTGCGTGGAGTGGCGGAGGGGCTTGAAGTGGTGATGTTGAATCCCGGGGTGGTGATTGGTATCGATCGGGAGAACATGGCATCCGTCAGCTCATCCAACAAGCTGCTGAAGCTGATTTATCAGGGTTACCTGCCACTCTCTCCTTTAGGAAGTACGGGTTTCGTTGATGTTCGCGATGTGGCTGAAGCCCATCTTGTTGCGTGGAAACAGGGTCGCTCGGGAGAGCGCTATATTATTGTTGGCCACAACCTCTCTTTCAGGGAGCTGTTCGACCGTATCGGTCGGAGTGGAGATCGCGGTATTGGCCATACCATCATGATGCCAGAGGCGCTGGGTTTGCTTGCGGGTCTTGGTGGAGAGTGCTGGTCGCTGGTGTTGAATCGCCCCTCTTTTATCAGTCAGGAGAGCATGCGTACCTCTACAAAGCATCTTGCTTACTGTAACACGAGGTCAGTACAGGAGTTGACTCTTCGTTACCGGGAACTCCCGGAAACTTTCAAGACGATTACAGCCTGAATCATTTTCTTTTTTAATTTCATCATGCTTGGTATTATGGATACTCAAAAAACTGAACAGGTGCCGGTCGTTGTTGATCCAGCAAAACTCAAACAAATGAACCTGGCTGTTGAGGCTGTTGAAAAGCAGTTTGGGAAGGGAGCCATCATGCGCATGGGTGACGGCTCAGCAGGATTGACGGTACAGTCGATCTCTACCGGCTCTATGGCGCTTGACTTTGCACTGGGCGTTGGCGGTCTTCCCCGTGGAAGGGTAACAGAAATTTATGGCCCGGAATCTTCGGGTAAAACAACTCTTGCGCTGCATGTTATTGCCGAGGCGCAGAAAGATGGTGGTATTGCCGCTATCGTTGACGCTGAACATGCGTTTGACCCTACCTACGCCCGAAAGCTCGGTGTTGACATCAATGCGCTGCTCATCAGCCAGCCGGAATCGGGCGAGCAGGCTCTCTCTATTGTTGAGACGCTGGTGAGAAGTGGTGCCATAGATGTTGTGGTGGTTGATTCGGTTGCGGCTTTAGTGCCACAGGCTGAGCTTGAAGGGGAGATGGGCGACAGTGTGATGGGGTTGCAGGCCAGGCTGATGAGCCAGGCGTTGCGCAAACTGACGGGTGCCATCTCCAAATCGAGCACGGTCTGTATCTTTATCAATCAGCTTCGCGATAAAATCGGTGTCATGTATGGCAGCCCGGAGACCACAACCGGCGGCAAGGCGCTGAAATTTTACTCCTCAATCCGTCTTGATATTCGTAAAATTGCCCAAATCAAGGATGGTGATGAGAGCACTGGCAACCGCACCAGGGTCAAGGTGGTCAAGAATAAGGTGGCTCCACCATTCAAGACTGCCGAGTTTGATATTCTTTATGGAGAGGGTATTTCTGCCATTGGTGAGCTGATTGATCTTGGTGTTGAATTCGGGGTGATCAAAAAGGCAGGCTCATGGTTCAGTTATGGCCAGGAGAAGCTTGGTCAGGGACGTGAGACGGTGAAAAAAGCGCTTCGTGAAGATCCGGTGCTCTATAAAAAAATCCATGCGCAGGTCAAGGAGCTGATGACCGGGTCGGCGGAGATTATCACTGCTCAGGAATGAAGATAGGCGCTCTTGATATAGACCGTCCGGTCATGCTTGCGCCGATGGAGGATGTTACCGACAGGGCTTTCAGGCAGCTCTGTAAGCGCCATGGGGCGGATGTTGTCTATACCGAGTTCATCAGCGCGGAGGCGTTGCGCCGGGGCGTTGAAAAGTCGTTGCGCAAACTGAAGACCGATGCTATTGAACGCCCGTTTGCCATACAGATTTTCGGCAACAGCGTTGAATCGATGGTGGAAGCTGCGGTGATTGCCGAAGAGTATCGCCCAGACTATCTCGATATCAATTTCGGCTGCCCCACCAAAAAAGTGGCAGGCAAGGGAGCCGGTGCCGCGCTGCTCCGTGAGCCGGAGAAGATGGCGCAAATTTCCGAAGCGGTTGTGAAGGCGGTGAGCATTCCGGTGACTGCCAAAACAAGAATAGGGTGGGATCTGGAATCGATTAATATTCTTGATATTCTTCCCCGACTTGAGGATGCCGGTATTCAGGCGCTGGCGCTGCATGGGCGGACGCGGAGCCAGATGTACAAGGGGAGGGCAGACTGGAGCTGGATTCGTGCGGCAAAAGAGCAGGCACGAATCCCGATTATTGCCAATGGCGATATCTGGTCAGCCGAGGATGCCGTGGCGATGTTTGCCGAGACCGGAGCGGACGGGGTGATGATTGGCCGGGGCTCAATTGGCAATCCCTTTATCTTTGAACAGGCAAAGCAGCTTATCCAAACAGGCAAGCCTATGCCGATGCCTGATTTTCGTCAGAGAATAGAGGCGGCCATAGAGCATTTGAAGCTCTCGGTGCAGTTCAAAGGGGAGAAATATGGTGTGCTGGAGATGCGTCGCCACTATTCGACCTACTTGAAAGGGCTCCCGATGGTCTCACGTGCCCGGAACAAGCTGGTGCGCGAGGATGGGTGGGAGCAGCTTATCGATATTCTTCTGGCCTACCGCCAGGAGTGCGAGGGATATGCGCTGGAGGGTAAAATTCACGATGGCGCAGAATATCTCAATGATCATTCAGACAAACTAATTTTGAATTATTAAAAGATCGTGTTATGAGTAGTTCGGATTTCCGCTGCAGAGTGGCGGTGCTTGGTGCAACTGGCCTGGTTGGCCGCACCATGATCAAGGTACTTGAAGAGAGAAAATTTCCGGTAACGGACTTTGTGCCGATCGCTTCGGCCAGAAGCGCCGGTCAGTTGGTCGCTTTCAATGGTAAAGAGTATATTATCCGTGAACCATCTGCCGAAGCATTCCGTGGTGTCGATATTGCACTCTTTTCCGCAGGGGCAACCGCCAGCAGAGAGTGGGCCCCGATTGCTGTCGCCGAAGGGGCCATTGTGATCGATAACTCGTCGGCATTCCGCATGGATACCGATGTGCCTCTTGTTGTGCCGGAAGTGAATCCCGGAGACATTTTTAAAGCGGATGGCACCCCTGAGTCGATTATTGCCAACCCCAACTGCTCGACCATTCAGATGGTGGTGGTGCTGAAGCCGTTGTACGACCACTTTGGCATCAAGAGGGTGGTTGTTTCAACCTATCAGTCCGTGACTGGCAAAGGCAAGGCAGGGCGCGATGCCCTCGAAAGCGAGCTCGCCGGTGAGAGCCCGGAGCAGTTTACCCATTTTCACCAGATCGCCTTTAATGCCGTGCCGCAGATTGATGCCTTTACGGAGAATGGCTACACCAAGGAGGAGATGAAGATGGTGAACGAGACTCACAAGATTATGGGCGACGATGTTCTCAGCGTCTCTCCCACCACTGTCCGCATTCCAGTGTACGGTGGCCATGGCGAGTCGCTGAACATTGAGTTGGCCAAGGATTTCGATATTGATGAAGTTCGTGAGCTTCTTCGAACCTCGCCGGGCATTATCCTGCAGGATGATCCGTCGGCGCGTCTCTATCCCATGCCGCTCACCTCCTACGAGCGCGACGAGGTCTTTGTCGGGCGCGTTCGCCGCGATTACTGGCACCCGCAGACGCTGAATATGTGGATTGTGGCCGATAATCTCCGCAAAGGTGCCGCCACCAATGCGGTGCAGATTGCCGAGGTTATTGTGGCGAAGAATTAAGAGGTTGTGCACTTTGTTCTGCGAGAGCCATCAGTGTTGAGCTGATGGCTTTCCTTCGGTTCCATATCATTGAACTGAATTAGTGACAAAATGGACAAACGTTACCAAGTATTTTTGAGTTCGACCTATGCCAATTTGAAAGACGAACGTCAAAAGGTCATTCAGACACTTTTGGAAATGTTATGCAAACTGTTGAAAGTGGAAAAATTCTATCTCATAAAAATACGCCAGCACGATTTTTCTGTTCTATAAAAAATGCGATTACCGCTGATCGTTTGATTACCCCTTAGTCGCAGGCTTATCATAGGGAGACTTGCTCGTCAGCCGGTGGGCATACCGGCAGATTATCAGGAATCTGAAAACTTTCGGTTTCGAATTTAACTATGCTTCTTGTCAATAAAATTCTTCCGATACTGGTTCTTCCCCTGGGTTTTACCCTGCTGTGCCTGCTTGCGGGTCTGGCTTTTCGTAAACAGTTTCTGTTATGGTATGCTGCTCTTCTGCTTTGGGCCTTCAGTATGCCGGTGGTTGCAGATGGTTTGATGCGCTTTGTGGAGGGTGGTACCCCTCGTCTTCCGGTGAGTTCTGTTCGTAAGGCGGATGCAATTGTGGTGTTGAGCGGTATGATTCGGCAGGTTGAGGGCGCTCCGCTCGGAGAGTGGGGTGACGGCGTCGATCGATTTGAGGGAGGTATTGAGCTGTTCAAGGCGGGAAAAGCTCCAGTGATCATTTTTACCAGGGGTCAGATGCCGTGGCAACCGGATGCGGTTCCTGAGGGTGAGTTGCTTGCCCGTCGGGCTCTGCTGCTTGGTGTTCCTCAGGAGGCTATTCGTTTGACGGTAAGGGTCGGTAATACGGCTGATGAGGCGCTGGCTGCGGCTAAATTGCTGGGTGAGAGAAAGAAGATTATTCTGGTCACCAGCGCCTTTCATACCCGACGAGCACTGCTGCTATTTGAACATGCAGGATTTGCTGTTGAGCCCTTTCGGGTGGATTACAGGGTTGATGATACATCAGAGTTCACTGTGTTGCGTTTTTTACCAAGCGCCGAAGCACTCTCCAGGTCTGAGCAAGCGTTGCGCGAGTTGATCGGGTGGCTCTACTATCGTTTGAAATTGTAAACCTTTCTCTGTTCATTCATGGTGACCGAAAAGGAGCCGCTTGAGCAGGTATCTTCCATCCTGAAAGCTTGGGGTCGCGTATGATTTTACCGATAAGGTCACTCTGGGTATCGGCTCCTGGATAGCTGTCAAGGGAGAGCGTGGGGGATTTATAACGCTTGGCCTTGATGCTTCGCACTTATGCAGGTTTGCGTTGTAAGTTGGGCACATCACATTGCCATTGCCTGGCAATTTCAGCTAACTTTTCAGGATATTGTTGATTGAGTCTGCATTCCCTTTTTATGAACAGCAAGTATGATCGTGCGGATTGTGGCTGTTGGGATAGGTGTTTCATAGTTAGTCCTGGCACTCCAGGTGGCTCCATTGCCCATGTCGTGGAATCAGGAGGAATTTGTAAAATATTGCGAATTTGTTACTTTCAACAGCAGGGTTTTGCCAGGTTTGTTACTTTGCCTGTTTTCTGTGGTTCAGCAATCAATGATATGGTGGAATGGTTGAAATTGACGGGTTACACTGGTATGCAGTCTATGTTCGCTCCAGGTATGAGAAAAAGGTGCATCAAATATTGCTTGAGCAGGAGGTTGTGAGTTTTCTGCCAATGCTCGATACCTGGAAGCAATGGAGTGACAGAAAGAAAAAGGTCTCGGAGCCTCTCTTCAGGGGGTATGTGTTTGTGCAGATCGATATACGCAAGGAGCATATTAAAGTTCTCGATACAGAAGGGGTGGTGAAGTTCATCGGGATTCGCCGTACCCCTTCAATTATTGCGGCAAAGGATATTGATTGGCTGAGAAAGCTGGTGCGGGAGCCCGATGCCATTACCCGGACGGTTGCCTCTCTTCCGGCAGGTCAGAGGGTGAGGGTGCTTGCCGGGCCTTTCAAGGATTTTGAAGGGGTTGTGGTAAAAGAGGGAAGGGAGAGTCGCTTTATCGTTTTTTTTGACAGCATCATGCAGGGTGTTGAGGTGAGTATCTTTCCCGATTTTCTGATGCCGATAAAAGGGACGGTGCCCTCTCATGAGGATTCAGCAGCCAAAAGCTCGCTTGCTGTGGAGAAGCATTTTCTTCGGTTCTGAGTGTAAAGAGGCGGGTATACAGCACTGCCGGATTTATCGCCGGTGCAACAGTAACCAGAAATGGAGGGGTTTGTGCAGCATAAGGAGTATGCGTCGGTTCGCGATATTTTCAGTCTGCCCGTGATTGTGGCCGCTCTGGGTTACTTTGTTGACATCTACGATTTGGTGCTCTTCAGCATTGTCAGGGTGCCGAGTTTGAAGTCGTTTGGGCTTTCCGGCAAGGAGCTGATCGATTATGGGGTTTATCTGCTCAATATGCAGATGATTGGCATGCTGCTGGGCGGTATGCTCTGGGGCTGGCTTGGTGACAAAAAGGGCCGCCTCAAGATTATGTTTGCCTCTATTCTGCTCTACTCTCTTGCCAATATTGCCAACGGTTTTGTTTCGTCGCTTCCAGCTTATGCCGCTTTGCGATTTATTGCGGGTGTGGGGCTTGCCGGAGAACTTGGCGCTGGCATTACGCTGGTATCGGAGGTGTTGCATACCAAAATCAGGGGGTATGGAACGATGCTTGTGGCTTCAATCGGCGTTTCAGGGGCCATTCTTGCCAATGTGGTGGCCAATACTTATGAGTGGCATAATGCCTTTTTTATTGGAGGAGGCCTTGGGCTGTTGCTGCTCGTTGCACGGGTAAAGGTTGCTGAGTCGGGGATGTTCAAGGCCATGGAGGCGAATACTGGCCTCAGTCGCGGCAATATGCTGGCCCTCGTTACGGATCGTCATCGCTTTTTCCGCTACATCAACTCAATCATGATTGGGGTGCCGATCTGGTTTGTTGTTGGTGTGCTGATCACCTTTTCGCCTGAATTTGGCGTGGAACTTGGTATTACAGGGCCGGTTTCTGCCGGCAATGCGGTGATGTATTGCTACCTTGGTCTGGTCTTTGGCGACCTTTCAAGCGGCCTCTTGAGCCAGCTTTTGAAGAGCCGGAAAAAGGTTATTCTGCTCTTTATGCTGCTGACGGTTGGGGCTGTTGCGCTCTATTTCCTGCAGGGGCACCAGACACCGCAATTCTTTTATCTTGTCTGTTCTCTCCTCG
Source organism: Chlorobium sp. (assembly GCA_005843815.1). Taxonomy (GTDB): domain Bacteria; phylum Bacteroidota; class Chlorobiia; order Chlorobiales; family Chlorobiaceae; genus Chlorobium. The sequence goes on from SZYA01000012.1 coordinate 12,682, forward strand.
GTTTTGCTGGTGGGTACTGGGCAATTTTTGTCACCGTGGCGGCGGAGCAGTTTGGCACCAACCTTCGAGCAACGGTTGCCACGACCGTACCAAACCTGGTGCGGGGTATGGTGGTGCCCATCACCATGCTCTTCCAGTTTTGCCGAGGGATTTTTGGTATGGAATCAGGGGCAATGCTGGTTGGCGGCCTCTGCATTGCGGCCGCCTTTCTCTCCCTCAGCGCTCTTGAAGAGACCTTTCACAAGGATCTTGACTACTATGAGGAGTTCCTGTGAAATCACACGATCCCCATCTCCACCTTTAAAAACTTTCCGGTATAGGAGTGCTCCATTTGGGCAACCTCTGTCGGCGTTCCTTCTGCAATAACCACTCCTCCCTCGTGGCCCCCCTCCGGGCCAATGTCGATAATCCAGTCGCTGTTTTTGATAATGTCGAGGTTGTGCTCGATGATGATGACGCTGTTACCTTTGTCCACCAGTCTTCGCAGTACTTCGAGCAGGTGCTGAATGTCGAGAAAGTGCAGTCCTGTGGTAGGTTCATCCAGAATGTAGAGTGTCTTGCCAGTCTGTACTTTGGCAAGTTCCGTTGAGAGCTTGATGCGCTGCGCCTCTCCTCCCGAGAGCATCGGTGAGGGCTGTCCAAGCTTCAGGTAGCCAAGGCCGACACTCTGCATGGTTTTAAGAATCCGGAGAATGCGGGGAAAGTCTACGAAAAATTCTGTTGCTTCCGTGATGCTCATCTCCAGCACATCAGCAATTGATTTCCCGCGATATTTAACCAGCAGGGTTTCGCGGTTATAGCGTTCGCCTTTGCAGTTTTCGCACCGGACGTAGACATCGGGCAGAAAGTTCATCTCAATTTTCCGGGTTCCAGCCCCCTGGCACACTTCGCATCGACCACCTTTGACATTGAAGCTGAAGCGTCCCGCTTTGTAGCCTCTGATCTGCGCTTCGGGCAGGCGGGTAAAAAAGTCGCGGATAAAGGTGAAGGCACCGGTATAGGTGGCCGGATTGGATCGGGGTGTACGGCCAATTGGCGACTGGTCAACATTGACCACCTTGTCGATATTCTGGATCCCCTCAATGCTCTCATAAGGGTAGGTGAGCAGCTTGGAGCGGTAGAAGTGGCGCGCCAGAATCGGAAAGAGTGTTTCGTTGATGAGGGTCGATTTGCCGGAACCACTGACACCGGTAATACTCACCAGTGATCGGAGCGGAATGGTGAGGTCGACGTTTTTAAGGTTGTTGCCGCAGCACCCTTTCAGTTTCAGCAATTGCAACTCTTCACCTGTTGCGTCCCGTTCACCCTTGAAAGAGACCTGCCGTTTTCCGGAGAGGTACTCAGCAGTCAGTGAGCCGGGGTCAAGGGTGGTTGTGGTTCCCTGGGCAACGACCTCTCCCCCGTATTCTCCAGCTCCTGGCCCCATATCGATAATTTCATCAGCTTCGATCATGGTATCCTTGTCGTGCTCAACCACAAGAACGGTGTTGCCAAGGTCGCGAAGTCGTTTCAGGGAGGTGATCAGCTTATGGTTGTCGCGCTGGTGCAGTCCGATACTTGGTTCGTCAAGCACATAGAGCACGCCGCTGAGTTGCGAGCCAAGCTGCGAGGCGAGCCGGATGCGCTGTGCTTCACCGCCTGAGAGGGTTTGTGAGCTTCTGTCCAGAGAGAGGTAGCCAAGCCCAACGTTGAGGAGAAATTCAAGTCGTTTGATAATTTCATGTAAGACCGGAGTGGCAACAAGCCGCTCTTTTGGCGTCAGTTTGTCGGGGAGCGCCGAAAAAAAGGCAAGCGCTTCAGGCAGTGGCAGCGCTTCGGATTCAGCAATGTTGAGGTCGTTGATTTTCACCAGCAGACTCTCTTTGCGGAGTCTCGCTCCTTTGCACGCAGGGCAGGGCTGGCGAACCATGTAGCTCTCAGCCCACTCCCGCACTTTGCTGGTGCTGGCATTATTCAGGATCGCCTGGACATAAGGGAGAGCGCCCTCAAAAGGCTGCGGGTAGAGGGTGTCGCGGCCGGAGTAGGTGTAGCTGACATTAAAGGTGCGGCTGCCTGATCCCTCCAGCAGAATCTTTATTGCCTCTGGCGGGACATCAGATAACGGGGTGTCGATGGTGAAGTTGAACTCTTTGGCAATTGCCCTGATCACCTGCCAGAGGTTCCTTTTGCCCGATTTTCCAAATGGATCGAGCCCCCCCTCATGAAGCGAGAGCGACATATCCGGGATCATCAGCTCTCCCGAAAGCTGCATCAGCTCTCCGAGGCCGTTGCACTCCGGGCAGGCGCCATAAGGGGAGTTGAAGCTGAAGTTGTTTGGTGCAAGGGTATCGACCGGCACCGAGCCATCGGCATAGGCGTAGCGGGTACTGAAGACGAGCTCTTTCAGCTCACTCTCTGCGGGATCGCATATCACAGATGATTTGTGTTCCGACATGCCAATGGCCAGAGTGATCGCCTGTTTCAGCCGATCCTGGCAGTCGGGGCCAATAACCAGCCGGTCAACCACCAGTTCGATGGCGTGGCTTTTATAGCGCTCAATCTGCATCGCTTTTTCCATCTCACGGTATGTTCCGTCAATACGGACCCGCAGAAATCCTTTGAGGAGCAGACGCTCAAACAGTTCACGGTAGTGCCCTTTGCGACCGGTTACGAGGGGGGAGAGAATCTGCACTTTTGTCCCCTCTGGCAGGGCAAGGATGGCTTCGATGATGTTCTCTTCGCTCTGCTGTTGCAGCACTGCGCCGGTGAGAGGGTCGTACCGTCGTCCAGCCTTGGCGTAGAGCAGCCGCATAAAGTCATGAATCTCAGTAATGGTGCCAACCGTAGAGCGTGGAGAGCGATTGGTGCTTTTCTGGTCGATAGCAATAACCGGCGAGAGCCCCTCGATATAATCAACATCGGGACGTTCAATGTTACCGATATATTGGCGTGCGTAAGGTGAGAGGGTCTCCATAAAGCGCCGTTGCCCTTCGGCATAAATGGTGTCGAAGGCAAGGCTCGATTTTCCCGAACCGGAGAGGCCGGTAATGACAACAAACTTGTTGCGAGGGATATCAAGAGAGATGTTCTTGAGGTTGTGTACTCTGGCTCCCCTGATGTTGATATGACTGAATTCCATGGGTAGTGTTCAAGTTAAAAAAGGCGACCTTTCCGGGCCGCCTTTTCATGAGGTCATTGGTAATGCTTCTTCGTTACCCCTGCAGAGCGGCTCTTGCTGCGGCAAGACGGGCAATGGGCACCCTGTACGGACTGCATGAAACATAGTTCAGCCCTAATTTGTGGCAGAATTCAACGGTTGAAGGATCACCGCCGTGTTCGCCGCATATTCCAAGCTTGAGGTCAGGTTTGACCGCCCGTCCCTCTTTGGCCGAGATGCTCATCAGTCGGCCTACACCCTCAATATCAAGAGATTCAAAAGGATTTCGGGCAAAGATCTCCTGCTGCTGGTAGGTTGGAAGGAACTGTCCTGAATCATCGCGGCTCATGCCGAGTCCCATCTGTGTCAGGTCGTTGGTGCCGTAGCTGAAGAAGTCGGCAGCAGTGGCAATCTGGTCGGAGGTAATGGCGGCGCGTGGCACCTCAATCATGGTACCCACCAGATATTTTACCCCTGTGCCCTGCTCGGCAATGACGCTGCGTGCAGTTTTGTGGATGATTTCACTGGTAATTTCAAGCTCTTTGACGGTGCTGACCAGTGGCACCATAATTTCAGGTACAACCTCCAGCCCCTCTTTTTTCAGCTTGCATGCGGCTTCAATAATTGCCCGCACCTGCATGACGGTAATTTCGGGATGGAGGATGCCGAGGCGGCAGCCACGGAGGCCAAGCATGGGGTTGAATTCGTGCAGCTCGTCAATACGCTTCTTGACCTCTTCAACGTATTTGCCCATTTTTCCGGCAAGAACTTTGATTTCACTGTCGGTGTGCGGCAGGAACTCATGCAGCGGAGGATCGAGCAGCCTGATGGTGACGGGGCGCGAACCCATGGCTTTGAAGAGACCATAGAAGTCTTCACGCTGGTATGGAATCAGCTTTTCAAGCGCCTTTTTGCGTCCCTCAACATCGTCGGCCAGAATCATTTCGCGCATGGCATCAATACGCTCACCGCCGAAGAACATGTGCTCTGTACGGCAGAGTCCGATGCCTTCAGCACCGAAGGTGATGGCAATTTCAGCCTGGTCTGGCTGGTCGGCATTGGTGCGGATTTTGAGTTTACGGTATTTGTCGGCCCACTCCATAAGCTGTTTGTAGATAGGCCATGTCTCCGAATCTTCCGGTTTGAGGGTTTTGTCAACCAATACCTCAATGATTTCAGAGTTTTTGGTTGGAATCTTTCCTGCTATCACCTCACCAGTGCTTCCGTCAATAGAGATGTAATCACCTTCTGAAAGGACGATATCTTTTCCGGCGACACGCATTTCACCTCTCTGGTAGTCGATATTGAGCGCTCCGCATCCTGCGACGCAGACCTTGCCCATCTGACGGGCAACCAGCGCGGCATGGGAGGTCATGCCGCCACGGGCAGTAAGAATACCCTCAGAGGCGTTCATTCCCTTGATATCTTCGGGTGATGTTTCAATGCGGACAAGAATGACCGCT
>SZYA01000095.1 GCA_005843815.1 Chlorobium sp.
TCCGCGAATTTTCGATAAAATATGGACTGATTGCTCGAAAAAATTAAGTGTGAATGGTTTGTAATTTGTTTTAAAAAAAGATGTATGCGGAGCGGTTGATGTTGGAGACTGATATGACGGGTAAACTGAAACGAGTTCCAAAATTGCCCCCTAACAAAAAGCTCGATGCGATTTTTCTGGTGGTTTCAGAGGAGGCTGTTTCTGCGGCCCCTCTTCCCCTTCGTCGAGTGCCACATCCTGACATAGCAGGAAAAGTTATCATCAAAGGCGATATCATGAGCAGCGAGCCCTCTTCCAGTTGGGATTTGCCTGAATGATGCGGTTGAATTACCTGAGCACCACAGTGACCTGTAGTGCCTCAATTTTTAGCCCGATCTTTATTTTGCTTATACTTATAGGCTTTTTTGTATGAAGTGAGGAGTTGTTGGGCGCAGACATCTTCCCGTCACCCGATACGCCAAAATTTTCTACCGAACTTTCTACCGAACCTTGTACCGAACTTTCTACCGTACCTCAATTGCTATTCCTGTGAAAAGAGGCAACAACCATCAATTTCCGCTCCTGACAGCAATAGGACGATAAAGATATATTTTATAGACTCTTAGCGGCGATTCTGAACGAGGACCACAACCTCATCAGGAAAGAGTGCCAGCTTTTTGTTGTAATCCAGCGGGTTGCCCTTGCTGTAGCCGTCATGCTGGAGCAGCGATTGCTCTATCGATTGCTCAAAATTTGATGCCTTGTGCATGAAGAGTAAGGTTGAGATCTTTGAAAGAGAATACGTATTACAGCACTTGCCAGTAACCGCCCTTTTTAGGGCCAATGCGTTTTAATCTATTTTTATATTGTAAGTTAGCGACCCTTTTTTCAGTTGCTCTCAATGAAATACCCAGAGTTTTTGCCAATGCGTGAAGAGTCATTTCAGGCTCAAGTCTGAATTGTTCGAGAACAAGATTATCGATTTCTACCGAACCATCTCTTGAGTTTTCTACCGAACTTTCTACCGAACCTTCAATTTTATTGTGGTGAACAATGGCGGTAAACAAGCAACCGTCACGATCATCAATAAAGTCAATTCCCGGCCACGCATCAATTGCCCGTTTGATTCCAGAACCAAGCCCCCGGTAGGGTAACAGCCCTTTTGCGACATAGGAGACCAGAATCGGATTACGGATATTGGAATTACCTGTTTTGATTTTGGCGACAGTCAGGTTATTGGGCAGGTGTCCCGGACGCATTAATTTCCCGTCCGGCCTGCACCTTGTGCATGTTCTGCGTCATGCTGAAAGGGTCAGGATTGATGGAGATTCGTGCTCAGTTGCTCTGGATGGTCGGCTATGCTGTGGTGATGGTGTCGCTTGCCTTGAACCGGTACCGAAAGGTGGCGGAGTCAGGCGGCCGCCACATTTTTTCTTTTGTGTGTGGAATGCTATATTTATGGTATAGAAACAGCACACAAGTATACTATGCAATTTGAGTTTGATCCTGATAAAAGCAGGCAGAACAAGGAGAAACACGGCATTGACTTTATTGAAGCTCAAGTGTTGTGGTGTGATGATGAACTGGTTGAAATTCCGGCA
>SZYA01000016.1 GCA_005843815.1 Chlorobium sp.
AACCCATATCCGCAGAAACGTCAAGCTTTCCGAGGCACCAAGCCATGGTAAGCCGGCACTGCTCTATGATGCCCAGTGTATAGGGTCGAAAGACTATCTTGATCTGGCACAGGAGATTTTTGAAAGAGATGGCAATATTAAAAAATTTAAAGTTCGTCAGCCGTAGCTGACGGGGTAAGTGATGGGTGATATGCCTAAAAATGCGTTGGGAAGAGGCCTGAAAGCGCTTCTTCCTGATGAGGGATTTGTCTCTGTTTCGCAGGATGAGGAGCAGGAGCCTCCTCAAGAGGGAGGAGTTGGCACTCTGCCGATTGAAAAAATACGGGCAAATCCGTTTCAGCCTCGCAAGGAGTTTGATGAAACTGCTCTTGAAGAGCTCAAGAACTCCATTGTTGAAAACGGGGTAATTCAGCCTGTTACTGTGTGCCGGGATGGAGATGGCTACCAGCTCATCAGTGGCGAGCGACGGCTGCGGGCGGTCATGCTGGCCGGCTTCAAGTTTATTCCAGCCTATATAATTGAGGCTCATGACGATTCGACCAAACTTGAGCTCGCTCTTATTGAAAATATTCAGCGCGAAGATCTTAATGCCATTGAGGTGGCGCTTGCACTGAAGAGCCTGACCACAAAGTGTAATCTGTCGCAGGAGGAGATTGCCCAGAAGGTTGGCAAAAACCGCTCAACGGTGAGCAATTTTTTACGGCTGCTCAAATTGCCTCTGCAGATTCAGGACAGCATCCGGAACCGCGAGATTTCGTCAGGTCATGCACGAGCCCTTATTAATCTGCCCGGTGAACAGCAGCAGGTGAAGGTGTGGAAGCAGATTCTCGCCAATCAACTCTCTGTGCGTCAGACTGAGGCGCTGGTGAGCCGTATGTTCAAGCAACCGGCATCGTCAAAACCACAGTCTGCCACTTCATCCGAGCGCTCATCTCATCTTGTCGATCTTGAGTCTCTCTTGAGAAACAACCTTGCCACGAAGGTGCGTATCGTAGAGAAGAAAGAGGGCAAGGGGGAGATTCATATCCAATACTTCTCACACGATGATCTCGATCGGCTTCTTGAAATCATGGGCCACGATTGAGTTCCCGCTGAAACGGCTGCGGTTTCTATGAAATATCATGTTAATTGATTATGAAGTTTACCCTTGTTGGAAATGGAAGAATGGGCCAGCAGGTTGCCCAGGTGGTTCGGCAGTCAGGTAACCATGAGGTTGCGGTGGTGCTTGATATTGATGCTACCATTACTCCTGAAGTTTTTCAGGGTAGTGACGCAATAATAGATTTTACGGTGAGGGGAGCGTTTCTCGCCAACCTTCCGGCAATGCTTGCCTCGGGAGTGCCCGTTGTGGTGGGTACTACGGGGTGGGATGATGCCCAGGAAGAGGTGAAACGGCAGATAACTGCGGCTGGTACCTCTCTGCTCTATTCGGCAAATTTTTCGCTTGGGGTGAATATCTTTTTGCGCACCGTGCGTGAAGCGGCCAGGCTTATCTCTCCGTTTGACCAGTTTGATATTGCTTTTGAAGAACAGCATCATACCGGCAAGGCTGATTTTCCAAGTGGTACGGCTGTGAGGGCGGCTGCGATGATTCTCTCCGCCAACAGCCGCAAGAAAACGGTTGTTCGTCAACTTTCGGATGACTACAAACTTGCCTCAGACGAACTGCAGGTTGCTTCTCTCCGGCTTGGAAGTGTGTTTGGAAAGCACTCCGCATTTATTGATTCGGAGGCTGATGAAATTGTGATCTCCCATACCGCAAAAAATCGCTCCGGTTTTGCCTCTGGCGCGGTTGAAGCTGCGTCGTGGCTTGCCTTGCGCCATAAAACCGCTCCGGGCTTTTATACGATGGAGGATTTTCTCAATGAGAAGTTTGCTGGGTGATTTCGGGGTTTTCTGTTGGACAATCAGTGAAAATGTAAGGTTAAACCTATGAAATTGAAAGTGATCGTTCATGAAGCTGAAGAGGGTGGATATTGGGCTGAAGTTCCCGCTATTTCAGGTTGTGCCACCCAGGGAGAGACCTTGGATGAACTCTTGGCGAATGTCTCTGAAGCAATAGAGGCCTGCTCAGCCATTTTATGAAAGTTGCAAGTATTACGGAAAACGATTTTTGAAAGATATGGCTGCTGAAAAACCGGTTCAATCTCTTTTGCCAGTAGAGGGTAAGCTCTACGCTGTTCTGCTTGGTACAGCAATGATTCTTTTTACGACGACGGTTCCTTATCTGACCTTGCTGAATGTCTTTCTGTTTGCTGGCATTTTTCTTGCAGGGGTGGTGGCGCTGCATCAGACCATCATGCGCTTTCAGGTGACGCTGACCTTCCGTGAGGCTTTTGTGCTTGGTTGTATGGCCGGTTTGGCGGGAGGTGTTGTTTCAGAGGTGATCACCTTTTTTCTTATGACGTTCTTGCACTACAGGCCGGGGACCGAGAGTCTTGCGTTGATTGTCGATTGGGCGCTGGAGATGGCCAGGAAGCAACCTGAGCTTCAGGAGCAGGTGCAGGCGCTTGTGGCGGCGGAAAAGCTGGCCCTTGCGCCGGTGACGTTAACGTTTACCGAGCTTCTGATGAATATGGCTTTTTCCGGTATTTTTTATGCTCCAATCGCTGGTCTTGGTGGAGCCTATGCTGTGCGCAGGCTCAAGCGTCAGGCTTCCAGGGGTTGAATTATGACAAATCGGGATTGACCTGTTTTTTGTAAAACCTCCGGTCGATTTTCTGTGATCCAGGCAGTGTGGGCCACTCATTTTCCCGATAGTAATGTGTCGGACTTTTCAGTTTTCCAGCCATGGAGTGCATTGCCTGAGTGATCGTGATGTCATCGGGTTTATTCTCCTCAATAGTTTTGATGAATGCCACAGGACGCTGGCCATATTCATTATCGTCCACCGGGACGACAAGCGCTTCAAGAATCCCGTCAATCGTCATCAACATCTTTTCAATCTCTTCGGGATGGAGATTTTCGCCCCCTGAAATAAACATGTTGTCTCTCCGGCCTGCCACAGTGACGGTACCGTCATCGGTAACAGTTCCGATATCCGAGGTATGGAACCAGCCGTCGTTATCGGCTTGAGGCTGGATTTTTCCTTCCCGGAGGTAGCCCTGAAACAGGCAAGATCCTTTTACCAGCAGCTCTCCATCCGTTGAAGTCATGATTTCGCGCCAGGGAAGCAGCCTGCCGCTGTTCTCCTGAATGCCTTGTATCGGCGCATGGGAGGTGGCAATCTGTGAACTCATCTCGGTTGACCCGTAGCTCAGGTAGAGCGGGATATGCTGACGGACAGCCTCC
>SZYA01000061.1 GCA_005843815.1 Chlorobium sp.
TTTCATGCTCATGGTGCCAATCTCGTCGGCAAGAAAAGTTTTGTCGCTGGCAAAAAACTTGACTTTATCACCTTTTCTCAGCGCACCTTCAACAATGCGAAGGTAAATCACCGCGCCACGATAGGAGTCGAAAACCGAATCAAAAATCAGCGCCCGAAGCGGAAGATGGTTATTATCGGCTGGCGCGGGTATACGCTTGACAATGGCCTCAATAAGCTCACTCACCCCAATACCGGCTTTCGCTGACACCTGTAGAATATCCTCCCGCTTGACACCCATAAGGTCGATAATTTGACGGGCAACACCCTCTACATCCGATGAGGGAAGGTCAATTTTGTTGATCACCGGGATAAGATCAAGCCCGGCATCGAGAGCAAGATAGAGATTGGCAATAGTTTGCGCCTCTACCCCCTGGGTTGCATCGACGATAAGAAGAGCCCCTTCACAGGCAGCAAGAGAGCGTGACACTTCATAGCTGAAATCGACATGACCGGGGGTATCAATAAGATTCAAGGTGTACTCCTGGCCATCCGCAGCCTTGTACTTCATCTGGATGGCATGGCTCTTGATCGTAATGCCCCGTTCCCGCTCCAAATCCATATCATCAAGTACCTGCGCAGAGGCCATCTGGGTGCGATCGAGCGTATGTGTTATCTCAAGCAGGCGGTCAGCCAGTGTTGACTTTCCGTGATCAATATGTGCGATAATGCAGAAGTTCCTGATACGACTGACTTCTGTACTTGGCGAGGCCATAAAATGAGCGTTTGATTTTTTTTAAAAACTCAACGTAACGCAATATAAGCAAATAATGCAATTGTGACATTACTGTGCTGTTACACAAACAGAGAGTTTCCGGCACTTTGGCGGAAACCCCTGGCAAATTCGGATGCCTCCATATATTTTTTCCCTTCAAGCTGCAATGAAAGCAGCTCAAGCCACCCATCCGAACATGCAGCATAAAGTCTTCCCTGATTGACCAGCACCCTCCCCGAAGAAGCTGAAGCATCTTCAGAAAAGAGAACTCCGGGAGTTGCCCGAAATATCTTCATGGTTTTACCCTGGAATGTTGTCCAGGCCGCCGGCTTTATGGCCAGCCCCCGGATAAAATCATGAATGGCTGCAACCGGCTGAGCCCAATCAATTCTTGTATTGTCACGGGTAAGCTTGGGAGCCCTCGAAGCAAGCGACTCGTTCTGGTCAGAGACATCAACCGCTCCTGAGGCGATGAGGTGCAGGGTACTGACAACAACCCTGGCACCAATCTCTGAAAGACGACAAGCAAGATCGGCAGCATTTTCATCAGGCTCTATTGCGGTTTTTTCCTGAAGAATGATCGTGCCAGTATCAACACGCTGCTGCAGAAAAAAGGTTGTGACACCGGTTTCGCGATCACCCTTGATCAACGACCAGTTGATGGGCGCAGCTCCCCTGTAAGCCGGAAGAAGAGAGGCATGAAGATTGAATGACCCAAAATGAGCCTGCTCATAGACCGCTGGAGGAAGAATGCGAAAGGCAGCGACAACAATAACATCAGGCCGGTATGCCGCAACCGTAGCGGCAAAAGCTGGATCCTTGACATCATCGACCTCATGCACCGGGAGCTCAAGAGCAAGAGCTGCCTGTTTTACCGGAGAGGGCTCAACAGCAGCATGTTTACTCTTGCGTGGCTTATCCTTGCCTGTTACCACAAGCACAATCTCAAAAGCACTCTTTTCAGCAGCAATCGCCTGTAACGAAGGAACTGCAAACTCCGGGGTTCCCATAAAAATAATCCGCATGGCTCTCAATAGAGTTTTGATACCGGAACAACAACCGGATAGGTGGCGTTAACAATACCCGACGCAAGCGCAGTCAACTCTTTCTGGATCTTTCGTCGATTACGCTTCTGCACCCTGTCCACAAAAAGAGTCCCGTCGAGATGATCAATCTCATGCTGCAGCACCCTGCCTGGCATCCCTGAAAACTCCCCAACCTGCTCCTCAAAACGCTCATTCCGATACTTGAGCGTGACAAAAGAGGGTCGAACAACATCTCCCTGCACCCCAGGAACACTCAAACAGCCCTCCTCCATCTCACTTGAGCCCCTGACCGCCAGAATATGAGGATTAATAACCACCATCGGCCTCTCGCTCTCATAATTTTTGATACAAGAGACATCCAGCACAAGCAAGCGGAGAGAATAGCCCACCTGCGGTGCCGCCAAACCAATACCAGAAGCGTTATACATCGACTCAAACATTGAACCTATTAGCTCCTCAAGGGCGCTGTCAACACCTTTCAACGGTTTGGCTCTCTGTCGAAGAATATCATCACTATAAATGGTAATCGGTAATATCATTGTTTCCTGGCGTTAACCTCTTTTTCGCTTTTTGCTTTTTCTGAGAATATATCTTTCAAGAAAAAAATCAACAAAAAGCCGTTACCTGAAAAACAAAAACCCCGACATGCGGGGTTGTTGTTACGCGGAGAGGGAGGGATTCGAA
>SZYA01000058.1 GCA_005843815.1 Chlorobium sp.
CCTTGCAGAGTTCGAAGCAAACCCTGAAGCTGGCTATTCCTGGGATCAAGTGAAATCACACCTTAATGATGGCTCATGGCGTACCGTCTGAAGTTCTCTGCACGAGCGTTACGTGAAACTGGCGAAGCTCAAGAGTGGTACGAATTACAGAACCCCGGCCTTGGTGATGAATTTATGGCCGCAATGGAGTTACAGCTAAAACGGCTTGAGCAAGCTCCGTTACTTTATTCCGAGGTTATCCCAAATGTGCGCCGTGCTCTCCTTTCCCGCTTTCCTTACGGTTTATTTTATGTAGTGCGGAGTAATTTTGTGCATATTTTTGCGGTATTACATGATGCTCGAAATCCGGGTTGTTGGCCCCAAATACGTTAGCCATCATCCCTGATTATCCTCAATACCTGCACATCGGCATTCAACCGCCTCTTGCGGGATTTGAAAGCCTGACACTCTGATATTTTTGCCGAAGGAACACTTATAAACTACTTAAACTTTGGAGAACAGTTCGGTGAGTCCCAGCTTTACGCAGTATCCTCGTTTTATGCCGAGCTGGAGCTCGGCGTTCCCAAAGGGGATGCGGGATTTGAATGCAGAATCGGTGATCATTTCGTTAATACCAACGATATGATCACCGTTTGATGAGTAACAAAGCAACCCATTAAAACCTTTTTTTTGCGACAAGTGTTGATACAGCGACATGATGCCAGCTTATTCAGGCCAAGTCACTGATTTCAACAATTGGTTCGCCCGAACGGATGAGTTCCATTGCCTTCTCAAGAGATTTTTCTAGTATCCCTCTCATCTTGAGATTTGAGGTATTTCCGCAGGTAATCCAGATAATTTGAGGAGGTGGGCCAAACTGGTCAATCAGTTTCAAAAAATCAGCATCTTTACTCATTACAACCACATTGGCTTGTCGGGCGGCATCAAAGATTACTCAATCATCGGCCCGTTGCAGGCCTAAAGAACGAACCGACTGTGCCTGAAAACTGGAAAAATTGCGGTTGATCCACGCCGCAATCGAGGGGGAAAGATGTGCATCAACCCAGATGATCATGCGGCAATGACAGGATGATTGAGCTTCTGGCTTGCGTATTTGAGTGCAGCAAGAATATCTTCTTTTTGAAGATCCGGCAACTCATCAATAATTTCGTCATAATTCAACCCTGCTGCCATCAAATCGAGGATATCAATAACCCTGATACGTAAACCGCGAATGCATGGCCGACCTCCACACTGATCGGGATTTATGGTGATTCTTTTTTGCCAATCGCCCATTACTCTTGAGTTATGATGGTTTTACTGTGTGCTAAGCGGTCAATAACAAATCATTCCGTAATATCGAGTTATTTACGTATGCCGTTGAGTGTCATGACTTGTTTTACTCTGTGAATCAATTTCTGATGAGCGTTTATCATAGAGACAACTGCATTGGTAAGTAGTTCAACGACATTCCAATGTGGCCAGCTTGCAAGCTTCACGCAGTGTAATGATAAAAAATATCAGGCTCAATATCAAAAACTGGGGAGCTTTGAGGGTGGAAACATGAAACGCCAGCGGCACAGCGGATGACTTCACCCAGTGGAAACAGCACTATGCCGAGCTGGAGCTCGGCGTTCCCAGGGGGATTCGGAATTTGAAAGCCTGGGAGCAAGAAAATGTTTCAGTCATGAAAAAGCGCTGTTTTCTGTTGCATTTCATGACTGAACGGATAGACGCTACCATTGAAGAGCTGTACCAACGCCTTATCACTATCCCGTATATTTTATTTGTAGATTTATAGCATATAAGGTATAATAATTCATGACGAATGTGATTGATTATTACAATAGCTCCGTCAAGAAAGAGATCGACGGATGGCCTAAGGGGATAACCGCTTGTTTCTTGAGGATTACCAAACAAATGGAGCGTTCCGGCCCTAATCTGGGACTGCCCTATACTCGACCTTTCGGGGACGGTTTGTTTGAAATCAGGGCAAAAGGCGCTGAAGGTATTGGGCGAGCATTTTTTTGCTCTCTTGTTGACCGCCAGATAATCATTTTACACGGGTTTATCAAAAAGACACAGAAAACCCCTCTCAAGGAATTAAACCTCGCCAGAAAACGGCAAAAGGAGATTCACTCATGAATATTGATAACACCTATAACCCTGTACGGCTCAACCCTGGTGAAGAGGTCGCCGAAAAACGCGCCAAAGATCCGGAATTCAGGATAGCCTATGACGCCCTGGAAGATGAATTTGCCGCACTGGCCGCTCTGTTGGATGCGCGGTTACAGGCAGGACTCACACAGGCACAAGTAGCATCGAAAATGGGCGTGTCGCAACCTGTTCTTGCCCGCATTGAGTCCAGTCTTGGCAAGCAGGATCATTCGCCCTCACTCAATACCTTGCGCAGGTATGCAAGCGCCTGCGGGATGAAACTGGTCATTCAGATGGTCAAACCAAACGCACAGTAATCATATTTATAGAATCCACATTATTCCAGATTCAAACGTTGTTCCGGTTCGCCCTGTGGTGCACGTTCAAGCGGCTCCCCATCACCCCTGCACCCCGTAATACTCACGATACCAGGCCACAAAACGCTTGATGCCCTCCGGCACGGTGGTCTCTGGCTTGTAGTGAACATCCTGCATCAGTTGATCAACGTCGGCATAGGTGTCGGGCACATCGCCGGGCTGGAGAGGCAGAAACTCTTTGATGGCGGTGCGGCCAAGCTGCTCTTCAAGAGCTTTGATGTAATCCATCAGCTCAACGGGATTACTGTTGCCAATGTTATAAACCCGCCATGGGGCCTTGCTTGTGGCGGTATCGGGCTTGAGGCCTGACCACTCGGGGTTTGATTCAGCAACGTGATCGAGCGTTCTCAGAACCCCCTCGGTAATATCATCAATAAAGGTAAAATCGCGACGATGCTTGCCGTAATTGAACACCTTGATCGGCTTGTTCTTCAAAATGGCATCGGTAAAGAGAAAGAGGGCCATATCGGGCCTTCCCCACGGGCCATAGACGGTAAAAAAGCGGAGACCGGTGGTCGGCAGATTGTAGAGATGGCTGTAGGTATGCGCCATCAGCTCATTGGCCTTTTTGCTGGCCGCATAGAGTGAAAGCGGATGATCGACATTGTCATGAACCGAAAACGGCATGGTTTCGTTGGCACCGTAAACCGAGCTTGAGGAGGCGTAGACCAGATGTTTCACCCCATTATAGCGACACCCTTCAAGTATATTGAGAAAGCCCACGATATTGCTTTCAACATAGGCATGTGGATTCTCAATTGAATAGCGAACTCCCGCCTGGGCAGCAAGATTAACCACACGCTCAAACTCACCTGTTTTAAACAGCTCCTCCATGGCACTCCGGTCAGCAATATCAAGCTTCACAAAGGTAAACCCCTCATAAGGCTCAAGCATTGCCAGCCGCGCCTGCTTGAGTGAAACATCGTAATAGTCGTTCAGGTTATCAATTCCGGTGACCTGCTCTCCCCTTTCAAGCAGCCGTTTGCAAACATGAAACCCTATAAATCCGGCGGCGCCGGTCACCAGTATCTTCATTTTGAATAATAGTTTAATTGGTTAAAGCCGCATTCCTGTCGGCTTTGGCAACGTTCAAGCGTTTTCTTCAGCCATAATAAAAACAATTCACTGCCCTGACAAGACAAAAAATTCGGCATCTGCATCTGATGCTGCCTGGATATATGGTACTATGATATTTGTATCACAGCAAATGCTTTACAGGAATTCAGTTTATTTGCACCCTGACGTTTCAGTATTTTTCATCGCCTGAAGTATAACTCTCGCGTACAAGAAAAAACAGAAGCTTTTCAGAGCAAAAAACGACAAAAAGGTAAAAAATGCTGACATTATTTAATTTTTTAGGTACATTGGGTAAACATCCGAAAATATTTAAGGTTAATCGCAATAATAGATCATGATTCTCCATAAACCTCAAGAATTCACACTCCAATGAGTCGCTTCTTTGAGCAGTACGAGCCTGAAACAGGTCATTTTTTTGATGAGGTTATTGCGGCAGAGGGAGCCCCTCGACCTCATTATGACAAGATGCTTCAGCGTTTTACCCAGTTTTCGATTGACGATATAAAAGCCCGCCGGGAGATTGTCAATATTTTTTTCAGGAACCAGGGGATTACTTTTACTGTCTACGGTGAAGATGAGGGTGTTGAACGCCTTTTTCCCTTTGATCTGATTCCAAGAGTTGTTCCTGCCCATGAGTGGGAGACCATCGAAAAAGGGCTCATACAGCGGATTACAGCGCTCAATGAATTTCTGAATGATATCTACCATGGTCAGAAAATACTCAAGGAGAAGATAATTCCTGCCGAACTGATTCTCGGGAGCCAGCACTTTCGGCGTGAATTTGTTGGAGTAAATCCCCCGCTTGGCATCTATATCCATGTAACGGGGAGCGATATTATCCGTGACAGGGAGGGCAAGTATCTGGTGCTCGAAGATAATCTGCGCACTCCGAGCGGAGTCTCCTATATGCTGCAAAACCGGCAGGCAATGAAACGTGCCTTTCCGGTGCTGTTTGATAAATACAAGATCCGCCCCATTGAGAATTATCCCCAGGAGCTGCTCCGCACCCTGCAGGAGATTGGGCCATCATCCCGTCGCGAACCCAATGTGGTGGTGCTGACCCCTGGAATCTATAATTCAGCATACTTCGAGCACAGCTTTCTTGCCCGCCAGATGGGTGTTGAGCTGACCGAAGGCAAGGATCTTGTGGTGAACAATAACAAGGTTTATACCAGAACTACCCGTGGACTGGAGCTGGTCGATGTGATCTATCGCCGAGTTGACGATGCCTTTCTCGATCCGCTGGTGTTTCGCCCCGACTCAAAGCTGGGTGTTGCAGGTCTGGTCAACGCCTATCGCAAAGGAAATGTAACGCTTGCCAACGCCATTGGGTGCGGTGTTGCTGACGATAAAGTTATCTACAGCTTTGTTCCTAAAATTATCAAATACTATCTGGGCGAAGATCCGATTCTGGAGAATGTGCAAACCTGGCTGGCAAGTAATCCGGATGACCTGAAATACATTCTTGCAAATCTTGATTCTCTGGTGGTAAAAGCTGCTAATGAGTCCGGCGGCTACGGTATGTTGATTGGGCCGGAGTCCACCATTGAGGAGCAGGAGAAGTTTGCCGAGATGATTGTGGCCAACCCGCGCAACTACATTGCCCAGCCCACCATTTCACTGTCGCGTCACCCAAGCTTCTTCAACGACACTGAGCTGTGGGGCTGCCATATCGATCTTCGCCCTTACGTGCTCTACGGCAAAACGGTCACAATAGTCCCCGGAGGGCTGACTCGGGTGGCACTCAAGCGTGGTTCGCTGGTGGTCAACTCCTCGCAGGGTGGTGGGAGTAAAGATACCTGGGTTGTCGATGAATAAACAAAAACAGTTACCATCATGTTAAGTCGTGTTGCAGAATCACTCTTTTGGATGAGCCGATATTTTGAGCGGGCAGAGAATACCGCGAGGTTTCTTGATGTCAATTTCAACCTGCTGCTCGACCTCAACAAAATTACTCACGTTGAGAACCCGAACTACTGGATCGCTCTGATTCTTGTCACCAGCGACAAGGAGCGTTTTAACAGCCTGTACGAAAGCTACTCAGCCCGTACCGTCACCGACTATCTGGTGTTCAACAAAAACAATCCAAACTCCATCACTTCATGTGTCAGTCTGGCAAGGGAAAATGGACGCAGCATTATTGAGAGCATCTCCAGCGAAATGTGGGAGCAGGTGAATAACCTCTACCACTATCTGCAGAGCGTAACGCCTCAGTTTGTGCATAACGACCCCTGCGGTTTCTACAAAGAGATCAAGAATGCCTCTCACCTCTTCCAGGGCATTACCGACAACACCTTCTCTCACAACGAGGGGTGGGACTTTATACAGATCGCCAAATATCTTGAACGTACCGACAATATCGCCCGGTTGATCGATGTAAAGTACCACATGCTGCTCTCCGACACACAAAACGAGGATGAGATTGTTGAAGGATCCGAAGATATTATCCAGTGGATGGCGGTGCTCAAAAGTTGCAGCGCCCTAGAGGCATTCCGCAAGGTCTATCTCTCAAAAATTGATCCTGACAACATCCTGCGCTTTCTCATTCTTGACCGGACATTTCCGCGCAGTATCAACTTTTCGGTCTGTGCGGCTGAAGATGCCCTCTGGCGCATCTCGGGCAGCTCCCGCCATCGCTATGTCAACAATGCCGATCGGCTTATCGGCAAACTGGAGGCCGAGCTGAGCTATACCGCCATTGAAGACATCTACGCCAAGGGGCTGCACCACTACCTTGAAGATCTGGAACAGCGACTGGTAAAAGTTGGGGAACAGGTACACCTTACCTATTTTGCCTATCACACTCCTGAAATTGAACCGGTGGATATTGAAGAGGCTCTGCCCTTTACCGGAGTAGCCGGTGGACGGGCCTACTGGAGTCAGGCACAACAGCATCAGCAACAGCAATAAACGGATGTAAACAACAAAGAGCATGATTTTGAAAGTTGAGCACGCAACCCTGTTTGAATATGATAATCCGATCTACGAAACAGCAACCGAAGTAAGGCTACACCCCGACAACAACCCCGCTGCTCCGCAGCGCTGCGCGAGCTTCAAGCTTGAGGTCGATCCACCGGCAACCCTTTTTGAGTACACCGATTTCTACGGGAACCATGTCAACCACTTCAATCTGCTGCAGAGCCACAAGCGGGTGAAAATTGTTGCCACCTCGGTGGTCGAAACCAGTATGGGCATCTCTGCGGCCGGTGAGGATGAGGATATCTATCTGATGGGCGTGACGAAGCCAGCCACGCCTGGTGCGAAGTCTATTGCGGCAAAGAGAAAGGATGGATCGGGATGGATCCGACCCATAAAACCCTCTTCGTAGATGAGCGGTACATCAAAATAGGATCAGGGCGCGATTACGATGACGTGCCACCAGTGCGGGGCACCTATAAAGGCAACGCCAAAGAGAAGCTGAGCGTTTCGGTCAAGGTAAGCTCCATGGAGGTCAAAGAGCCCTAAAACCCCTAAAACATCATCCCGCTATAGCCCATGTAGGCTCCAACCGCCGCATTTGCTGTTGATGCCATAAGAGCAATTACATTCAGCAAGATGCCGATTCTCGCAAATCGCCGTTGTGGCAGCTCTGAGAGATGCAATACCCCAAAACCGATGCCGATAAGCGAAACAGGAAGACCGGCAATCGGCAGAAACCATGCCACAAGGCGGGCTCCTGAAACCAACTCTCCGAATCCTCTTATAAACCTTTTCCCAATGCTCTTTTGACGACATATCATTATCCTTCTGCTGAATACTCTTTCACAACAACTGATTACGGATCATAGAACCCTCTTTTCAACTTCAATACAACCCTGTCGCCAGTTTAAAACCTATTAAAAATATCATTTTAAAGCGCATCGAAATCATGTTCACTAATTGCCCATCGGCAAAAACGGTAATCCCAGCTCCTTCAAAAACTCATTATGCTTCCGGGTGGCTGCAACAATTTTCTGTTCAATCTCAACCAGCTCACTATTAACGGTTTGAAGGTCAACTTCTTCCTCTTCTTGAGCTGTGCTGATATAGCGGGAAATATTCAGATTGTAGCCGTTGGTTTCAATCTCCTCCATCGTTACCCGTCGAGAGTAACGCAACTCCTCACAGCGGAATTGATAGGTGTCAACAATCTTCTCTATATCATCCTCGCGCAACCGGTTTTGCCGTTTTCCTTTCTCAAAGTGTTCGCTGGCGTTGATGAAGAGAACATCGTCGGGCTTTGTGCATTTTTTCAGCACCAGAATGCAGACCGGAATACCAGTGGAGAAAAAGAGGTTGGCGGGCAGGCCGATAACGGTGTCGATGTGGCCATCTTTGAGCAGTTTGGTGCGGATACGTTCCTCCACACCGCCACGGAAGAGCACACCGTGGGGAAGGATGATGGCCATGGTGCCCTCTTTGGCGAGATATTGGAAGCCGTGCAGCAGAAAGGCGAAGTCGGCGGCAGATTTGGGGGCCAGTCCGTAATTCTTGAAGCGCACATCATCGCCCAACGCATCCGTGAGTTCCCAGCGGTAGCTGAAGGGCGGATTGGCTACCACGGCATCAAAGTGCTTCTTTTTGGCAGGGTTGGCTTCGCGCAGCATCTCCCAGTCGTTGAGCAGCGTATCGCCGTGGAAAATCTCGAACTCTGAATCTTTCACCCCGTGCAGCAGCATGTTCATGCGTGCGAGGTTATAGGTGGTGATGTTTGACTCTTGCCCGTAGATTTTACCAATGCCATGCGCTCCCATCTTCTTGCGCACATTGAGCAGCAATGAGCCGGAACCACAGGCAAAGTCGAGCACGTTGTCGAGATATCGCTTCTTGCTGGTGGCTGGCTCCTGACTGTCGAGCGTGACAATGGCGGAGAGAATGCTGGAGATCTGTTGCGGCGTGTAAAACTCGCCCGCCTTCTTGCCGGAACCGGCGGCAAACTGGCCTATCAGGTATTCGTAGGCATCCCCCAGTGTGTCGCTGTCTGTTGAAAACTCCTTCAGCCCCTCGGCAATTTTGGTGATGATGGTGCAGAGCTTGGCATTGCGATCGGTATACTGCTTGCCAAGCTTTTCGGAGTTCAGGTTGATTTCCGAGAAGAGGCCCTGAAAGGTACTGGCAAAGGATTCGTTCTCGATGTAATCGAAGGCTTTTTGCAGGGTATGGAGTAACTCCCCATCCTGCGTTCGGGCCATCTCCGCAATGCTGCCCCAAAGGAATTGCGGCTTGATCACATAATGCACCTTGAGGCGCATCTGCTTTTCAAATTCCACAATATCATCGGGATTGCCGTCGTACCAGAGTTGCAGCGGCGTGGTGTTTGGCTGCTCTCGGTTGACCGGGAAATCCCTGGCAAGCTCTTTTTTTGCCGAGGCTTCGTAGTTGTCGGAGAGGTAGCGCAGGAAGAGGAACGAGAGCATGTAGTCGCGGAAATTGTCCGCGTTCATGGCTCCGCGCAGTTGGTCGGCTGAAATCCGCACCACTTTTCCATTTTCCACAATCACGATATTGGTATTCGTCTGAATAGCGGTTTCACGGGCTAATGCAGCGGCTCGTTGCAGAGCGGCCAATGAAGCACGCTGGTCAGGGTTTTTAGCCTTTGAAATATCTTTTGCGTTCACAGCTTTTCTCCCCATGGTTGTTTTATGGTCAATCAACATCTGTTCCATCTGTTCCGGTGTTTGCCGGATAGAGATACCCTCTTCCTTTGCCAATTGTTCGAGAAGAATATGCTACTAACCTGAATTTATTAGCGTGTGACAAGGACGCTAC
>SZYA01000091.1 GCA_005843815.1 Chlorobium sp.
CCCTGCGATACTGCCAGCAAGATACATGGTAGCATAAAAAAGTTGGCCGTCCTTGAGAAGAGCTGCATTTTCAAACATATAGGCAGAAAAGGTGGTAAAACCTCCGCAGAAGCCAGTGACCAGAAAAAGCCTTGCTTCGGGGGAAACAAGAGTGGTTGAGATTGCCAGTTCACTCAAAAAACCGATCAGAAAACTGCCAAGAATGTTAACCGTCAGCGTGGAAAAAGGAAACCCGGTTGCTACTGGAGCAAGAAGCAACGCCACGACATAGCGCGCAACAGAACCCAGAAAGCCGCCCACCCCGACAAGTGCTATGGCACCGGCATGTTTCATAATCCGTTACCTGCAAGATGTTTTGCCTCTCCACACATAATTCTTAACGGTTGTGACCGCAAGATTGCCCATCCTCTATCCGCTTGTGTGCGCAACACATTTCGTCGAGGATGCCGAGCAGGGTATTAAAAATACCGATGCAGATAATGGTCGGAGCCCATAATCCGATAAAAATGGCAATCAGCTCATGATTTACCCCTGTGCCAAAAATAAAGATATAGATGGAAAGGAGTATCGAAAAGGTGGCCCCGATAAAATAGAAATGCGGCTTCATGGTGCGTTTGATTAAGTGAACCAACTCCTAAAATGTAAGAATAATAACGGCAGGAAAAAATCAGCTCGTTGTACTGCTGAGAAGATGTACCGTGCACAATTGGTATATTAACACAATTGTGGTCGCTTTACAGGGAGCTTTACTGTCAATATTGTTTTTCATCTCATGAGGCCAAAAAAGAGAATAGTTGCCATTGACTATGGCACCAAACGCATTGGTCTTGCCAAGAGCGATCCCCTCTGGCTCTTTGCCCAGCCTGTCGGCACCTTTGACCGTCCCGGTCTCTCTGTCGCCCTTGCGACGATGGTGAAGCAGGAGGACATCGGGTTGCTTCTTGTTGGATATCCACTGAGTGACGGAGATGAGCACAATGCCATGACCGGCGTGGTTGACCGATTTCTTGAGGAGCTTCGTGCAGAGTTTCCGCTGTTACTGATAGAGACAGTTGATGAGCACCACTCATCAAGGGATGCTCGTAACATCCTCGTCGCATCAGGAAAGTCAAGAAAGGAGCGGCAGCAGAAGGGACGGCTCGACAGCGCTGTGGCCTGTGTGCTGCTCACCGACTATCTTGAACATTGCGACAGAAGCGGGTAGAGGCAATAATAATAATAATTACCACATTCATACTGTTTTGATGTAGAATTTTCAGATATTTAAACTCTGCCAAGAGCCAACAAGAACGGAGTGCCTCTAATGGAATCAACGATGCCACAAGGTAAATATGTTATCAATACTCAAGGCAAAAAGACAGGTGTACTCTTATCCTTGAAGCAATACCGGCAATTATTGGAAGATTTACATGATCTGACAATACTTGCATCCCGACGGGATGAAACCCCGGTGACTCTTGAAGAGATGAGACTGAGGTTGCAATGCCATGAGCAAGTATAGTGTCATCTTTAAGCCCTCTGTCGAAAAAGATTTACGAAAAATACCGGCGGCTATGGTTGATCGTCTTTTTCAGCGTATAGATGGACTGACAGCCGATCCATTTCCTCCGCAATCTCTCAAACTTGCTGGAGGTGAGTTTTTTTATCGCATTCGGGTGGGTGATTATCGAATTGTCTATCAAGTCGACACAGAGGAAAAGCAGATTGTCATCCAGTATATCCGTCATCGTCGTGATGTCTATCGAGATTTATAGCGTAAAAAGTTTTCCTTTAGCTTTTGGGAGCCGCTTCTTTATCTTTACCAACATCAATTATAACATTCACCAGCAATATTGTCTTTTATGAGTACTTCAACCATGCTTGATGTTTTCAAATCAACCGGAGCGCTGCTTGATGGACACTTCAAGCTGACATCAGGCCGCCACAGCAATGCCTACTTTCAGTGCGCCAAGGTTTTGCAACATCCAGAGCACTTGTCTGAGGTTTGCAGCAGGATTGCTGGCCATTTTGCCGGAAAAGGCATTGAAACGGTAATCTCTCCTGCCATTGGCGGGATTGTTGTCGGCACAGAGGTTGGTCGTCAGCTTGGTGTCACGACCATTTTTGCCGAGCGTAAAGATGGAGCGATGACGATTCGTCGAGGCTTCAGCCTTGAACCTGGTGAGCGGGTGCTGGTGATCGAGGATGTGATAACCACCGGCGGCTCGGTGGCTGAAGTGGTTGCGCTCATTAACGCTGCCGGAGCATCGCTTGTCGGAGTTGGCTCAGTGGTTGACCGAAGCAATGGAGGGGTGAAACTTGCTGATGACCAATTTTCGGTTCTTTCGATGGAGGTGATCAGCTATGCTCCTGAAGAGTGCCCGCTCTGCAAGGAGGGCGTGCCGATTGATGCGCCAGGAAGTCGGGCAAACAGGCAACATTGATGGGCATGATGGTGGAGTCACCGATCAGGAGCATCTCCTTTATTGGCCTCGGGTTGATTGGTATGTCGCTGTTGCGGGCTATCAAGAGTTCACCGCTTGCCCGGGAGAACCCAATGCTTTATCAAGGGTTTGATCCAGACTTTAGCGAGGCTGACCGTCGCAGCGTCAAAACGTTGGGACTTGACTCTTTTGTCGAAGATAAAAAAACCCTTTATAGCGCCGATCTACTGATTCTTGCCGCTCCGGTTGAGGTCAATATTGCCCTTCTCGACGAGATAAAGCAGTTTGCGCCTTCATCAACACTGGTGAGCGACGTGTCGAGCACCAAGTCGCTTATTGCCCGGAAAGCACGCGAACTCGCTCTCCCTTTTATAGGTATGCACCCCATGGCAGGCAAGGAGCAGAAAGGCTACCGGGAGAGCCACGAAGAGCTTCTGCTGAACAAGCGTGTTATCTTTTGTGATGATAATGGTCTACTTGCCAGTGAAAAAGGGCTGTTTCTTGTCAGGTTGCTTGAGTCGGCAGGATGCACAACACTCTCCATGACCCCGGACGATCATGACCGTGTTATTGCCAAAATAAGCCATCTGCCTCAACTGCTTTCAACGCTGCTGATGGGCTACTGTGGCGATTCGATCAGTAAGTCAGGCCCCGGTTTTGCCACACTGGCAAGGCTGGCAGGCAGTTCATGGGATATCTGGCAAGATATTGTTGCAACAAATAGCGACAACATTGCCGATGAGCTTGACCATTTTTCCAAAGAACTATCCCTGCTCTCCAAAGAGGTGAGGCAACTCAAGCTTGAACAGCTTGAGGCGCGCTTCAGTGAGGCTAATCGGCTCTATCAAACCCTTAAAGAGGTAAACCGGCCATGAAATTCGGGATTGTTATCAATGTCTCCAGAGAGCATGCCCTGGTTCTGGCCCGGGAGCTTGCCAAATGGCTCGATGCAAGGGGCGTTGATTACCTGTTTGAGGCGCTCTCCGCAGAACATCTGCATATCGACAATTCAGCCCCAATTGAGGAGCTTGGCCTGCATTGTGATGCATTTATCTCACTTGGTGGTGATGGAACCCTGCTCTTTACCTCGCATTACGCCGTTACCAAGCCGGTTATTGGTGTCAATGTCGGTTATCTCGGCTTTTTGACGGAGTTTACCCAGGCTGAAATGTTTGCGGCGATAGAGATGGTCTTGCATGGCAGCTACTCTATTCATACCCGTTCACAGCTTGAGGCGACTGTCACTATTGATAATGAAATGCAGCGTCTCAGGGCGTTGAATGATGTGGTTATCGAAAAAGGGGCCTACCCGAGGATTCCGACATTTATAATAAAGCTTGATGGAGAGTTGCTCAGTTCATACAGGGCTGATGGTATCATTATTGCCACATCGACCGGCTCAACCGCATACTCCATGTCGGCCGGTGGTCCGATCATTGCGCCAAAATCAAGTGTTTTTGTTATTACACCAATATGTCCGCACATGCTGACGGTACGGCCTATCGTTATCAGCGATGACAAGATGATTGAGGTCTCTGTGGATGCTCCCGATGGCTTTTTCCCGCTCAACTGTGATGGCACTCTGAAAAAAATGCTTTTACCACACGAGAGCATTACGGTCAGAAAATCTCCGGTGGTCATTAATCTTGTCGCCAATGAAAGCAGGAATTTCAGTGAAATCCTGCGCACAAAACTGCTCTGGGGTCGTGAGCATAACTTCGCTCAGTAATTGCCCCATTATCTTTTTCGAATGAATCCGCCTGAAACAGTTTCATGAGTAACAGCATCAGCTCCGGCTCACTGCACAACCTGCTTGGTATTCCTCTGGATACTCCACTGAGCATTGACGGGATGTGTGGCCGTCTTAAACCGGTCTATTATCCAGCCCCGGCGCTCTCGGCTCGTCTGGAGCAGTTTTGTAATGTCCTTGTCGCGGCCATGCAGTCGCTTGGCATACCTGTTTGTTCCGATGAGGATGCCCTGGGTGCAGATGGGCGATTTGCGCCGGGGCAGGTCATTCTCGCACCCGGCTATTTTCCCGATGATCTGCTGGCCATCGACAGGGTGACAACCCTCTATAACAACATTATTGTCGGCATCTACGACGAGCCAGCGCCGCTCACCAGGGAATCTTCTCCCCAGCAGCGCCTTGATGCCATTGTGGGGAGGCTTGCCCGTGACATGGTTCATATCCTTATTTTTGTGACCGATCAATCATGGACAATATGCACGATGAATGGTGGTGTTGTCACCTTCAACACCCCGGTTCCGCTGCGGGAGGATGTGCGCGATACTCTGGTGCCAAAACTGACCGCCCAGGTTGTTCCTCCAAGGGCCGAAGATCTCGACATCATGCAGGGAGAGCTGAATACCGGGACAGCGGAGTTTGAGGCTGTTGCCGCAGATTTTATGCAGTGCAGCGCTTTGTGGAGCAGTAATGCTTCACTGTTGACGCATACCTCAACCATAGGGCTCGACTATCGAAGCGCCTTTTATCAACGGATTGTTGCCCGCTACCTTGATCAGCGGAGCGGGATGAGCTATGGTTTTTTTGCCAGCCAGCGACCGGTTGCTGTACAACCCGCTCATCTTTCCGCTGGTGCAGGGTTGATTCCTGTTTGTCTGCAAGGAGGTGAATATTTTGTGCCTGTTCCGCAGATAAGTGTGGTCACCACAAGGTCAGGGTGCAGAAAAAATCACCTCAATCCACAGAGTGATCTTGTGGAAATAGGTCTTCTGTTTCGGGAGGGTAAAGGGCGTGCATGGCTGAAGACTCCGGCAGGGAGCTCTGCCGAGGTGGTTGCAAAGCCCTCTTTCGACACGCTGACGATACTTGCCCATGCACTGGGTAATGCCCTCGTGGCAAGCATACTGATGACGTTGAACCCAAAGTCCTACTTTCCGTCCCATCTGGCCCGTTTTGGGGCCTCAATGACGCACTGGCATGACTATCCCTCCAGCTTCCAGCTTCCTGAAGGGTACTTTCTGCATGGAGAGAGCAATCCCCCGGTCGCCTGTTCAACACCGCAATCAGCGGCATATAGTCTGCTTGGTAAAATAGCCGCGCTTGAGGTTGCGCTCGAACAGGGTACAGCGTATCGGGGAGACGTCCATGTTGAGCCGAACCATGGCACAAATATTGTGGGTATTCTGTCACTTGCCGAAACCGCGATGCTCCTCAATCCTTCCCCCTTACCGGAGGTTATTACTGAAGAGCGATAACCGGGAACTCCCTATTCCCCCTCTTCTCCCTGCTCAACGTAAGGCCATTTGCCTTGCCGGGTGAGAATCATCTCGACCAGCTCTCTGATGCACCCTTTTCCCCCTTCAAATCCCGAGATGTAACCAACCCGGTTTCGGAGATAATTGGCCCCGTCAATAGCGGTTGCAGGGAGGCCAACTTTTGAGAGTATGGCAATGTCGCCGATATCATCGCCGATATAGGCGCAATCCTCATCATCAAGATTGTGGCGCAGACGGAAAGCGTCATAAGAGTAGAGCGGACTCTCTCCATTGAGGTAGAGATCATGCACGCCGATCGCCTCCAGTAAAGGGCGGTACCCCTCAGCATCTCGTTCCGACACAACGGCGATACGTATCCCCAGCTTCAGCGCCTCTTTGATGGCAACAGCATCTCTGACCGAAATTGAGCAGAGCTCCCCACCATTGCTGTCGAAAGTAATTCTGCTGCCGTTCAGCACTCCGTCAACCGGAAAAATAAGGGCGCGTACGGCTTTGAGCGCCTGATCGATTTTTGATGATGGATCGGCCAGTGACGGCTGCATCCCGAAATATTGAAAACCTTCCAAAAGTGTATGATGTTTTAGAGTGAATGAAGAGAGCGCACACACCGGTAAAGGTGGAGCAGTTGTTTGACAATTGTACCAAAATCAGCCAGCGCCACCTGGGTGGCAGCATCAGACATCGCTTTTGACGGGTTTGGGTGGATCTCGAAAAAGAGACCATCCACCCCGGCAGCAACCGCCGCCCTGGCAAGGGGCATCACATACTGACGCTCTCCGCCAGAAATACCATGGCCTGCCCCTGGAAGCTGGAGGCTGTGTGTTGCATCGTAGAGCACCGGATATCCTGATTCCGCCATTTTGGCCAACCCCCTGAAATCAACCACAAGGTTGTGATAGCCAAAGCTTGAGCCTCGTTCAGTAAGCATTACCCTGTTATTCCCAGTCTGTACCACTTTGGCGGCGGCAAGCGCCATATCATCCGGAGCCATGAACTGTCCTTTCTTGATGTTGACCGCCAGACCGCTCTCTCCTGCTGCCACAAGCAGCTCCGTCTGCCGGCAGAGAAATGCCGGTATCTGCAGCACATCAACGTAACGGGCGGCATGAGTCACATCCTTTGTCTCATGGATATCGGTAATAACCGGCATGTTATACCTTTGGCGAATCTCGGCAAGCACTTCGAGCGCCTCGGTATCTCCAATGCCGGTGAAGGAGGTGCCAGAGGTACGATTTGCCTTGCGGTAGGAGCCCTTGAAGATAAAACGAACTCCCACCTCCTGGCCGATACGCTGCAACTCTTCAGCCGTCTCCATGGCCATTGCGCGATTTTCGATCAGACAGGGGCCTGCAATAAAAAGCGGGCAGCTTTCGTCAGGAACGGAGAGTGAGCCAATTGAGAACTTTTGCGTGCTGCTCATTATTACCTCTTAATAGTGTCCAGTTTAAATTCCATTGATGGATTTAACATTTTAAGGGTTAAATTTACAACAATATTTCTTATTCACACTTTGTAATCAAATACTGAAAATAATGAGTACTGCAGATACAAAACAAAGGTTGGAGGAGATAGAAAAACAGCTTGCAAATCTCGTTGAGGAGCAGACGGTTATCAAGGCGAAGTGGGATGGTGAGAAGGAGTTAATACACTCTTCACGAGTTCTGAAAGCACAGCTTGAAGAGTTGCGCGTGCAGTCAGAGGAGTTTGAGCGCCAGGGCGACTATGGCAAGGTGGCGGAGATTCGCTATGGAAAAATTGTGGCTATTGAGCGAGAGCTGGAGGAGAACCGGAAAATAATTGAAGAGAAGAAGGCATCAGGCAATCTGATCATGAAAGAGGAGATTGACGCAGAGGATATTGCGGATATTGTCTCGAAATGGACAGGTATTCCTCTCAGCAAAATGCTGCAGTCAGAGCGGCAGAAGCTCTTGTTGATTGAGGATGAGCTGCATAAACGGGTTATCGGGCAGGAAGAGGCGGTCACCGCCGTCAGTGATGCGGTCAAGCGCTCTCGGGCAGGGATGGGCGACGACAAACGTCCCATAGGCTCCTTTATCTTTCTTGGCCCGACCGGTGTGGGTAAAACCGAGCTGGCTCGCACTCTTGCAGACTATCTTTTTGATGATGAGGATGCCATGATTCGCATCGACATGAGCGAATATATGGAGTCGCATAATGTCAGTCGTCTGGTTGGCGCCCCTCCCGGCTATGTTGGCTACGAAGAGGGTGGACAGCTCACCGAAGCGGTGAGGCGCAAGCCATTTTCCGTTGTCCTGCTTGACGAAATTGAGAAGGCGCATCCCGATGTTTTTAATATTCTTTTGCAGATTCTTGATGATGGACGGCTGACCGACAGTAAAGGGCGGACGGTGAACTTCAAGAACACCATTATCATTATGACGAGTAACATCGGTGCCCAGCTTATCCAGTCAGAAATGGCGAAGATAGATGGGGCGAACCGCGAGTCGATACTCTCCAGTTTGCAGGAAAAACTTCTCCTGGCACTCAAACAGAAGGTGCGGCCCGAGTTTCTCAACCGTATAGATGAGGTGATCCTCTTTACTCCGCTGACCAGGGAAGATCTGAAAAAAATTGTTTTGATTCAGTTCGATCATATTCGTGCCGCAGCCATGCGCCAGCGCATCTCTCTTGCTCTTTCAGATTTGGCGATTGCGTGGCTTTCAGAGGCCGGTTTTGATCCTGCTTTTGGTGCCCGTCCACTCAAACGGGTGATGCAGAAGAGGATTACCAATAAACTTTCAGAACTTATCCTTTCAGGAAAGGTTCAGGAGGGAGAGGCCGTTGCCGTTGATATCTCCGGAGGCGAGCTGACCGTAAGCAAAGTGGTTGCATAATGTTGTGCCAATGAAAAAAGAGTCATTTGCTTTGGCGGCCTTGCTGCTCCTGTTTTCCATCCTCGCGCCGTGCGGTTATGGAGCAGTCCGGCCTGCCAGCCTGACAATTAAAATCGGGCAGATGTTGATGATCGGTTTCAGGGGGTTCACTGTTGAAGATTCTCCTGAGATTGTTGCCGATATCAAGGAGCGTCATATTGGCGGAGTTGTGCTTTTTGAGTACGATCTACCTTCGCGCACCCATAACAGGAACGTCAGCACTCCCGGGCAGGTTGCCCGTCTTACACAGGATTTACAGATGCTGTCGCCGATACCGCTCTTTATTGCCATTGACCAGGAGGGCGGAAAGGTCAACCGTCTCAAACCCACCAGAGGTTTTCCCGCCAGTGTATCGGCACAACATCTTGGGCAGCTCAACAATCCCGACAGCACCAGGGCTGCAGCATTACAGACC
Organism: Chlorobium sp.; assembly: GCA_005843815.1. Lineage (GTDB taxonomy): Bacteria > Bacteroidota > Chlorobiia > Chlorobiales > Chlorobiaceae > Chlorobium. The sequence continues at coordinate 8,976 of SZYA01000091.1, forward strand.
GCCAGAACGCTGATGGAGCTGCACATTGGCATGAACCTTGCGCCTGTTGCCGATCTGAACCGTAACCCTGATAATCCTGTGATTGGAAAGCTCGAAAGGAGTTATTCCGCTGATCCTGCGGTGGTGACGAGCAATATCAAGCTGATCTCTGATATATACCGTGATGCAGGCATCATCCCAACGCTGAAACATTTTCCCGGTCATGGCAGTTCAACCACTGATACTCATCTCGATTTTACGGATATCACCGCCACCTGGTCAGAAAAAGAGCTGGAGCCTTATCGCGCCCTCATTGCCTCCGGCTATCGTGATGTCATTATGACGGCGCATGTGTTCAATGCCACACTTGACCCACTCTATCCGGGGACACTTTCACAAGCAACCCTGGAGGGGCTACTCAGGGGCAAGCTTGGCTTTCAGGGGGTGATCATCAGCGATGATATGCAGATGCAGGCTATTGCTGACCACTATGGACTGGAAACAGCCATTCAGAAGGCCATTGAGGCTGGGGTGGATATTCTTGTTTTTGGCAATAACGCTGTTTATGATCACGCCATAACCACAAAAGCAACGGCAATCATCAAGTCGCTGCTTGCCCGAAAGGTTATTACTCCAGATCGCATTGAACAGTCGTACCGTCGAATCATGGAACTCAAGGAACGGTATAATGTTCTTCATAACCAACAACTTACCTCTTCCTGGTAAAAATAATCGCCAGGCAAAACCATGCTACTGAGAAATAAAGACAAGAAAGCACTTATAAGCATATTTTCACTGGTTAGCTATCCAATGGAGGTGTGGGCTTATAGTTCTCTGCAGGATTGCTGAAAATTATGCAAATGACGAGGTGAATATCATATCAATAAAAGTAAATCGATAAGCCATGAAAACCATCTATGTGGTCCGGCACGCAAAAGCAGGTTTGGGAGGCACCCATACCGGTGATTTTGATCGAAAGCTTAACGAAGTTGGTCTGAAAGCGGCCCACTTTATGGCGGAGCTGCTTGAGCAGAGGGGTGTTGTTCCAGAGCTGGTTCTTTCAAGCCCTGCAGAGAGAGCTATAAACACTGCCGAGATCTTTTGTGACATTCTGCGTTACCCTAAGGAGCGTCTTGAGAAGCGCATGGAGATATATGAGGGGGGAGCCGGCCGCTTGCTGACCATTCTGCAGCAGATAGCTGACACGAATAAAACGGTAATGTTGTTTGGACATAACCCCACCATTAGCTCGTTTTCAAACCTGCTGGCAGTGGGTGATATTGACAGTCTTGCAACCTGCGGAGTGGTGCGTATTGATGTGGCAGTCGATTCGTGGAGAGAGGTGCGTCCAGGGAGCGGGAAGTTGATATGGTATGAGTTTCCAAAAAGGTATCAGTAACGAGACTAATCACGCTCCTGTTTCAGATCGCGGTTCATCAGCTCTAAAATGGCCTGCTGGGCGGGCTTTGCCTCAAAAAGCATCTGATAGACAGCTTTGGTAATGGGCATTTCAACGCCAACTGAACGGCTTAGCTCATAGACTGCCCTGGAGCTGTGGACACCTTCGGCGATCATGTTCATAGAGCTGATGATCTCATCAAGGGTGCGGCCACGGCCAATCTCCTCTCCCACATAGCGATTTCTGCTGTGCTGGCTTAAACAGGTGACCACCAGATCTCCAATCCCCGAAAGTCCTGAGATGGTGACGGAATCGCCACCAAGTTTACTGCAAAGCCTTGATATCTCGGCAAGACCTCTGGTGATGATGGCGGCCTTGGCATTATCGCCAAACCCTAAACCATCAGAAATTCCTGCCGCAATGGCGATGATGTTTTTGACTGAGCCAGCGATTTCAACTCCGATGATATCGGTGTTCACGTAGACACGGAACCGGTTGGTATGGAAGATCTCCTGAACAGTTTCGGCGGTCGAGAGCGATGGTGATGAGGCAACCACGGTTGTGGGTTGATTTTTTGAGACCTCCTCGGCATGGCTTGGTCCATAAAGGGCGGCAACCCGGGATGGCTGCAGATCAGAAAGTACCTCAAGTAACACCTCCGACATCCGTTTGCCCGTGCCAATTTCAATACCCTTGGCCACGTTGACCACTATTTTGCCATCAAGCGCAATATCTTTGAATCCAAAAATTGTCTCCCTGAGCGCTTGGGAGGGCACTGCAGTGACAATCATCTCTGCCCAGGAGACCAGTAAAGGCAAATGGTGAGTGACCTGCAAGGTGTCAGGAAATGGAACTCCTTTGAGATATCGGAGGTTCTGGCGTTCAGCATCAAGCATAAAGGCAAACTCGGGCCGATGCGCCCACAGACGCACCTGATATCCTTTTTTTGCAAGAAGGACAGCAAGGGTTGTTCCCCAGCTTCCTGCTCCCAGAACGGCAATATTCATAAGGTTGCTTTGTGCATCACGCCTTCTTGCCAAAAGTGACGCGGCTCTCTGTGCCAGATATCAGTCTTCTGATATTCCCTCGGTGGGTGTAGATGATGGCAAGCGCCACAATGAGCCCGAAAATCATGAGGTGATAGTCGAGGCTGTCATGAAAGAAAAGTTGTGCATCAAATAGCCCGATATAGTAATCGAGGCCAGTGCCAAGTTCAAAGATATATTTACGAATAGCAATAATCAGGGGAAAGGCAATTGCCGCCAGCATGGAAGCAACGGAGACGTGCCGCGAAAGATAGACTGTCAGCAAAAAAATGCCGACAACCATCAACATACTCACTGGCGCTATACCGATCAGCATCCCTGCGGCTGTACTGACACCCTTGCCTCCCTTGAAACCGGCAAAAAGGGTAAAGACGTGACCAATGACAGCGCTCATTCCTGCAAGAAGGCCCAGGGCAACCTCATTGATGTCAGGAAACACTCCAATTGGATGGAGCTGAAAAAAGGCCACCACTCCGACTGCAGCAACAATGCCTTTGATGATATCAATCAGGGTGACAATAAGTCCAGGTTTCCAGCCGAGCACTCGGAAGGCATTGGTGCCTCCGGCATTCCCGCTGCCAAAGTTACGAATATCAATCCCCTTCAGCAATTTTCCAGCCATGAGACTGGTAGGAATGGAGCCGATAATGTAGCTCACCGCCAAAATGACCATTAACGTCAGCATAACCCTTCCCGATTATCAGATTCTGGATACCTTTCCAACAATGTACGCATTTTCTCCCAGAGAATTCAAGCGTGAGAGCAGCTTATCAACCGCATTTTTGTCAACAATCATCACTAAACCAATCCCAAGATTGAATGTTCGGCGCATATCCTCTTCGGGGACGTTGCCCTCCCTGCGGATAATGTTGAAAATAGCTGGCTCCGGCCACGAATTCCACTCAACATCAAGCTTTAAACCATCAGGCACAATTCGCATGGTGTTGCCCATGAGACCGCCACCGGTAATATGCGACAGCCCCCGGATATCAGGCGAACCAAAGAAGGGCTCAATGACAGAGAGATAGGAGCGGTGCACCTTCAGGAGCGCCTCCCCGGCTGTGCCCTCAAGTTCCGTAAAAGTCTGGTTCATGCGACCTTCGAGCACTTTGCGTGCCAAAGAGTAACCGTTGGTGTGCAGCCCGGTCGAAGGCAGGCCAATCAGCACGTCACTCTCTCTGACGGCCGAGCCATTGATGATTTTTTCATGATCAACAACTCCAACAATAGAGCCCGCGAGGTCAAAATCCCGCTCCTGATAGAGACCGGGCATCTCGGCAGTTTCACCACCAATAAGCGCACAACCGTTTTCACGGCAGCCATTCACCATGCCGGTCACCACAGAGGCCGCAATCTCCGGTGTCAGTTTGCCGCAGGCATAGTAGTCGAGAAAAAAGAGCGGCTTTGCCCCACAGACAAGAATATCGTTGACACAATGGTTGACCAGGCATGAGCCGACGGTGTCGTACCGGCCAAGCTCAATGGCAATTTTCAATTTGGTGCCGACTCCGTCAATGCTGCTGACCAGTACCGGCTTTTTATACTGCGAAAAATCCGGCAGAAAAAAACCTCCAAAAGCACCGATATCGGTGATAACTCCAGGGGTGAAGGTCTGGCGAACCTGTGGCTTGATCATGCGGACAAACTCCTCACCTGCACTGATATCAACCCCCGCTTTTTTATAATCCATCTGCGATACCTCTTGTTTTAGTGGCTTCCTGCCGGTGTTTCAAAAATTGCATGATCCTCGGGAGCGGAGAAAAACTCCCTGTGAAGATTGTTTACAGCGGTTGCCACCTCCGGCTCTTCCACCACAAACCCGACATTAATCTCCGATGCTCCCTGGGAGATCATCCTGAGATTGACATTTTTCAAGGCGCTGAAAATTCGGCCTGCAACACCGCGAGACATACGAAGATTATCGCCAACAACACTGATGGTTGCAACGTTATGCTCAATCTCAACCTCGCCAAGAGTTTTCAGCTCTTGAATCAGCTCGTTGTTGAAGCTTTTGTCGTCCACCGTGAGTGATACCGATACCTCACTGGTTGAGATCATCTCCACAGAGACACCGTAACGAGCGAAAAGATCGAAGAGCTCATTCATGAAGCCGTGTCGGCCCATCATGCGGTTGGAGCGGACATTGATGATGCACTGGTTTTTTTTAACCGCAATGGACTTGACAAGCCCCTCATAACTCATACCCGAAAGCCTTTCCGGATCATTGGTGATGATGGTGCCCTTGGCATCGGGATGCAAGGAGTTGAGCACATAGACCGGAATATTTTTCTGCACGGCAGGCGCGATGGTGTCGGGATGGAGCACCTTGGCACCGAGATAGGCAAGCTCTGCCGCCTCTGAAAAGGTCATTACCCGGATGCTTCTCGCCTCAGGAACAAGCCGTGGATCGCAGGTCATGACACCATCAACATCAGTCCATATCTGAATTGAGTTGTCATTGAGCCATGCGCCAAGCAGGGCTGCGGAAAAGTCGGAGCCGCCACGGCCAAGTGTTGTGGTTTTGCCATCTTTTGTGGCTCCGATGTAGCCCTGGGTAACAACCGTTGTTCCCTTTGCCAGCAGAGGGAGGATAATCTGGTTCACCTTTGTTTCGCACACCTCATCAAGCGGGCGGGCAAAGCCGAAATTGTTGTCGGTAATCATCACCGTGCGAACATCCACCCATGCAACATTATGCCCCAGCTCCTTCATTGCTGCGGCAAAAACGGTTGTTGAAAAGAGTTCTCCAAATGAGCAGAACATATCCCTCGAACGCTCCGTCAGCTCGCCTACAATGTCAACTCCCTTGATCAGCAGCTCAAGACGATGGGCAAGCTGCTCTATTGTTGTGGCAAGCTCTCCCTTCAGTTCGGTGCCCTTAATCAGTTCATCTACAAGCTTGAGATGGAAGTTGCGCACGTCACCGGCAAGCGACATCGCCTCATCAAGAGCGCTGCGCCCTGCGGCATCCGCAATATGAATCAGCTTATTGGTAATACCGCTGCACGCGCTCAGTACCACAAGCGGAGTCCCCTTCTCCTCTTCCCGCGCAACAATTAAAATAGCCTGTTGCATCGCCCGGGCCGTCCCTACGGAGGTCCCGCCGAATTTCATTACCGCCATATCTCTTTTAAACCTGTGAGTTAACTGTTATCTTCTTCAAGAAAATCCTTTCGTCTACCACAAAGATGTGCCTTCTCCTCCTGATGGCTGTAGATGCTATAATGCTGGTATCTTACAGAAATGATGGTGTTTACTGACCGCTACCCATGAAATCCAAAGCCATTTTCATCTCTCCATGGCATCTCTCCATGAAACTCTTCAAAACGTTGCGCCTACTCTTTTTAATTGCTGTGACACTGCTCGGTCTGAGCAGTTGTCAAAGTTTCAGGAGAGGTTCAGATTATGAATTCGAATCTAAATATAGTTTAAAAAAGAGAAAAACGCATATCTCCTGTACGGCAGAACGAGGCGGTACTGCGGTGATCAAACCCTTTCCGCTGAAAGTATCAGAGCGAACGTTTGATGCCCTTTTTTCCTCCATTGAAGAACTTCTCGATGCTCCATATCGGTCTGGTGGCACCACCCCTGAGGGCTTCGACTGCTCCGGGTTTGTGCAATATCTCTACAAGCAGCAGTTTCGGATGATTCTCCCTCGTACAACCGGAGAACTTGCCCTCCTCGGCAGCGTGGAGCCCGAAAACAACCTGAGACGCGGCGACCTCGTCTTCTTCAGCATTGACGGTAACAACATTGACCATGTTGGCATTATTATCGGCAAGAACCGATTTGCCCATGCAGCTCGAACTGGTGTCAGAGTTAACGAGCTGTATGAGCCCTATTATCGCAGCCACTACGCTTTTGGTGGACGTATCATAACGCCAGAGTGATCTGTTTTGCTTCGAGAAATGGCTATATTAGCCGCTACAACTTTAACCCCCTTTTATGCCGCAAACCGGACTGAACAATTACTTTGAACTGGCTTTTAACCTTGATGCCGACCTTCACGAACTCTGCATTGCCCTGCTTGCTGGAGAGGGGGTAGAATCTTTTCTTGAAGAGGATCACCAACTCCTCGCCTATCTGCCTGAAGCAGAATGGACGGAAGAAAAAGAGCAGGCCATCCGCACCATGCTGCAGGAGAGGCTGGGGAGAGTTCCCGACTATCGGGCAGCCCTGATTGCCGACAGAAACTGGAATGAAGAGTGGGAGGCAACCCTGGAACCGATCGAGATATCCGACCGGCTGCTGATTGTGCAGAAAAACAAGGGCACCCAGGGGAAACCCGGCCAGATCGTCATCGAGATCAACCCGAAAATGTCTTTCGGTACCGGCTACCATGCCACAACGCGCCTGATGCTGCGGCAGATGGAGCTGCTTGATCTGAAAGAGAAAAAAATCATGGATATCGGCACCGGCACCGGCGTTCTTGCCATTGCCGCCCGCAAGCTCGGCAACATCCTGCCCATCCTTGCCTTCGACAACAACTCATGGGCGGCAGAAAATGCGGCTGAGAATATTGTAGAGAACAATGCGCCTGATATTCACATCAAGCTCCTTGATGCCGAAGAGGATCTTGTTGCCAACCTGAAAGAGGGTTACGACCTCATTCTGGCCAACATCAACAAAAACGTACTCGACCGCATTCTTCCGGCAATCCGCAAATATGCCCCTGCCGCCCCGGTACTCCTCTCAGGTGTGCTCCTCTACGACGAACCATGGCTGAAAAAACTGGGCAAGCAGCTTGGCTACGAGATGGTGAAGACCATCTACGAAGATGAGTGGCTTTCAGCTTACATCCGACCACTATGAAAAAAAGAGTCTCCTGTATTGATATCGGCACCAACACAGGATTGCTGCTGATAGCCGACCTTGAACCAGGGAGTGGTGACATCCTGCCGGTTTTCCACAAACAGACCATTCTGCGACTGGGGAAAAATGTTGACGCAGAGAAAATTATTGGCCAGGCGGCCCTCCAGCGGCTCATCGACTGCATGGTTGATTATCGCCGGATAAGCGAGGCATATAACTCCGAAACCATCATTGCCGCAGGCACCAGCGCCCTGAGAGATGCCAAAAACCGCATCGAGATTATTGCTGCGGTTGAGCATGCCACAGGAGTAACCATTCAATGTATCGCAGGCAATGAGGAGGCAGAGCTCACCTTTTGCGGTGCCGTTGCAGGAATGAATGATCTGCAGGAGCTTTTCACCGTTATCGATATAGGGGGGGGCAGTACCGAAATCTCCATGGGGTCGCTTGAAGCTATAGAAGAGAGCGTCAGTATCGACATCGGATCGGTGAGGCTGACGGAACGATTCTTTTCTACACTGCCGCCATCGCAAGAGGAGTTTGCTGCGGCCAAAGCGCACATCGACCAGCTCTTTACCTCGAATATTATCCCCTTCTTTGCCGGACGTGAACGGGTCTACGGTGTTGCCGGAACTGTTACCACCATTGCGCAGGTGAGCCTGGGGTTGAAACACTTCGATGCCTTGAAGGTGCACAACTATCCGCTCCAGTATCAGGATGTGCACGCCTTTCTCGAAAAGCTTACCGTGAGCACTCTTGAGGAGATCCTCGCACTCGGCATCCCCGACGGTCGGGCCGACGTTATAACCATGGGCACCCTGATTCTGCACCAGTTCATGCGCCTGCTTGGTGTCGGAGAGATCCGTGTCAGTATTCAGGGACTGCGCTTTGGCTTGGCGCAAAAGGAGCTTCTTCGTCTCCAGTGCAACATCTGAGCGCGTAGAGGCAGAGCGGATGGCCTGCGGCATCCCTGGTAAAAAAGAGAAAAGCCCTCTCGCTCTCAAGAAGCCGGTATTTTTTCCGAAGCTCTTCCGCCGAAAGGGGAAAATCGCGCCGTTGGATGCTTGCCCCTGCAATGGCATGGCGCTTCAAAAAAGCCCTGAAGCTTTTCGGCTTGTAAGGAACACACTCAACCACGCGGAACGTCCTGCCGGGGAAGGGCTCAATTTTGCGGTCAGCGGTGAGATAATCAACGCTCTTGTTCACAAACTGGAGGCCAGAATCACGCGCAAGCACCGCCGAAAGCCTCGCCTTGATAATGGCCGGATCAGGCTCATAGAGATATGTCTTCACCGCCGCAGAAACCGCTCTCGATGCATCACCATCCCCCTTGGCAACTTCGGTTATCTCCTCAGCATCACCGTTCAGGCAGACCGCTTTAACCTGTACGGGCCCATCCGAGGGGTACCCGCGCTCAAGCAGCAGCAGAATCTCCTTGCAATCACGGTAGGCCGACACCACAACAATGGTGTGCAAGGCAGGCAACAGCTTTTTTAGCCCGCTGATTTCGAGGGCAGGAGAGGCCTTGATGCAGACTCGCTGTGCATGACGAAGCAGCAGATCATGAGAAGCTACAACATCCGGACTTGCCGCCTCAAGCGCTATGGAGCGACGCCCCTCCTCACGACGCGCAGGATCAACATAAATCCAGTCAAAAGAGTTCTCCGGGTACTCCGCAAGCAGGCTGATGCTGTCGCCGTTCTTTATCGAAACATTGGCAATTCCGCTCACCTTCAGGTTATGCTCAACCACGGCACAAAGCAGCGAATCACGCTCGCAGTAAACCACCTCCTGAAACGTCCGTGCCAGAAACATTGTATCCACGCCAAGACCGCCGCTCAAATCGATCGCCCTTTTTCCCGACATAAGCGAAGCCTTGTATGCAGCAGTGCGCTCACCGGAGGATTGCTCAAGCGCCAACGGGGTATAGAGCAGGTTGTGCTGTGAAAGTGCGGGCAGTTTTTTTACAGCCTTCTGGCGGCAGGCAAGCTGCTCTGCCATGGCCCGAATTGGCAACTCCATGCGGCCATGAAACTGCATGGCAAAAGCTGCCGGATTATCAAATTCATGCTGTGCCAGCATCCCTTGAATATGAGTTTGTATCAGGTTTTGGAGTTCCTCTATGCTCATAGATATTATCAGTGGCAACGCCGACAGCGCATGAAACTAAAAAACTGTGATTGCATCAACTGCAATTCCAAGTATGCCCCAAATGTATGATTTTCCCAAACCCGATTTGGTAAAAAACTTGGCACTGTTTCTGCGGGAGAAATGGATGTTGTTATCGAAAGGCTTAACGAGATTATTGGCGACTAAACTCTTTGTTGCGGCACGAAACTTGACCCTGTCAAAGAACAATAACCGGCATATATGGAAATAATCGGAAAGTTTGATAAATTGCTGTATTACAGCGATGGAAAATTACAATGGGCAGAACCGGCATTTTGGGAACTCAGGTATCTGAACATTTGTTAGTACATATCTTAAGGCTGTTGGCACTACTGTTGGGGAGGAGAACATCAACCGCTATTATCTTGCTGTAAACCTGTAAACGGAGAAAAATGTGAAGCGAAGTATTGGTAAATATTTAAGGTATTTGAGCGTTTTTATCGCTCTTGTTATGGTTCCATTTTACACTTGTCACGCCGCGCCAATAGCTGGCGTGTATGGGGAGTCGGAGCAATATAATGCTGGCTGGCTCAATCCGGAAGTGCCGCAAAACTTTCAACGTGGTGATTTGCTTTATCTCACTATTGGAGGTACAGCACAAAATATTGTTGTACAGTTGCTTCGAGAGGGGGAGCCCTTTGGTACTCCCGCAGGAGTTCTTCCTGGAGCAACACCAAAAGTAAATAATGCATTCAGGACTTATGTTCCATCGAATCGGATTGTCAGGGTACGGATTGATTCGGAGTACAGCAAGATTGTCCAGATTGTGGTGCATGGTGGCCAACATCCTTTTGCTTTTCCGTTAGGGAAAGGTAATGGCCCAGCAACTCTTCTTAATGCAGAGCGCGTGCCATAAACAGCACCATCTTCCAGGCGGGAAGAGGTGACAGGAACTGTTTTTGGTTGAAGTGTCAATACCTCTTTCAGTCGAAGAAAATGCTGATGTTTGTAACTTCCCGTTCATGTAGTCTGGATTTCTGTCTTCAGGGCTATCTCTTCAAGAATAGAGCTGATCTGAAGGCACAGGAGCATATCACCAGCAAAAACGATGCTACGTCCACGAGTATGGACTTCCCAAGTGTGTTTTTCAGCCTTATGCCGACTGCATCGGATGGCTTTCATAAGCTGTGTGATCACTTGGTCGAAAGTATGGACTTCATCATTAAAGAGAACAACGCGATATGCATCGAGCAGCTCTGTCCCGGAGTTTTGCTCACTCTTATGTATCTCGATTTCTGGCAAGGCGGTTCGTATATGTTGAGCGAGAGTTGAGTTCATTGCTGTCGAAACAAAACGTTAATGGGGTAAAAAAAGCCAGCTTCCTGAAAAAGGCAACATTGAGCCATGTCACTCTCTGTATTACCATGTGATCACTGGCTCACTGGCACCGAATAAAAATTCCCCGTTTGAAGAGATCTTCATTCTGAACCGGGCTCCTGTTGGAATGGTCATAAGGTTTTTGATATGTCCGCAGGAGAGCCCTCTCATGACAGGGCCGTCGATGTGGGCGTGCTGGCTGTAATGGGTAAAGATATGTTCCAGCCGGAGGGTCTCTTCTTGTGTTACTTTCGACACATTGCTGAATTGCCCTAATAATATTCCATTGCATGGCGCAAGCAGGCCAGCATTGTCGAGGTGTGAGAGCATTCGGTCGATGCGGTATGCTGGTTCGTTGATCTCTTCAATGAAGAGCAGTGCATCGTTAAACCTTGGCAGGTAAGGTGTGCCGATGATTGAGGAGAGTACCGAGAGGTTCCCGCCGATCAGTTTTCCTTCAGCCGATCCGGCTCTGATGCACGTTACCGGGTGGTCAGGGTAGTTGTGCAGTGAAAGCGCATAAGCGGGAGAGGTCAACATTCCCCAAAAATGCTCCTCGGTGTATGGGGTTGGTTCATAAAGCTCAGTAGCAAGCATTGGTCCAGAAAAACTGATCAGCCCGGTTTGCGAAAAGAATGCGAGTGAGAGTGCGGTAATGTCGGAATAGCCGACAACTATTTTTGGATTGGCCGCTATAAGGGTGTAGTCTATTTTTTTCAGCAATCTTGTTGCTCCAGCTCCTCCTCTCAGGCAGATAATTGCCTTGATGGAGGGGTCGGCGAACATCTCATGCAGATCATGAAGTTTCTGCATATCTGCAATGAGCGGATTGGGGTCGATAGAGTTAAGATGCTGGGATGGCTTTACATGGTAGCCATTTTTTTCAAGATAGAGTACTGCCTGTTCAATTTTGTCAGGGTAAGCGCAATGTGATGAGGGGGAGATAAGCCCGATAGTATCTCCGTTGCGCAGGGCTTTTGGGGTCAGGGTTTTCATAAAACCAAAAAACATCAGCACCGTTAGAGATGCAGATGTTTTTGATATTGTTCCGTTGAAATCAGGAGACGTTCTCGGTAAGCAGAATCGCTTTGTTGCTGCTTACCTCTAAAAATCCGTCGGAGATAGAAAAAGATTGCTCACTGCGATCAGCCAAGGCAAGTTTGACCTTTCCTGGTAACAGTGAGGAGAGCAGCGGTGCATGGTTTTTCAGTACCTGAAATTGCCCCAACTCACCAGGCACTGTTACACTGACTACCTCCCCGGAAAAATATTGCTTCTGGGGAGTAACGATCTCTATCTGAAAACCTTTTTCGGAATTCGCCATGGTTATTGCGTCTGTTTAGAGAGTTTTTGCTTTCTCAACGGCTTCCTCAATGGTTCCAACCAGATAGAAGGCGCTTTCCGGCAGATTGTCGTGCTTTCCGGCAATGATCTCCTTGAACCCCTTGATGGTATCTTCAAGTTTGACATATTTACCGGCAAGACCGGTGAAGGCCTCTGCCACAAAAAATGGCTGTGAAAGGAAACGCTGAGCTTTTCTGGCTCTTGAAACAACCAGCTTGTCTTCGTCACTCAGCTCGTCCATACCAAGAATGGCAATGATGTCCTGCAGATCCTTGTAACGCTGCAAGAGCTGTTTAAGCGCCTGGGCGGTGTCGTAATGATCGTCACCAACAATGTTCGGATCAAGAATACGTGAGGTGGAGTCAAGAGGGTCAACAGCAGGGTAGATACCAAGCTCTGCGATCTGGCGTGAAAGCACCGTTGTTGCATCAAGGTGAGCAAATGCCGTTGCAGGAGCCGGATCGGTCAAATCATCAGCAGGCACATAAATGGCCTGTACGGAGGTAACTGAACCATTCTTGGTGGAAACAATTCTGTCCTGAAGTTCGCCCATCTCTGTTGCCAGCGTTGGCTGGTATCCTACCGCGCTCGGCATACGTCCGAGAAGAGCGGAGACTTCGGAACCTGCCTGGGTAAAGCGGAAAATATTATCAATAAAAAGGAGCACGTCGCGATTCTCTTCGTCACGGAAATACTCGGCAATACTGAGTCCGGTAAGTGCCACCCTCTGACGGGCTCCTGGAGGTTCGTTCATCTGTCCAAAAACCAGTGCAGTTTTGTCGATAACGCCCGATTCCATCATTTCGTGCCAAAGATCGTTTCCTTCGCGGGTACGCTCTCCGACACCGGCAAAAACACTGTAGCCCGACTGTTGCTTTGCAATATTGTTGATCAGCTCCATGATCAGAACCGTCTTGCCTACACCGGCACCACCGAAGAGACCGGTTTTTCCGCCCCGGGAGTAAGGCTCAAGAAGGTCAATAACCTTGATGCCGGTTTCAAACATCTCGGCTTTCGTTGAGATACTGTCGAATTTCGGAGCAAGGCGATGGATGGAGTACGATTTTTTTGAGTTAACCGGGCCGCGGCCGTCAATCGGCTCTCCGACGACATTCAGCATTCGGCCAAGAACTTCCGCACCTACCGGAACCTGTATTGGCTTGCCTGTGTTCGAAACGTTCATGCCTCTTACAAGGCCGTCAGTACTCTCCATTGAAACGGTACGGACGCGCTCTTCTCCAAGGTGCTGCTGAGTTTCAAGAACGAGCTTTGTGCCGTCAGCCCTTGTAATAGTCAGCGCATCAAGAATAGATGGTAGCCGTCCTTCAGGGAAATCGACATCAACGACAGGACCGATGATTTGGGAAATCTTACCTTCTTGCATAATAGACAGTGTGGATAGGATTTATTATGTAATCAAACATTCTATACCAAGGCTTACATGCCTTGTTGTTTACCAGAAATGGGGCGATACAGCTCTTCGCTTTTTAACTGTCCCGGATACGAGCCACCTGAGGGACTTGAACCCACGACCTACTATTTACGAAACAGTTGCTCTACCAACTGAGCTAAGGTGGCTTAAGCATAAGCGAAAAAAACAAGAGCAAATATAAATTTTTTGATAGAGAATCACAAAGACTAAATGCCTCGTCATTTATTTCGCTGTAAAAAAAAGAAGAATTGATATATTGTACCAGAGGCGAAAAATTCTCTCTAATTTGTAAAATATGGATGGTATGAAGAAGCTTGTAACTCCTTTTTTCCGCGCGGGAGTTTTCTCTTTTTTTCTCTTTATTTTTTTTGGGAGTTTGGCCTTTGCCCTCCCGTCGGCCCCTGTATTTTCCTCAGTCACCCTTGAGGGTAAGCCTGTATCATCGAGTCAACTGGCTGGGAAGGTATATATTGTCAATTTTTTTGCCTCATGGTGTCCACCATGCAGAGCTGAAATTCCGGATATGGTCACTCTTCAGACCAAATATGGCCGCAAGGGATTTACCTTTATCGGAGTGGCGGTGAATGAAACTGAATCGTCGATGAGATCCTTCGTAAAAAAATACAAGATTAATTACCCTGTGATTATGGTTGACGACAAGATTATTGGTGCCTTCAATACCTTGGTTGACGGGGGAGTTCAGGCAATTCCAACCTCTTTTGTCGTCAGTTCTTCGGGAAAAGTAACCCAGGTCTTTACCGGCGCACGCAGCAAAGAGGTGCTGGAACAACTGATTCTTCAAGCCCTCACTAAACCGATAGTTTCGAAATAAGATTCTCATGTTATGATCGACGGATTCTTGTCCGATAGCGCTTTACATTCGGATAACAGCTTTTGCCCTCCCACGTTCGCAGTCTGTGTTGATTGCGGACGTTTTTTTTTCCAACAACAAACAACAATGCTACTACCATGACGTTACTTCAGATTAATCCGCCGGATTATGTGAAAAACAAAAAGCTGATCCAGTGGGTGCAAGAGACAGCAGAGCTTTGCAATCCCAGTGCTGTGCATTGGTGCGATGGTTCTGTTGAGGAGTATGATCTTCTTTGTCGGCAGATGGTGGAGAGTGGTACCTTTATCAAACTTTCGGATGCGAAACGTCCCAACAGTTACCTTTGCCGTTCTGATCCAAGTGATGTGGCAAGGGTTGAGGACAGGACCTACAGCTGTAGCATTCGGCGTCAGGATGCTGGTCCGACGAATAATTGGGTTGCTCCAAAAGAGATGAAAGAGACGCTCAAAGGGCTTTTCAGTGGCTGTATGGTCGGCCGTACCATGTATGTCATTCCATTCAGCATGGGGCCACTTGGTTCGCCGATTGCCCATATCGGTGTTGAAATTTCTGATTCTCCCTATGTGGTGACCAACATGCGTATCATGACAAGGATGGGGCGCAAGGTTATGGATTTGCTTGGTGAGCAGAGTGAATTTGTTCCTTGTCTGCACTCTGTTGGCGCTCCGCTTCAGGCTGGGGAGCAGGATGTTGCCTGGCCCTGCAATGACACCAAGTATATTGTTCATTTTCCTGAAGAGCGCTCAATCATCTCTTTTGGAAGCGGCTATGGAGGCAATGCCCTGCTTGGCAAAAAATGCTTTGCTTTACGTATAGCCTCTTCAATGGCTCGTGATGAAGGGTGGCTGGCCGAGCACATGCTTATTCTTGGAGTGGAGTCGCCGGAGGGAGTGAAAACCTATATTGGTGGTGCCTTCCCGAGCGCCTGCGGCAAGACCAATTTTGCCATGCTGATTCCTCCTCAATCGTTCGAGGGGTGGAAGGTAACCACCATTGGTGATGATATTGCCTGGATCAAGCCGGGCGAAGATGGACGTCTTCGTGCCATCAATCCGGAATACGGCTTTTTCGGCGTAGCTCCGGGCACGTCGGACAAGTCAAATCCAAACGCCATGGCAACGCTTGCAAAAAACTGTATTTTTACCAACGTCGCCATGACTCCTGATGGTGATGTATGGTGGGAGGGGATGACGGATGAGGCTCCTGAGCATCTTATCGATTGGCAGGGTCATGCCTGGACTCCTGATTGCGGACGCCTCTCTTCTCATCCCAATGCCCGTTTTACCTCTCCTGCAAGTCAGTGTCCTTCGCTTGATGCTGATTGGGAAGATCCGAAAGGGGTGCCGATCAGTGCCTTTATTTTTGGTGGTCGTCGCGGAGATACTGTTCCGCTTGTCTATCAGTCGGCCAACTGGAATTCGGGAGTCTATCTGGCAGCAACCATGGGCTCTGAAAAAACCGCAGCAGCAGCAGGTAAGGTGGGCGATGTTCGGCGCGATCCTTTTGCCATGATTCCTTTCTGTGGTTATCACATGGGCGATTATTTCAACCATTGGCTCCATGTCGGTCGTACACTGCCTGAACTGCCAAGAATTTTTGGTGTCAACTGGTTCCGCAAAGATGATAATGGCAAGTTCCTCTGGCCAGGTTTTGGTGAAAACATGAGGGTGTTGAAGTGGGTTGTTGATCGGGTACATGGCAATGCAGGGGCTGTCGAAAGCCCGCTTGGCTGGATGCCGAAGTACGATATGATTGACTGGACAGGTTTGGAGGAGATGACGGAAGAGAAGTTCATCAAACTGATGTCGGTCGACCGCGAAGCGTGGAAAAAAGAGCTTCTTTCACATGAGGCGCTGTTTGAAAAAATTTATGACAGGCTTCCAAAAGAGTTTCCCCATATCCGTGAACTGATGCTCTCAACACTCTGGATGTCTCCCGCACACTGGTGTCTGGCACCGGAAAACTACTCTTCCGAGCATTGACAGTTGTTTGTCTGACAACAAAAGCAGAAAAGGGCGCTTCTCATGGGCGCCCTTTTTTTACTCATCGGTAATGGTGATCAGTTGTCCTCAAGAGTAAAGCCGATTTTGACGGTAACCTGCCAGTGGGTAACCTTCTGCTCCTCAACATGGCAACGGGTTTCCAGAATTTCAACCCAGCGAATGTTTCGTATCGATTCAGCCGCTTTCGCCACTGCGTTATTGACAGCATCCTCAATGGTTGTTGTGGAAGAGCCAACAAGCTCGATTTTCTTATAGATGTGATTGCTCATGGGGTGTAATGATTTTTGCATGAAAAAAGCCAACAGGGTTCAGGGCGACCCGTACCTGATGTCAGCCGTCATATTAGCAAATCAGGAGAAATCTGCAAAAAAGAGTAACTCAGTCACCTGTTGTGGCAAATGATAGACGATCAAAAATAATCAGATATTTTTTTGCGAGGGGCCGGTGTGGCCCGAAACAGCCGTATCACTGATGGCTGTTTCGGGCAAGATGGGTACAGGGTTACATGCCCAAAGATTTGAAGAGGAGCGGCAGAGCGCAGAGGCCAATGGCCACATTTGTTGCTCCGCAGATTTTTGTAATGAGAGCATTCTGCTTGTACCATGCGAACGGCAGCAAAATGGTCAGCACGTTAATGAGCAGCAGCACGGTGGCTAAAGGCCAGATTTTACCAAGGAGGATCGCCTTGTAGCTGAAAACAGCCGTGATAAAAAAGATACCCAGAAACATGTGGGCATAGATCTTCTTGTCGCCGGGGTTGTAGAAATGCATGGCGACAACAACCCAGAAAAGCCCGTAGGTTGCAAAGATGGTGCCGAGGTAAACCCTTATATCTGCGGGTAAACCCATGTCGAACAGATACATGCAGACCGCAGTGAAAAGCTGCGCCACACCGCCGAACCAGAGGGCAATATGGGCAAGATTACGCCCCAGTTTTGCGTGATCGGTCTCCTTGTCAAGCCCGAATCCCAACTGTTCAACTCCAAACACCCAAACGGTGATGATCAGCCCGAACAACCCGATAGCTTCCGGATTAACAACATTCATTTGAATTACACTCCTTTTTTTTATTGTGGAAAAACGTAGACCTCTATGCCATAAACTCATTGACCATGATCATGGCTAAGGAATGTACACCTATTTTGAGCAAAATGGGAGTGTATTCGGTGGTAAAGAGAGCTCTTTATTTTGGTGAGATTGCCATAACGTATCGCTGTTTGGTTTTGCTGCTAATCGTGACGCATCCGCAGGATTTGCCGCATTCTTTTGCTACCTTTGCGCTGGAGAGAGAGGAAATGATGAACTGTTGTGACGATGAAATCACCTGCTGAAAAGGCACCTGCCGAAAATACGGATATGTCGGTTCCTCTGGAGGGAGGGGGCCTTTCGGCTCTGCTGTTATCAGCTTTTCCTGCCTTTGAGAGCCAGAATTTCCGGCGCTATTTTCCCGGTCAGGTTATCTCCATGATTGGTACCTGGATGCAGATGGTGGCGCAGGGGTGGCTGGTCTTTGAAATTACCGGTTCAGCCTTTGATGTCGGGCTTGCGGCTGCGGCTTCGACACTTCCCACGCTTTTTCTCTCCCTGATTGGGGGTGTTATTGTGGATCGTTACCCTCGGCGGATAATTCTGCTCTGGACGCAGTCCGCAGCGATGTTGCTTGCTTTTGTGCTGGGTCTGTTTGCTGTGACTGGCGCGGTGACGTTATGGATTATTCTTGTGCTCTCTTTCCTTCTTGGCTGTGTGAATGCCCTCAATGTTCCGGCGTTGCAGGCATTTCTCAGCGAAATAGTCAAGCGGGAGCATCTCGCTTCGGCGATTGCCATGAACTCGGCCATCTATAATGTGTCACGGGTTATCGGCCCCGCTCTTGCCGGGATGCTTATTGCTTCCACTGGTACCGGAGCGGCATTTCTGGTCAATGGCTTCAGTTTTTTTGCGGTGCTCATTTCACTTGTCTCCATGAAAGATCTACCCCAAAAAATCATCAACAAAATCAGCCGCAACCCTCTGCTGGAAATCAGGGATGGGCTGAGCTATGCATGGAAGCATCCGGTGATAAGGACATCGATTTTGTATATCGCCATTATCTCAATATTTGCATGGTCTTATGTCACCATGTTGCCGGTAATTGCCAAAAAAACTTTTGGCATGGGCGCTTCGGGTATGGGCTACCTCTATGGTATTTCAGGATTTGGCTCGGTTGTTGGCACAGTGCTGGTCTCCATCTACTCCAGAACAGTTGATCGTCTGGTTTTTATAGTAGGGGGGACAATTTTATTCGCTTTAGCTCTTATCGGCTTTACCTTTACCTCCCGATTGCCGATGGCTCTTCTGTTTCTCTTTTTCGGTGGGTTTGGTCTGGTCTCGGCAGTGTCAACCATCAGCGCCACTATTCAGGGTGCAGTCGATGACCGTTTCAGGGGAAGGGTGATGAGCCTCTATATGATGGTTTTTATGGGGTTCATGCCCATCGGTAATCTTGAAATCGGCTATCTCTCTGAACATTTTGGCACTGGTATTGCAATTCGCTTTGGATGTCTGGTGACAATTGTGGCGGCAGTGGCGCTCATTGTTGCAAGCCGAGGGGTGCGTCAGGCGTACAGCAGTTACAAATCATCGTGATTTGCAAGTGGCTTCTTCGAAAGTTCGGCCACTTCGCCCACGTCATGCCACCTCTCTTTGTTCATCGGTACCTCCTCAATCGTTCGGGCAGCCGCCTGAACTGCGAATTTTTGAAATTTTTCCATTACTTGCCTTGTCACTCACCATGCCTTACTGAAAGTATAGCGAAATAATGTTGGGCCTTCAAAAAAACACAACAGTACATATTCGAGAACTCCTTCGCAACGAGCCTGCTTCCAGCAGTCGCCTTTTACAATAAAGCGAGCTGTAATCAGATGGTGGTTTTAAATGGTCAGTCTGCCCTCAAGCAAGATTTTGTCTTTTTTGTCTCTATCGGTATATGTTCTATCTTTGTCATTGTTTATTGAGCGGATGGAACTCAACGAGGAGCTTTTTGCCGACTTTATGGGCAAACCAGAATTGCAGGAGCTGGTGTCGAAGTGGCTGGGAAGTCAGGTGTATGAACGAATGAGCGGAGTATGAGATCCCGATCATCCTTTTTTCACTTACCAGTCAGAGACTCACAAGCGTAAAGCACGGTAGAGGTCATCATGTTCAAAAGCGCTCTCCATCCGCTTTATTTCTGCAGGCCGTGCACCAACAGCTTTTGCCATCTCAGCCCAAGTCTGCGTAA
>SZYA01000020.1 GCA_005843815.1 Chlorobium sp.
GCACTCCAGTCCGGAGATGTTTGAAGGTACCTCGTACAACGTACTGGAAACTATGCTATGGCTCACGGCTGACTTTTTCTTGCCCATTGTCTTGCATCAAGAACATCCTGATCATTAATACCCAAAGCTTCTAATTTGGCACGCACTGCATCTGCTTGCTGCATACGCACAGGTGTAAGCATGATGCGATTATTCTCAACTCCCACTTCAAAGTAATCCGTTTCAGGAATTGAGGTTATAATAGATTTTGGCAAGGTCAACTGATTCTTGCGGGTAAGTTTGGCTAACATGGCATACACATCAAAAATAGTAATGAAGTAAGAATATCTTACCAAGAAAAATATTAGTTTACCGAATAGTATTACACCATCGACAAGATCGTTTTCTCGCTCCCCAGACACTTAGCCTGGCGAGGGAGCAAGGGTATTTCCTGTCGTTGTTGTTGCGGGTGAGCAGGGCGCGGGTAATGCCGTTCTACTCGTGGGAAAGGCTGCGGTCTTTCTTGGCCCTCGTTTTCCTGAGAAAGAAAGCCAGTTTAACATGAATAAGACTGTTGAAATCGTGCCCGGGAAAAAACTACCTCGCCCCATTTTCCGACTGCAAAGGTATAATTTGTAGAATTAACCGGAATAATTTACATTACCGAACTTTATTTTCCGCAATAGGTACAGTTAATCCATAGTAAGAGTATGAGCATGAGCAAGACGTTAAGTTTTAAAACATATTCGGCAAAGCCTGCAGAAGTTGACCGCAAATGGTATGTTATTGATGCCGAGGGGCTGATATTGGGCAGAATGGCTTCCGAAATTGCAAAAGTCCTTCGGGGCAAGCACAAGCCACAGTTCACTCCACACATTGATACTGGCGACTTTATTGTGGTAACCAATGCTGAAAAGGTTGTACTGAGCGGCAAAAAACAGGAGCAGAAGAGCTACTTTTCACACTCACATTACCCTGGAGGTGTCAAGTTTGACCATGTTAAAGATTTGCTGAAGAAAAAACCGGAAAGAATTGTTGAAAATGCAGTGTGGGGAATGTTGCCACACAACAACCTTGGTCGTCAGCTCTTCAGAAAACTCAAAGTCTATCCTGGTGCAAGTCACCCGCATATTTCGCAGTCGCCAGTTGAAATGAAAGTAAACTAAATTATTAAAGCATTGGGAATGAAAGAGGTAATTGATACAGTAGGTCGCCGTAAAACCGCCGTCGCCAGAGCTTTTATGACTCCGGGAAAAGGCAAGGTTATTATCAACAAACGGCCGATTGAAGAGTATTTCAAGGATGAATTCAAACGTCAGCAGGCACTCAGGCCATTAGCGATTACTGAAAAATCGGAAGAATTTGATATCAGGGTAAATGTTCATGGTGGTGGCATCAGCGGCCAGTCTGGAGCGGTCAGTCTTGCTATTGCCCGTGCCCTGACCGAATTTGATGAAGCTGCCCGTGCCATCCTTAAAACAGAAAAGCTGTTGACCAGAGACCCCCGCATGGTTGAACGGAAAAAATTTGGACGCAAGAAAGCCCGCAAACGTTTCCAGTTCTCAAAACGTTAATCTGGCGCACTCTTGTTTGTCTTGTACAATTTCAGAACACAACGTCACATATCATGACAGTCTGGCTGTTTGAGTTCAGACGAAGCTTTCCGGAAGTGTCTGGCGCCTGGCGCCGGATACCGGAGAGTAAAGGCATGGTAGAGGAATAACTAAATCACAAAAAAGGTCGCTATGTCACATTTCCAGCTTGAAGAGATGCTCCACGCAGGAGTCCACTTTGGTCACCTTGCACGTCGCTGGTGTCCAAAAATGAAGCCGTACATTTTTATGGAAAAAAACGGTGTTCATATTATTGATTTGCAGAAAACCGTTGTTCTTGCTGATGATGCGCTCAAGGCTCTTGACGCTATTGCGCAGACTGGCAGGGAGATCATGTTTGTAGGCACCAAGAAACAGGCTAAACACATTATTGCCGAGCAGGCAACACGTGCTGGAATGCCGTATGTCTGCGAGCGCTGGCTGGGCGGTATGCTTACCAACTTTCAGACTATCCGTCAGAGCATCAGACGCATGAACTCTATTGACAGGATGGCAACTGACGGTACTTATGATATGATTACCAAGAAAGAGCGTCTCATGCTTGGTCGTGAGAAAGAGAAGCTTATGAGGATTCTTGGTGGTATTGCCACGATGACAAGGCTCCCTGCAGCACTCTTTATTGTTGATATCAAGAAAGAACATATTGCTATTAAAGAGGCTCGTTCGCTTGGTATTCCGATTATAGCAATGGTTGATACCAACTGTGATCCTGAACTGGTCGATTATGTTATTCCTGCAAATGATGATGCCATTCGCTCAATTCAGCTTATGGTCAAGGCTGTTGCTGATATCGTTATCAAGGCACGCGAACTGAAAGTCGAAAATGAGGTTATAGCCAAGATGGATGAAGTGGAAGTTGATGTCGATGTTGATGTTGAAAAAGAAGAGATCAGCGAATAATCACCATTATATAATATTAAGAGTAAAATTTCAATGAGCCAGACTTCAGCAAAAGATGTAAAAAATCTTCGTGATATAACAGGTGCAGGGATGATGGACTGCAAGAAAGCCCTTGACGAAACAGGTGGAGATATTGAGCAGGCTATCGATTATCTGCGCAAGAAAGGTGCCGCTTTGGCTGCCAAACGTGCAGACAGGGATGCCAAAGAGGGAATGGTCAGTATCAAGGTAACAGCGGATCACAAGAGTGGTGTTATTCTTGAACTGAACTGCGAGACCGATTTTGTTGCACGTGGCGATGACTTTACAGGATTTACTGCAGCACTTGGCGATCTTGCACTTGCAAACCGCGCCGTTTCACCCGAAGCGCTTCTGCCGCTCACGCTTGGAGAGGCTTATGGTGGAGAATCTGTGGACGATGCCATGAAGACCATGACCGGCAAACTGGGTGAAAAGATTAATCTCAGACGGCTTGCTTTTTATGACGCACCGAATGGACTTGTCGAGGGCTATATTCATCCTGGCGCAAAGCTTGGTGCCATCATTCATATCGATACTGATAAACCGGAAGTTATAAAGGATCTGGCGAGAGATCTTGCCATGCAGGTAGCTGCTGCTGCGCCAATCGTTGTTGACCGCTCCTGCGTACCAGCCGATTACATTGCAAAAGAGTCCGAAATCTATCGTCAGCAGGCTCTTGAACAGGGTAAAAAAGAGGAATTTGTTGACAGGATAGTTCTTGGCAAGCTTGAAAAGTACTATCAGGATGTCGTTCTCAGTGAGCAGAGCTTTATCAAGGATGACAAGGCCAAGGTGTCCGGGGTACTCAGCGATTGTCGAAAAAACCATCAGGCGAAGGTCGAAGTGATTGGATTTGTTCGCTATCAGTTAGGAGAATAAGAAGTAAAAAAGCCTCGTTGTTCGAGGCTTTTTTTTTACTCATAATTTCTTGCTGCTGTTTTTAATAACACTTTTTTCTGAGGATAAGGATATGCTCCAGTACAAACGCATTTTGCTGAAATTAAGTGGTGAAGCGCTGGCTGGCGAGGATGGCTATGGAATTAATTCCGAAATGCTTGAGCGTTATGCTGAGGAGATTAAAGAGGCCCGCGATATGGGCGCTCAAATTGCGCTGGTGATTGGTGGAGGTAATATTTTTCGAGGGATGTCTGAGGCTGCTGCAAATATGGATCGTGTGCAGGCTGACTATATGGGTATGCTTGCCACGGTGATCAACTCACTCGCTTTTCAGGATGCCCTTGAACGTAAAGGGGTCTTTACCCGTCTGCAGACAGCCATAAAAATGGAGCAGATGGCCGAGCCCTACATCAGGCGTCGGGCTGTTCGTCATCTTGAAAAGGGGCGCGTAGTCATTTTTGGGGCAGGAACAGGTAACCCCTATTTTACAACCGACACCGCTGCCTCCTTGAGGGCTATAGAGATTGAGGCAGATATTATCGTGAAAGGTACCAGAGTTGATGGCATCTACGACTCCGATCCTGAAAAAAATGCAAACGCCGAACTCTTTCCGCGTATCTCGTACCTTGACGTGATTCGAAAAAATCTTCGGGTGATGGATATGACAGCTATCACTCTCTGCAGTGAGAATGCGCTACCCATTGTGGTCATGAACATGAATGAAAAGGGGAATCTCGGCAGGCTGTTGCGTGGCGACAAAATTGGTTCACTTGTTCACGGAGATCTCCCTTAGCAAGGGTCATCATCATGCTGACTCTGCTCAAAAAAACCTTTGAGTACCTCCTCAATCTCCTGCCAGCCAAATCCCCGGTTACGGAGGAAAAGTGCAAGCTTTTTCCTTCGCTCCTGTTCAGTTGCTCCCGCCAGTGAAGCAATTTTTTTTTCAGCAGCTTTCCGGCATAGCTCCGCACTCTCATATTCGTTGAGCAGCTCCTCTATAACGGTATCGTGCACTCCTCTTTTGCGGAGTTCGGCACTCATCACCAATTTGCCTGACGGTTTTCTCCTTGAACGGCTTCGGATCAACTCCATACTGAATACTCTGTCGTCAAGAGCCCCCTGTGCGGTCAACTTGTTGAGTACGGGTTCGATGCTCTCAGGCGGATATCCCTTTCTGAGAAGTTTTCGTTCAAGCTCCTTTCTGCTGTGATTGCGGAAGCTCAGGAGTTTGAGGGCAAACGCAGGCGCAGAGAGTGGTGTTTTGTTCATCATCATCAGAAGGTTCACACTGTCAGAAATATCTCCGGAAACTGGTGCACCTTGTACCAGATATTGCCCCAATCTAATGTTTCGGCACTCTCTGATCAAGATAAATGTCATTTTTTCAGAGCAAGAATGCCCTGTTTTGATGATAGATATATGCTCACTCACCGTGTCGCTTTTTCTCTCTCTTCATTTTTGCTATATTCCTGAGCGTTCAATGATAACCGCATCGGTAGGGTGCCGGGGTATCTTTAAATCAGCCAAGCGTAAATGTCCTATGCCCCGTTACACCCCTGAGCAGCTTGTCAAACGAAATGCCTCCATCTGGACTGATATTCAGATTATACTTGCCCCAATACAGTTTCTCTTTTTTATTGGAGGTCTGACGGTAACAACTCTCTTTGCTAATGGCCTCTTTATCTCCGGTTTTTACTGGGTAAGTCTGGCTATTCTTTTTAAAACGCTCTTTTTTGCTCTTCTCTTTATCACAGGGATGTTTTTTGAAAAAGAGGTCTTTGATCAGTGGGTCTACTCAAAGGAGTTTTTATGGGAGGATATCGGGAGTACTGTTGCTGCGTTTTTTCATCTTCTCTATTTTTTTCTGGCCTGGTTTGGCGCTTCGCAAGAGGTGCTTCTCTGGGATGCATTCCTGGCTTATGTTACCTACGTGCTTAATGCGTTGCAATATCTGGTGAGGATTATTCTTGAAAAACTCAATGAACGCAATCTCAGGATGGATGGCCAGTTATGAAATATAGTTTTAAACAACTTTGGAACAGAGCATTCCTGTTTGTAGGGCCTGCTTGGTCTCTTCTGGTCTGCATGATCTGGTTTTCTGGTCAATTGGTGACAATGAGCGACAAAATTATTTTTCTCTGTATAGTGATTCCTGGGTTTCTTGTTGTCTACAGCTCCGGATTCTTTATTGAGGGGTGGCACGAAAAGAAAAAAAGAGAGCGGAGTTGACTGGTCATTGCCTCTTTGCATCTCCCTATTTTTTATTAATCAACATACCGGTTTTCGGTGTGAGAAGTATAATCTGTTATGCAGAACCTTTGGAACGACGCTGATCTTCAACGCTCCCTGCAGGAGCAATGCACTACTACACCGGAGATGCAGTCTGAACTTGCTGAGCTGGTCTATGCATCTCGTCTTCTTGGCCGTGAGAGTTCGCTGGTGATGCACGGAGGAGGCAATACCTCGGTCAAATGTGAATTGGTCGATATGGTTGGCAATCGATCGGAGGCGCTGCTGATCAAAGGAAGTGGGGTTGATTTGAGCCGGGTTACCGGTCGCGACTATACCCCCCTCCGGCTGGTGCCTCTGCGGAAACTCGTTGAGCTCTTTACCCACAACGACCGCATAAGCGAAGAGGCGCTTCAGCGGTTATCCACCAAAGAGTTCAAGCATCTTCTGCTGTTGAACATGTTCAGCCTCACCGACCACATGGCGGAGAAGAGATTGACTCCATCGATAGAGACGCTGCTTCATGCTTTTCTGCCCCACAGGTATATTCTTCATACCCATTCGTTTGCGCTTCTCACGCTCAGTAACCAGCCGGATGGAGTCAGGCTCTGCCGCGAAACGCTCGGCGATAGTTTTGGCTCGGTGGCCTATATCAAGCCGGGACTTGGCCTTGCCCGCTCTGCCGCCAGCGTGTACGAGGCTGATGTTGATATAAAGGGGTTGGTGCTACAGAAACATGGTCTTGTGACCTTTGGGGCAACAGCTCAAGAGGCTTACAGCAGGATGATTGATGCGGTTACTTTACTTGAACAGCGTATAGCGCTGGCTGGCAGGAAAAGCTTCACATCGGTATCCTTGCCAACTACAATTGCTTCCGTCGAAGTTGCAGCTCCTGTTATCAGGGGTGCCTGCGTTGATGAAAAGGCTCCAGGCACCCGCGAGTACCATCAATTCATCCTCGATTTTCGCACCTCTGCCGATATTCTTGAGTATGTTAACAGTCAGGCTCTTCTTACCATAAGTCAAAAGGGTGCCATGACGCCTGACTTTATAGTACGGACAAAGAACAGGCCACTCGTTCTTCCTGCGCCGGACGCGGGAGATATACCTGCTTTCAAGGCTGCGGTTCATGAGGCTGTGCAACGATATCGTCAGGAGTATGTTGACTATTTTAATACCCAGCAGGCTGCTGCGGCAATGCCGGTAACCATGCTTGATCCACTCCCCCGAGTGGTGCTGGTCCCCGGTCTTGGACTTTTCGGCCTTGGAAAAACCGCAGAATCTGCTGCAGTCAATGCGGATATAGCAACATGCACGGCCTCGGCCATTCTTGATGCCGAGTCACTGGGCATCTTTGAGACTATCAGTGACCGTGAGGTGTTTGAGATAGAGTATTGGGATATGGAACAGGCCAAGATGACCAAGGTGCATCACGATGTTTTTGCCGGTAAAGTTGTTATGGTAACCGGAGCGGCGAGTGGTATTGGTCTGGCGACAGCCAAAGCATTCAGGCAGAAAGGGGCTGAACTCGTTCTTCTCGATCTTACCCGTGAGGCGCTCGACAAGGCGGCTGAGTCGCTTGGTGGCAATGTGCTTGCTCTCACCTGTGACGTTACATCACGCACCGACATCCGAGCGGCATTTGATGCCACCTGTCGAAAATTTGGTGGCTTGGATATTCTTGTCTCCAATGTTGGGGTGGCTATTCAGGGGCGCATTGGAGAAGTTTCCGATGACCTGCTTCGCAAAAGTTTTGAGATAAACTTTTTTTCACATCAGTCAATAGCGCAGGATGCGGTAAGAGTGATGAAACTGCAGGGGACGGGGGGAGTGCTGCTCTTCAATGTTTCAAAACAGGCGGTCAACCCCGGCCCGGACTTTGGCCCTTATGGTCTGGCCAAAGCGGCGACTCTTTTTCTTGTGCGTCAATATGCGCTTGATCATGGGCGAGACGGGATCCGTTCAAACGGCATTAATGCCGATCGTATTCGCACTGGCCTGCTTACCGAAGAGATGATCAAGACTCGCTCTGCCGCTCGTGGTCTGAGTGAGAGGGAGTATATGGCCGGAAACCTGTTACAGCTTGAGGTGACCGCTGAAGATGTGGCAGAGGCCTTTGTGCATCTTGCCCTTGAAACCAGAACAACAGGTTCAATTACCACGGTGGATGGCGGCAACATTGCGGCCGCCCTTCGTTGAGAGAGATCATTACCAGATAAACAATTACAACTGAAACAGAGGAGATTGAGCGACATGGCTGAATACGATAAAGACAAACAGGCAAAAGAGTATTACCTCGACACCCCGATTAACAACTATGGATTTTTTCTCAAGGGAGCCCACTCTCTTGACTGGGGAATGAAGAATCGCCTCTCACGAATATTTCGGCCTGATACGGGCAAAACGGTGATGCTTGCTATTGATCATGGCTATTTTCAGGGCCCGACCACCGGCCTTGAGCGCCCCGATGTGAACATTGTGCCACTTATGCCTTACGCCGATGCAATCATGCTGACTCGCGGTATTTTGCGAACAACAGTTCCGCCAACCCTTACCAAAGCTGTTGTGATGCGCTGCAGTGGAGGGCCCAGTATTCTCAAGGAGCTCTCTGATGAAGAGCTTGCGGTTGATATTGAGGATGCCATTCGCATGAATGTGGCAGCCATAACCCTTCAGATATTTGTTGGCGGCGAATATGAGACCCGTTCCATTCATAACATGACCAGACTTGTCGATATGGGTCTTCGTTATGGCATTCCTACCATGGCGGTGACTGCTGTCGGCAAGGATATGGTGCGCGATGCCAAATATTTCAGACTTGCCTGCCGGATGGCAGCCGAGCTTGGAGCACAGATTGTTAAAACCTATTATGTGCCAGAAGATTTCGATACCATTATCGCATCATGCCCTGTGCCGATTGTCATGGCCGGGGGCAAGAAGCTTCCCGAACTTGATGCGCTTACCATGTCATGGAATGCCATTAATGAGGGCGCTTCGGGTGTCGATATGGGGCGCAACATTTTCCAGAGTGATTTTCCAGTGGCCATGATGAAAGCGGTTAACAAAGTTGTCCATGAGCATTTTGATCCGCAACAGGCGTTTGACTACTTCAATTCCATTAAGGCAGAGGGATAGGCGGCGACGGAGGTCTGCTCTTGTGGCAGGAGAGGCAGACCCCACAGAAGTACAATTATTGGAGTCTTGTTTTATTAATAAGTACCCTTGAACAAGTTGAGGCTGGCTGAAGCACAGGGGAGTATGATGTTTTTCAATGAACAGAGAGGATATTAAAGGTTTTTTTGCCTCAAGGGAGCAGCTTGACATGGCTGACTATCTGACGCTTGATTACTATCTGGAGTGCGTGGGAGATATTGAGGTGGCCCTTGCTCATTTCTGCAGTGAACAATCTACTGCCCAGTGGAGACGCGTTGGCCATGATGAAGACTTTCGTCCAAAGTATGGGGCGAAGGTTATCAGTCTGACTATAGAGGGTGAGTTGCAGGAGCTGAGTTATCCAGTGTATCATGCCATAAGTGGTACGATTCACGCTTGTCGTGTCACCATTGCACATCCTCATGGCAATTTTGGGACAAAAATTCCGAACCTTCTCTCTGCAGTTTGTGGCGAAGGAGCATTTTTTACTCCGGGAGTGCCAGTGGTCAAGCTGCTTGATATCAGTTTTCCAGAGTCCTATCTTCTTGCCTTTGATGGCCCGAAATTTGGTATTGACGGCATTCGAGATCTTCTGAAGGCTTATGATCGCCCCATATTTTTTGGTGTCGTGAAACCAAATATTGGCCTCAGTCCCGATGATTTTGCTGAAATTGCCCGCCAAAGCTGGCTTGGCGGGCTTGATATTGCCAAAGATGATGAGATGCTGGCTGATGTTGACTGGTCGACACTTATCGAACGATCTCATGCGTTGGGAAATGCCAGAGTGAGTGCAGAGCGGGAGACTGGCGAACCCAAAATTTATCTGGCAAATATAACTGATGAGGTTGACCGGTTGATTGAGCTGCACGATATTGCCGTCAGCAATGGAGCTAATGCTCTGCTGGTGAATGCCCTTCCGGTTGGTCTCAGCGCTGTCAGGATGTTGGCAAAACATACGAAAGTGCCCCTTATCGGCCATTTTCCTTTTATTGCCGCCTTCAGCCGCATGGAGAAGTATGGCGTGCACTCCAGGGTGATGACAAAGCTGCAGCGCCTTGCCGGGCTTGATGCCATCATCATGCCAGGATTTGGGAGCAGAATGATGACTCCCGAGGAGGAGGTTAAAGAGAATATTCAGGAGTGTCTGCAGGAGTTCGGACATCTCCGTCGTTCACTTCCGGTACCAGGAGGAAGCGATTCTGCATTGACGCTTGAAGGTGTTTACCGCAAGGTTGGGAGCGTTGATTTTGGTTTTGTGCCAGGTCGAGGTGTTTTTGGTCATCCCATGGGGCCAAAAGCGGGGGCGGCCAGTATCCGTCAGGCGTGGGAGGCGATTCAACAGGGTATTCCGCTTGAAACATACTCTGTTGGCCGACCGGAACTCCAGGCAATGGTTGATAGCGCTTCCGGAAAAGTGGCAGACTCTCATGGGTAAGCTCGACAACAAGGTTGCCATCATTACCGGTTCTACCAGGGGAATTGGCAAAGCAATAGCTCACGAGTTTGTTCGTGAAGGTGCAAAAGTGGTTATAACATCCTCTTCAATGGCTCATGTGGAGGCCGCTGTTGCGGAGTTTCCGCCGGGTACGGTTCATGGTTGCCGCTGCAACATTGTTTCAATGGCTGATATGGAGAGGCTTCTTGCGGCTGCGGTGTCAAGATTCGGCAAGGTTGATTGCTTTATCAATAACGCAGGTATTTCTGACCCTTTCCGAACTCTTGCTGAAAGTGATCCTGACGAGTGGGGCAAGGTTGTTGATACCAATATTAAAGGGACCTATAATGGTTGCCGTGTGGCAATCAACTATTTTCTCAGTCAAAACAGACAGGGGAAGGTGATCAATATGGCGGGCTCTGGTAGCGACAGAGGCTCAAATACCCCGTGCATAAGCGCTTATGGCTCCACAAAGGCGGCTATAGCGAGGTTTACCCGGGCGGTTGCCGAAGAGTACCGGCACAGAGGAATCTCCGTCATGCTGCTGCATCCAGGTCTGGTGCGTACAGGAATGGTCAGCGTCGAGCACCCAACTCCGGAACTGTTACGTCAGTTAGCCACCTTTAACACGATTCTTGATATTTTTGCCCAGTCACCCCTGGTTGCCGCAAAGCTTGCCGTCAAACTTGCCTCAAGCTGGAGCGACTCAAAAACCGGTATCTACCTGTCAGCGTTGAGTGGCTTCAGAAAAAAGGGGTTGCTTCTGAGCTATCCCTTCCGTAAAATCCTGAACAGGATAGACCGTCGAACCTATTAATCCCGGGGAATCTCATGCGGAAGGCAGGCGCATCACTACTTTTTGTGCTTTTTATGGCTCTTTTTCAGGGCTGTTACACTTTTCGCGGTACATCAGTTCCTGCACATCTTAAAACCATTGCAATTCCTGTTTTTGAGGATCGTTCCGGTGCAGGTGTTGCCTCATTTCGAGCGGAATTGACCAAAGCTCTTGTTAACAGCATAGAGTCGCAGAGTGCCCTCCGTGTTATTCCCTCTGTTGGTCGAGCGGATCTGCTCCTTGAAGGTTCCATTATCTCATTTTCAGATGCGCCAGGTCAGCTCTCCAGCAGTAGTGAGCGAGCCTTGAAAAATCGTATTACCCTTGTGGTAGAGGTGACAATGGCTGAGAGAGCCAAAAAGGGAGCTGTTTTTGCGCAACCCTTTGTCGGGTTTGCAGATTATCCTGTAGGGAACTCTGCTGCCCAGCAGGAGGCCATTCGTTTTTCTCTTCACCAGATTAGTGATGATATCTCTGATCGGCTGATTTCGGGATGGTAGGGTCCATGGATTTTTGGATGGTATGTTGCATGAAAAGCGATATTGTTCTCTCTTATTATAATGTACAAACCTGTACTATACTTATGTTGATTAAAGGAGGTTGTTATGGAACTGCAGAAGGATGTTGACTATCGGCTTGAGCTGGCCCAGGGTTATTTAAAAGAGGCTGAGCAGGATTATGCTCTTGAACGCTGGCGCGCCTGCGTTTCCGGCTCAATACTTGTGGTTGAGCATACCGGTCTGGCGGTGCTCATGCTTTTCGGTGTTTCATCTCTTACCCATAAACCAGGCAGGCATTTATCGCAACTGATATCAGAGGGAACAGTTACCAATGATGCGGCGGCACTGATTGAACAGCTTTTGCCTGAGCTGGAAACGTATGATTCTCAAGAGAAAATGCTGGTAAAATATGGCGATGAGTCAACCTACCGGCTTCCCTGGGAGCTTTTCGGCGCGGAGGAAGGTCGATTGGCTATTGAGGCTGCCCGCAAATGTATGCGCGTGAGTCTGGAGATGGCAGGGAAAAGTTAACAAATAGCTTACAGTATAACCATGAAAGGAATTATTCTTGCAGGAGGCTCTGGCACCAGACTTTATCCGGTGACCAGGGGCATATCAAAACAGCTTCTTCCTGTCTACGACAAGCCGATGATCTACTACCCTCTGACGACGCTGATGCTGGCGGGGATACGGGAGATTCTGGTTATTACTACCCCCGAAGATCAGCCGATGTTCAGGAAGTTGCTGGGAGAGGGGAGTGACTGGGGTATTTCCCTCTCCTATGTGGCGCAGCCTTCACCTGACGGGCTGGCCCAGGCCTTTATCCTTGGTGAAACATTTATTGGCAGCGATGATGTTGTGCTTATTCTTGGAGATAATATTTTTTTCGGCTATGCTTTCAGTTCAATGCTTGAAGCTGCTGCGCAAAATGTTCAGAACGATCGCAATGCCACCATATTTGGTTACTATGTCAGTGATCCTGAGCGTTATGGAGTTGCTGAACTTGATGCGACTGGCACAGTGCTCTCCCTTGAAGAGAAACCTCTGAAACCAAAATCAAATTACGCGGTTGTCGGGCTCTATTTTTACCCGAATGATGTGGTGGATATTGCAAAACAGGTGAAGCCCTCGGCCAGGGGCGAGCTTGAAATTACAGCGGTCAACGAAACCTATCTGCAACAGGGGCGTTTAAAGTGCTCCATGCTGGGGCGAGGTTTTGCCTGGCTTGATACCGGTACGCATGAGTCCTTTCAGGAGGCAGGGAACTTTATCCAGACTGTTGAGAAGCGACAGGGGCTGAAGGTGGCCTGCCCCGAAGAGATTGCCTGGCGGAATGGCTGGATCAATGATGAACAACTGCTCCGCTTGTCCGAGCCATTGATGAAGAGCCATTATGGGCTTTATCTGAGGCAGTTACTTGTGCAGCGGTAAAGTATTGTTCAATTGTTATTTTGTGGGGCAGGCAAGGTTATTGTAACATGGCCTCTTGTTGTGGTTGGTGATTTAATTTTTTACTCCGGCGTTTTTACGTTTTTTATGCGAGTGATTCCTACGGCGATATCAGATGTCCTGATTTTTGAACCGCAAGTGTTCGGAGATGATCGGGGCTATTTTTTTGAATCATTTCGCCAGGATATTGTTGAGCAGCATATCGGGCATGTTGTTTTTGTGCAGGATAATGAGTCGAAGTCGACCTGCGGCGTGCTTCGAGGGCTCCATTTCCAAAAGCCGCCGTTCACGCAATCGAAGCTGGTTCGTGCGCTCTACGGCAGTGTGCTCGATGTTGCTGTTGACCTGCGTCTCGGCTCTCCCTCCTATGGCCGTCATATCACCTGTGTGCTTGATGCTGAACGGAAGAACATGCTCTGGGTGCCGAAGGGGTTTGCGCATGGCTTTGTCGTGCTCTCCCGGGAAGCCGTCTTTGCCTACAAGTGCGACAACTACTATGCGCCCTCTTATGATGCAGGGATTCTGTGGAATGATCCCGCGCTTGGTATTGACTGGCAGCTTCAGGAAGAGGTGATACGGGTATCGGGCAAAGATGCCGTGCAACCGGCATTCGCTTCGGTTGATCTGTTTCAGTATGACGATTTCAGGCAGGAAAAACTTTATCCGAGGGCGCAGTAAATGAATATTCTTGTTACAGGCAGTCGTGGCCAGCTTGGGTCGGAGTTGCAGGAGCTGTCGGCCCGTTTCGACCACCACCGTTTTTTTTTCTATGATCTCCCTGATCTTGATATTACGCTTTCAGACAAGGTTGATGCTCTCTGTAGAGTTCATGGCATAGAGGTTATTGTTAACTGTGCGGCCTATACGGCGGTTGACAAGGCTGAAACAGATTCCGCCCTGGCCTTCAGCGTCAACAGGGATGGTCCGGCGGTGCTTGCAGCTTGCGCCAGGGAGCGGAATGCGCTTCTGATCCATATCTCCACTGATTACGTTTTTGATGGCACCTCAAGCTTTCCGTATCGGGAGAGTGATCCCCCATCGCCCCTTGGGATCTATGGGATCTCAAAATGGGAGGGTGAGGAGTCGATTCGTCATATCGCTCCTTCATACATCATTATCAGGACATCGTGGCTTTACTCCATGTATGGTTTGAACTTTGTCAAAACCATGCTTCGCCTTGGCAGAGAACGCTCTGAATTGAGTGTTGTGGCTGACCAGATTGGAACGCCAACATGGGCGGCAGATCTTGCCTTGGCAATGGTGTCGATTATTGACCGGCACGACAAGGATGTTCGCTACAGCAGCACCTTTCATTACTCCAACGAGGGGGTTGCTTCGTGGTACGATTTTGCACAAGCGATTATGGAGCTGGCAGCGCTCCCCTGCAAGGTATTGCCGGTTGGCAGCGCCGACTATCCGCAGGTGGCGCCACGTCCTCACTACAGTGTGATGAACAAATCCGCCATCAAAAAGGAGTGGGGCATCCAGATTCCCTACTGGCGTGATTCACTTGCCGTGATGTTGCACCGTCTGGAGGGTGAGGATGGTGTGACGGGTAGCGTTTGATGGTCGATAGGGTTCTTATGTGCATGGCTGAGTTATTGGCAGGGCCGGGTGTCGCCCCATAGACATCATACAAAAAATCGGAACAAGCAACAGATAAAGCGAAAAGCTCGCAACAAAACAAAGACAAGTCAATGCATATTCTTATTACCGGGGGAGCTGGATTTATTGGCTCGCATGTTGTGCGCCATCTCCTGAAGAGCTACCCCTCTTATACCATTACCAATCTCGACAAGCTGACCTATGCCGGCAACCTTGCCAATCTCAGCGATGTTGAGCATCTGCCGAACTACCGCTTTGTCAAGGGGGATATCACGGACGCTGATTTTTTGATGCGCTTGTTTGAGGAGCACCACTTTGACGGAGTGATTCACCTGGCAGCCGAGTCGCATGTCGATCGCTCAATAACCAATCCGACGGCATTTGTGGTGACCAATGTTCTGGGCACGGTCAATCTGCTGAATGCTGCCAGAGCGAGCTGGGGCGCCAATCTTGAGGGCAAGCGCTTCTACCACATTTCAACGGACGAGGTCTATGGCTCTCTTGGCAGCGAGGGGCTGTTTACCGAGGAGACTCCCTACGATCCCCACAGCCCTTACTCTGCCTCGAAAGCCTCCTCTGACCACTTCGTCAGGGCATGGCATGATACCTTTGGTTTGCCGGTGGTGATCAGCAACTGCTCCAATAACTACGGGAGCTTCCAGTTTCCTGAAAAGCTTATTCCTCTCTTTATCAACAATATCATCCAGAAAAAACCGCTTCCGGTTTATGGAAAAGGGGAAAATATTCGTGACTGGCTCTGGGTTGTTGACCATGCCCAGGCGATTGATGTGATCTATCATCAGGGAAAAACAGGTGAAACCTACAACATTGGTGGTCATAATGAATGGAGTAACATTGCGCTGATCCAGCTTCTTTGCCGTATCATGGATACAAAGCTTGGTCGGGCAGCAGGGGAGTCGGAAAAACTGGTCACCTATGTCACCGACCGGGCAGGTCATGATCTGCGCTATGCCATTGATTCGTCGAAGTTGCAGCGTGAGCTTGGCTGGGTTCCTTCGATAACCTTCGAAAAAGGGCTTGAGTTGACGGTTGAATGGTATCTTGCACAGAGTGAGTGGCTCAGCAATGTCACCTCCGGCAGTTACCAGCGCTACTATGAGGAGATGTATCGTGGCAGGTGACAACAATTTTTGAAATCACAGAGCTATTTTTATGAAAATTCTGGTTATTGGTGGTGCTGGCTATATTGGCAGCCATGTTTCAAGGGCTTTTCTTGATCGCGGTTATCAGGTGACGGTTTTCGACAATCTTCAAACCGGCTTCAGGGAAAATCTCTTTGAGGAGGCCCATTTTGTCCATGGCGACATCATGCGCCCTGACCAGTTGCGGGCAGTTATGGCGGCCGGCTTTGATGGATGTGTCCATCTTGCAGCATTGAAGGCGGCGGGGCAGTCCATGCTCCATCCCGAAGCTTATGCGCATGCCAATATTTCCGGCACGATCAACGTTCTTAATCAGGCATCCGAAGCGGGTATATCGCCAGTTATCTTTTCTTCATCTGCGGCAGTCTATGGGGCCCCCCAATACCTGCCGATTGACGAAAATCACCCAAAAGAGCCCGAGAACTTTTACGGCTTTACCAAACTGGAAATTGAGCGCATCCTCGACTGGTATGACCGGCTCAAGGGGATGCGTTACGCGGCTATTCGCTACTTTAATGCGGCGGGGTATGATGTGCAGGGGCGGGTCAAGGGGCTGGAGTTGAACCCGGAGAATCTTCTGCCCATTGTGATGGAGGTGGCTGTGGGTATTCGCCAGAAACTCGCTGTGTATGGGGACGATTACTCCACACGGGACGGAAGCTGTATTCGCGACTATGTGCATGTGAGTGACCTTGCTGAAGCGCATGTCACCGCTCTTGAATATATTCTGAAGCAGAAGCAGAGCCTGACGGTGAATCTTGGCAGTGAAAGCGGGGTAAGCGTCTTTGAGATGGTCGATCGGGCACGGATTATTACAGGCCAGGCAATTCCAGCCGAGGTGACAGGCAGAAGGGCTGGCGATCCGGCCGAGCTTGTTGCCTCATCCGGCCATGCGCGTGAGCTGCTTGGATGGGTGCCGAAATACAGCGATGTTGATACCCTTGTCTCGACGACCTGGAAGATGTACGAGAAGTATCTTAACCGGATAAAAAAATAACACTATTGTTCATGATTATTCCTGTGATTCTCAGTGGTGGTTCTGGTACCCGGCTTTGGCCTCTCTCCCGTGCGCTGTATCCAAAACAGTTGCTCTCGCTGACCGGTGAAAACACCATGCTGCAGGATACGGTCTATCGTCTCGCTTCACTTGAAGGGCGCGGGCCGCTCTATTGTGTCTGCAACGAGAGCCACCGATTTCTGGTGGCAGAGCAGTTGCATGAGACAGGCGCTGAGCTCGGAGAGATAATTCTTGAGCCTGTCGGGCGCAATACTGCCCCTGCCGCTGCCATTTCGGCCATGCTGGTCAGCAAAAAGTATCCAGGAGCACTGATGCTGGTGTTGCCTGCTGACCATGTTATTCTCGATTCGGCGGCCTTCAGCGCTGCTGTTGCCGCAGGTAGGGAAGCGGCAGAAAAGGGTAAACTTGTTACTTTTGGTATTCTCCCGAGTGCGCCTGAAACTGGTTACGGCTATATCAGGGCAACAGTTCAGAGCGACAGTGTGGTCTATCCGGTGCTTGAGTTCGTCGAAAAGCCTGACAGGCAGACGGCGGAGCGTTACCTTGCCTCCGGTGGCTACTTCTGGAACAGCGGCATATTTCTTTTTAAGGCCGAGAGCTATCTTGACGAACTTGAAGCCTATGCTCCTGAAATGGTTGTTGCCTGCCGGGAGACCCTCGAAAAATCGGCTGAAGATCTGGACTTTTTGCGTCTTGATGCAGCGGCATTCAGTGCCTCTCCTTCCGATTCGATTGACTATGCCGTGATGGAGAAGACAGCCAGGGCAGCTTTGGTGCCACTTGATGCTGGCTGGAATGATGTCGGCGCATGGTCTGCGCTCTGGGATGTCGAGAAGTCCGATGTCTCCGGCAATATCAAGAAGGGTGATGTAATGGTGCATGATGTTAAAAACTGCTACATCCATGCCACCAGTCGCCTTGTTACAGCCGTTGGACTTGAAGGGCACATTATTGTTGAGACTTCGGACGCAGTGCTTGTTGCCTCACGGGAGGCTGTTCAGGATGTCAAGGTGCTGGTTGAGGAGTTGAAGCGGAGTGAGCGGGATGAAGCGTTGACCCATCGCAGGGTATGCAGGCCTTGGGGGACTTATGAAACGGTTGATGAGTCAGAGCGCTTCAAGGTCAAGCGCATTACGGTAAACCCCGGCGCAGCACTTTCGCTGCAAAAACATAATTTTCGTGCCGAACACTGGATTGTGGTGAAGGGAGTGGCTCTTGTTACCGTGGACACACAAAAAATTACACTTTGCGAGGATCAGTCAACCTATATTCCTGTCGGTGCATTGCATCGTCTGGAGAATACTGGAACAACTCCGCTGGAACTGATTGAAGTACAGACAGGCAGTTATCTTGGAGAGGATGATATTGTTCGGATCAATGACCGGTATGGTCGTCAGTAGCGTGAATGATCATGAAGGGTTGCGTTATCGGTTAAAAAGATATCAGGAACATCTTCTGTTTTCCTTTGCTTTGATAGCATGAATAAATATATTACATTTCCAACGTATTGTTTTTGTTATGCGATAACTCTAAATGGCGGTGAAATATGGCTGAAGAAACGAAAGCATCTGGAGCATCTGGTCAAGATCAGCAGAAGCAAAGCGATTTTGGTAAAGGAGATTTTTCTACTATCCTTGTTGGTGTTGGCTCCCTTATTGACGGCGCGATTGATCCGGTGAGCAAGGCTATTGCCCTGGCGCTTGACTCTCTTACGACGGTTGCCAAGCAGGTGCTTGAAGGTGTTAACTCTACGCTTGGTGGCAAGAAATAAGCGTCGAAAGGCGTTGGCATCCAGGCTCTGTTTATACTTCATTTCAGGCAAGCTTTTCGTTTCTTGAAAGGCTTGCCTCTCTTGTTTCAGCTCTTATGGGTGTAATATTTTCAATGGCAGGTACTGAGCCCTGCATTCGACTGAATGATCAAGAAAAGCTATGAATGCCAAATTTGTTGAGTATCCCTCAAATCTCTCATACAGCGCGGTAGAGGCAGATATTCTGGCCTACTGGAATGAACAGGGGATTTTTCACAAAAGCCTTGACGGGCGATCGTCCGACAAGCTCTTCTCCTTTTATGAAGGGCCACCGACGGTCAACGGAAAGCCTGGGGTTCACCATGTGTTCAGCCGTACCATCAAGGATATTGTCTGTCGCTACAAGACCATGCAGGGCTACCGGGTTCCCCGCAAGGCTGGTTGGGATACTCATGGACTCCCGGTGGAGATTGCTGTGGAGAAGAAACTGGGTTTGAAGAACAAGTCGCAGGTCGTTGACTATGGCGATGCTGAGTTCAATGCCGAAGCACGGGCACTCGTCTATCACCACATTGATGATAACCGGGAAGGGTGGGGGAAGCTGACCGAGCGGATGGGATACTGGGTTGATATGGATAATCCCTACATCACCTGCACCAATGACTATATCGAATCGGTCTGGTGGGCCCTGAAAACTATTTTCGACAAGGGGCTGATCTACAAAGACTATAAAATTGTGCCGCAGGATCCAAAATCCGAGACGGTGCTCAGTTCGCATGAGCTGGCCCTGGGGTACAAAGAGGTGAAAGACCCGAGTATCTATGTCAAGTTCAAGCTT
This sequence comes from Chlorobium sp., assembly GCA_005843815.1. GTDB lineage: Bacteria > Bacteroidota > Chlorobiia > Chlorobiales > Chlorobiaceae > Chlorobium. The sequence goes on from SZYA01000020.1 coordinate 19,386, forward strand.
CGCGGGGCTGAAGAGTCATTTCTTGTCTGGACAACGACGCCGTGGACACTCATCTCAAATGTAGCGCTTTGCGTTGGATCGGATATTGACTACGTAAAGGTCTGTCATGCTGAGAGTGGAGAGACGCTGATTCTTGCCAAATCGCGCCTGCAGGTGCTTCTTGAGAAGAATGAAGAGGGTGAATCACTCTGGAAGGTTGTTGCCGAGCTGAAAGGAAGTGATCTTGAAGGTATGGAGTATGAGCCGCTCTTTACCTACATCCAGCCTGAAAAAAAGTGCTGGTATGTCACGGCAGGCTCTTTTGTCTCCACAGAGGATGGCACCGGTATTGTCCATATTGCTCCTGCCTTTGGTGCCGATGACTATGAGATTGCCAAAACATACGATTTGCCTATGCTTCAACCGGTGGCCCGGAATGGCTGCTTTACGGCTGAGGTGAGCGACTATGACGGCATGTTTTTTAAGGATACCGATCCGCTCATTATCAAACAGCTCAAAGGTGCGGGAAAGTTATACCGCAAGGAGATCATTACCCACACCTACCCCTATTCGTGGCGTTACGATGTGCCGGTAATCTACTATGCCCGCGAATCATGGTATATCAGAACAACCTCGATAGCTCCCCGCATGGTGGAGCTTAATAAAACTATCAACTGGTGCCCTCCCGAGATAGGGACAGGTCGTTTCGGTAACTGGCTGGAGGAGAACAAGGACTGGGCGCTCTCCCGTGAACGATTCTGGGGTTCTCCTCTGCCACTCTGGGTTTCCGAGGATTTTGTTATTGGCGATGATGCCTCTTCGGGCAAAATGTTTGCTGTTGGTTCCATTGCGGAGTTGCGGGAGGGATTTATAGATATTGACGGGGAGCGGCTCTTGCTTGCCGATGCGCTCGACTGGGAGCTGGTGGAGCTTGATCTGCACAAGCCTTTTGTTGACAGGGTCTATTTTATCAGGAATGGCAAGCGCTTTAACCGGACGCCCGAGCTGGTCGATGTCTGGTTCGACAGCGGCTCCATGCCCTTTGCCCAGTTACACTATCCGTTTGAGAATCGAGAGCTGTTCGACAAGATGTTTCCGGCAGATTTCATTGCCGAGGGGGTCGATCAGACCAGGGGATGGTTCTACACGCTCCATGCCATTGCAACCCTTATTTTTGACAAGCCAGCTTATAAAAACCTGATTGTCAATGGCCATATTCTTGACAAATCCGGCCAGAAGATGTCGAAGTCGAAAGGCAACATGGTTGATCCTTTTGAGACGATGGAGCGTTACGGGGCCGATGCACTTCGCTGGTATCTGATGGTGAGCAGCCCTCCATGGAGACCGAAATCGTTCAATACGGCGGAGATTGAGGAGGAGCAGCGCAAGTTTTTCCGGGCCTTTATCAACAGCTACAACTTTTTTGTGCTTTATGCCAATGTTGATGGTTTTACCTTTGCCGATCCTGAAATAGCTCTTCAGGGGCGCTCCGAGCTGGATCGCTGGGTACTCTCCTGCCTGAACACGCTGATTGATACGGTACATCTCCGCATGGAGCAGTACGACATTACCGGCGCAGTCAGGCTGATTCATGATTTTACCGTTGATGACCTTTCCAACTGGTATATCCGTCGTTCAAGAAAGCGCTTCTGGAAAAGCGACATGGGGCCGGACAAGATTGCCGCCTATCAGACGCTCTATCGTGCACTGGAGACGGTGGCAAAGTTGCTGGCACCTGTCACCCCGTTTCTGGCGGATTGGATCTATCTTAATCTGAACGGGATAAGCCGACTTGAACCCTGTGAGTCGGTTCATCTTGCCGATTTCCCCCGGCTTCATCTTGACGCGATTGATCGGCCACTTGAGCATCGCATGAAAAAAGCGCAAATTATCACCTCGCTGGTGCGCACGATGCGCGAAAAGGCCTCCATCAAGGTTCGTCAGCCGCTCAGGCGTATTTTGCTCTCTGTGAGTGACGATGCGGTAAGAGAAGAGTATCGGCTGGTTGCCGAAATTATTCTGGAAGAGGTTAATGTACAGAAGATAGAGTATATCGAAGAGGATGGCTCTGTGATCAGCAAAAAGGTCAAAGCAAACTTTAAAACTCTTGGCCCCCGTTTTGGCAAGGAGATGAAAGCTTTGGCGGAAGCCATCAGGATGATGAGCCATAAACAGATTGCACGCCTGGAAAAAGAGCGCCATCTTTCGCTTGAGCTCGATGGCAGGGTATTTGAGCTGAATCGTGAAGATGTGGAGATCATGCACGAAGATATTGAAGGGTGGCTTGTGGCATCCGATGACGCTCATGGTATTATGGTGGCGCTCGACACGGAGATGACCGAAGAGCTGGAGATGCTTGGCAATGCTCGTGAACTTGTCAGTCGTATCCAAACCGATCGCAAAGGGAATGGTTTTGCGATTACCGACAGGATTACTATATACATCAGGACTTCAAAAGAGCTTTGGAGTGCAATTGCGTTCAATGAAGCATATATCAAGGAAGAGACTCTTGCGTTGTCTCTTGAGGATGGTATGCCACGTCCAGGGATATCGTATGTGATAAATGGTCACGAATGTGAGCTATTACTTGATAAATATTGCAGTTAATGGTATCTTTAGTGGGGGTATTCTGAGCGGGCTTTTTTATGAAATTCTGTTGGTAACAAGAAAACAAGATCTATTATGGTAAAAAAAAATGAGAGCGCTTTCAGCAAAGAGAGTGAAATAATTGAAGAGCCCATCTTGACGAAAACGTATTTGACTGATGAAGAACTTGAACATTTCCGGGTTCTGTTACTCAAAAGACGTGAGGAGGTGCTGCGTGATCTCGATATTCTGCGCTCCTCGCTTTCCGACGAAAACGTGGAAGATTCAATCAATTCAAACTATTCCATGCACATGGCCGATCACGGTACCGATACCATGGATCGGGAACAGCGCTTTATGTTTATAGCTCGTGACGAAAAGTATATCAACTACATTGATCAGGCTCTTGACCGGATCAGGAACCGCACTTACGGGATTTGTATCAAGTCGGGCAAGCCTATACCCAAGAAGAGACTTGAGGCGGTGCCCCACACCTCAGTAAGGATTGAGTTCAAGCAGGGGAAAAAATAGCATTGGTAATTAACATCTATCCACTTGTCAGTCGTTTTCCTCTTTATCAGTCGTAGCGTCACTGATTTGAATCGGATAGTCCCCGCTGAAACATGCGGTGCAGTAGCTGCATGTTTCGCCCTCAAAGGAGGGGACGCTGTTCATCAACCCCTCCATGGAGAGGTATTTCAATGAGTCCACCCCGATATACTCCCTGATTTTTTCAATCTCCTCTCCGGCGTTGTCAAGACTGTCGAACATGTGGGTAAGCAACTGTCGCTTGGTAGGAAAATCCATACCGTAGAAACAGGGGTTCGTTATGGGGGGAGAGCTGATGTGCAGATGAATTGCTGTTGGGTCAGCCTCACGAATCAGCCGGATCAGCATTTTCGCGGTTGTTCCCCGTACAATGGAGTCGTCTACAAGAATGATCGGTCGCCCTTGAAGTACTCCTCGCACAATATTGTATTTGGAACGAACCTTGATGTCACGGCTGTGAATGCCTGGCTGTATGAAGGTTCTTCCCACATAGTGGTTGCGGATAAGACCATGTTCAAATCTTGCCGGTTTCTTGTTTTTGAGGCTTTCCCTCACAAACCCGAGCGCGGCAGTGTTGGATGAGTCGGGCACACTGACAACGGTCAGCTCCTTCTCTCCGGGTTGATGCTCAATTGTTGACTCTCGTGCAAGATTTTTGCCAAGATTGCGCCTCACCTTGTCCACCGAATGGCCAAAAATAAAGCTGTCTGGACGAGAGAAGTAGACATATTCAAAAATGCAGCGGGCCTTGCGGGGTGAGGAGGGGAGGTAGAGCGATGTCAGTTTTTCGTTTGTAACAGCAAGATGGTCGATCAAAAGAATTTCGCCGGGCTCGATATCGCGGATATATTCCGCCTGGATGATATCAAAAGCGCAGGTTTCGCTGGCGACAATATAGGTCAGCTCACCGGTGAGCGGATCGACCTTTTTGCCAAGGGCAAGCGGCCTGAATCCATAGGGATCCCTCGCAGCGATCAACTGGTTATTGGCAAGAAGTACCATCGAATATGCACCCTCAACCTGCGATAACGCTTCGTAAAGCTGGTGTATTGGCTCCTTTTGTCTGCTCCGTGCGGCAAGGTGAGGGATGATTTCGGTATCCGATGATGCCTGAAAGATCACTCCGAGTTCTGTCAGTTCACGCCGTAACGTACGGGAGTTGGTGAGGTTGCCGTTATGGGCTATGGCGAGACTTCCCGATCGATAGGTGAGTGAAAATGGCTGGATATTGCTTGCCGATGACGAGGAGCCTGTGGTTGAATAACGGTTGTGTCCAATTGCGGCATAACCACCAAGGGTGTCAAAAATAGTCTCATCCCTGAAGACCTCAGCAACAAGACCCATCCCTTTATGTTGCTTGAAGAGCGTTCTTTTCTTGACCTTGTTATACTCCGCCACAACAATACCTGCAGCCTCCTGTCCCCTGTGCTGGAGTGAGTAAAGTCCATAGAAGGTATCTTCTGCGGGAGTTTTTGAATTAAAAACGCCGAAAACTCCACACATAGGGCAAGGTATGTTAAAGTTGAGCAAACAGTCCAATTTGTCCATCACGCCTCATGAAGAGCATGAACATAACGATTCAGGTTGTCAATTGAAAGGGTGCAAAATCTTTTTAACCAGATGCGTAGTTTATCTGTAGCTTCTGCTCTCGCTTTCTCTTTGCTGTGAAATGCGGGAAATGTCATATATTGGCCTGCTGAAAATCATTGTATCCTGATGAAACGCTCAATTTTCCATGCTGTCATTAACGATCGGGGAGCTCGTACAACGAGCCGGAAAGATAAGACTTGTTATTTCCGATAATGATGGAGTTTTCACCGATACCGGTGTCTACTATTCGGATAGAGGGGAGGAGCTGAAACGCTATTCTATCAGGGATGGAATGGGCGTTGAGCGGCTCAGAAATATAGGTATTGAAACCTCTATCATGACCGGGGAGATCTCCCCAAGTCTCAGGAAACGGGCTGAAAAGCTCGGGATGAAACGGCTCTATCTTGGAGTCAAGGACAAGCTCTCCATGGTTGAAACCGTTCTGGCTGAGACCGGACTTCTACGTTGTGAGCTGGCCTATATCGGTGATGATGTCAATGACGTGGCGATTATGGAGGAGATAGCGAAGGAGGGTTTGACGGGTTCTCCTTGTGATGCTACGCATTTTGTTGAGCCATGCAGCCACTACAAGGCCAGAGCCAATGGCGGCCATGGAGCATTTCGCGACTTTGCAGAGTGGCTTATTATGCTGAGAAATTCCTGAGTATATTTTTTGTTTTTTTAACATCGATTCCTGACATTCCAATCAAAATGTAATGAATGGTTCATTTTACCACTGTAATTATATGGCAGAAGTCACTATAGGGAACAGAATGGTTGGAGATCGCCATCCCGTCTTTGTAATTGCTGAAATCGGCATCAATCATAACGGTTCGATGGATGTGGCCAAAAAGCTTATTGAGGGGGCAGCCCAGGCGGGTTGTGATGCGGTCAAGTTTCAGAAGCGTACCCCTGAGCTTTGCGTGCCGAAAGATCAGCGCGACATTGAGCGTGATACACCCTGGGGTCGCATGAAGTACATCGACTATCGTTATAAGGTTGAGTTCGGGCGTGAGGAGTATCAGGAGATTGATCGATTCAGCAAGGAGCACGGTATCCTCTGGTTTGCATCCTGCTGGGATGAAGAGTCTGTTGACTTTATGGAACAGTTTGAGCCCCCCTGTTACAAGGCGGCATCAGCTTCACTGACGGATCTCCCCCTGCTGAAAAAGACAGCAGCGACGAACCGTCCACTGATCATCTCTACCGGCATGTCAACGATGGATGAGGTTGAAAAAACGGTTGCAGAGCTTGGAACCGATAATCTTCTTATTGCCCATACCAACTCCACCTATCCCTCACCGATAGATGAACTGAATCTTCGGATGATCACCTCCCTCAAGGCGCTCTATCCCACGGTGCCGATTGGCTATTCAGGCCATGAAGTGGGGCTTTCAACCACGTGGGCTGCGGTGGCTCTTGGTGCCACCTTCGTTGAACGTCATGTTACCATTGACCGGGCGATGTGGGGGTCGGATCAGGCCGCTTCAGTAGAATTGTCGGGTATGGCGAGGCTTGTCTCCAACATTCGTGATATTGAAAAAGCGCTTGGTGATGGTGTCAAGCGCCTCTATGATGGCGAGGCGGCAGCACGCAAAAAGTTACGCAGGTCATAATTAATTACCTTTTTTTGGAACGCTTGCAGTCACTTGCCGATGAACAAGCATCCATTCTTATAAATAAAGCAGACGATTCAATATGAGCAACAGCAGTAACAACGGTACAGCGCCTCTCCAGGAGTTTGAATACAAGGCTGAAATGAAGCAGCTTCTGGATCTTATCGTCCACTCCCTTTATACCCATCCCGAAATATATCTCAGGGAGCTGATTTCAAACGCCTCCGATGCACTGAGCAAGGTGCGCTTTAATGCCCTTACCGACCAGGATATTCTCGACAAGGAGTCAGAACTTGCCATCAGGATCACCATCGATTCCAAAGAGATGAGCTTTGTTATTGAAGACAGTGGGGTAGGCATGACCGAAGAGGAGCTGATTGCAAACCTCGGGACTGTTGCCAGGTCGGGGACGCTCAGCTTTATGCAGTCCCTCAAAGAGCAGCAGCAACAGCTTGATGGCAACCTCATCGGACAGTTTGGTGTTGGCTTCTACTCAGTCTTTATGGTTACCGAAGAGGTTACCGTAGAGACCAGAAGCGCCCGGCCCGATTCGCAGGGGTACCGCTGGCGCTCCAGTGGACAGGGCACCTACACCATTGAAAAGATCGACAAAGCGATTCGTGGTACCCGTATCTCCTTCAAACTCAAGGAGGAGCACAAGGAGTTTGCCGAAGAGTACCGCGTTGAGCAGATTATCAAGAAATATTCAAACTTTGTTGACTTTCCGATCTACCTTGGCGACAAGCAGGTCAACAGCGTCACGGCACTCTGGCAGCGTTCAAAAAGTGAGCTGAAGGATGAGGAGGTCAATGAGTTCTACAAGTTCATTGCCAACGACTATCATGATCCCCTTGACTATCTTCCAGTGTCAGTAGAGGGGATGGTCACCTTCAAGGCGCTCCTGTTTCTCCCGAAAGAGGCTCCGCCCGAAATGCTTTACCGTCAGGGAGAACTCGAAAATCATGGCCCGCAGCTCTATGTGAAAAAGGTGCTTATCCAGAATGAGTGTCGCGATCTGCTGCCCGAGTACCTTCGTTTTATTGCCGGTGTTGTCGATACCGAAGATCTTTCGTTGAACGTCTCAAGAGAGGTGGTGCAGTCGAGCCCGGTGATGGCCAAAATCCGTCAAATCCTTACCGGCAAAATTCTTGGCTGGTTTGAAACCCTTGCCAAAGAGCAGCCTGAAAAGTTCAAAACCTTTTACAAGGCATTCGGCCCCATCATCAAGATTGGTTTGAACACCGATTTTACCAATCGCGACAAGCTTATTGAGCTGCTGCGCTTTGAGAGCACAAAGACCGCCGAGGGTGAATATGTGACCCTAAAAGAGTACACCGAACGAATGGGAACTGACCAGAAGGAGATCTACTACCATTCAGGAAGCAGTCGCGGCCAACTTCTTGCGCACCCCAACCTTGAGTATTTCCAGGATATGGATATTGAGGTGCTGCTCTTGAGCGATCCGGTTGACGTCTTTGTTATTCCCTCAATCCATGAGTTCGATAAAAAGCCGCTGAAATCCATTGAAAAACCGGATATCGATTTTTCAAAGCAGAAGCAGAAAAGAGATGGAGCAGAATCGCTTCCTGAAAATCTCCTCTCTCCAGTGTTGCAGCTTTTCCGTGAAACACTTGCGGAGGAGATTGAGGATGTTATTGAGTCACACCGGCTGGTCAACTCACCGGTGACGCTGGTGAGCGGAAAAGATGGCCTCGACAGCCAGATGGAGAAGATGATGAAGATGATGCAGGCCAACATGCCGGCAGCCAAAAGAATTCTGGAGGTCAACACATCACATCCAATTATCCGCAACCTTTCCGGCATGATTATTGCCAATGCCGGTAATCCTTTGATCAGAACAGTTATCAGGCAGCTTTATGAAGGCGCTCTCTTTCTTGAGGGGGGGCTTGATTCGACCACCGCGTTTTTATCGAGAATGAACGAGTTGATTGAGGCGGCAACGCTCAGCAGATAAGAGGATTCAATAATCTAAACCAGTGAATTCGTGAACAAGGGAAGGGGCTTCGATGCAAGGGAAATTGCGGTTTTTCAGCGGAATGAGATAACCGACCATCACATTTACAAAAATCTTTCCGGCAAGGTAAGTGGCATTAAAAATCGCCGCATACTCACCCAGATTGCTGATGATGAGATGCGCCATTATAACGTCTGGAAAAATTATACACGGAAGGATGTCAGTCCTGACCGTTTCAAGGTTTGGCTTTATATGCTGGTCACGACGCTGTTCGGTTTTACCTTTGGCCTCAAGTTGATGGAAAATGGTGAAAAAAAGGCTCATGCGCTCTATACCCGTTTTCCAGCCACTCTCAAGGAGGTAAACGGTATTGTTCGTGACGAAGAGGAGCATGAACAGGCTCTGCTGATGCTCCTCGACGTAGATCATCTCAGCTCTACCGGCTCCCTTGTTCTTGGTTTGAACGATTCCCTTGTTGGGTTGATGGGTGTGCTGGCGGGTCTGACGTTCGTCTTGCCTGACACTACAGTGCTGGCTCTTGTTGCCACCATTACCGGCATTGCAATTGCATTTTCCAGGGGTGCATCAGCCTACCTTTCGACAAAAAATGAGCAGAGAGGGGGAAACCCCTTTCTTGCCTCATTGTTCACAGTGGTTGGCTCTATTTTTACTGCGCTGGCGCTCATTGCTCCCTCTCTTTTCATTGAAGAGAGCTCTCTCAGCCTCGGCATCTCCTTTTTAATTTTGCTCTGTCTCACAGGCTTTTTCAACTACTATCTTTCTGTTGTGTGTGCTCTGCCTTTCAAAAGCCGATTTTTTGAGATGGCCGGGCTGAGTTTTACCGTAGCCGGGCTGAGTTGTCTGGCTGGCTATGCCATCAATTATGCCTTTCAGAATCTCATCATGTAGTTCCCCTCAGGCCGTGACCGATTGCAGGCGCGAAGCAATGGCTGAACCATCGACCTGCTCTGTACTGTCAATATCAAGAGTAATAGCCTCCTCTTCCACGGTAAGCGCCTCCTGCATCCCAAGCTGCAACCTGACCACTCTGGTGTCGGCCTCCGAGGCATCATCTCCTCTCTGATACCTTCTCCTTACCCTCTCGATGAGCACTGCATCGGGAGCAGAAAAACGGAGAATCCTGCATGGAGTGTGGTGCGCCTCCGCAATCTTTATGAACATCTGCCGATTGCTGCCCTTGAGAAACGTAGCGTCCACAATGACCGTGATTCCAGCCTCAATGCAGAGCAGAGCCAAATCAAGCAGCCTGCGGTAGGTTTTCTGGCTGCTGTCATTTGCATACAGGGATCTATTTTCTTCACTCCGCTCAAGCGCCTTGAGTCCCGCCAGCCGTTTTCGTTCAATATCCGAACGGATATGAATGCAGCGTAATGCCTCTGCAATGGAGCGGGAAAAGAGCGTTTTTCCACTTCCTGAAACCCCGAAGGTCAGGATGAGCATCGGCTTTTTTGTGCAGGTATAGCTTTGGGCACGAGCAATATAGGAGCCGCGCTCTTCAAGAATCCTTTCTGCCTCTGGACCTTCACTCTGCGAAAACCGTATAGCAGTAACCTTTGCCCGCACCATGGCGCGGTAAAGAGCATAAAAACGGAGCAGAGGCAGGGCCTCGAAGTCACCGGTTTCCGCCAGATAATGGTTCAGGAGCCTCCAGGCCAGTCCTGACTCTCCTCCATGCTCCAAATTCATGAAGAGAAATGCCAGATCGCTTATAACATCAATAGTGCTGAAAGCCTCATTGAACTCAATGCAGTCAAAGATAAAAATCCGCTCTTTCCACAACACCATATTACCGGTGTGCAGGTCACCGTGGCACTGCCGGATAAACCCATCACTCTTTCTTTTGAGTAAAAGCGAGTAGAGTCGTCGATGCTCCTGCATGGTATATGCCTGAAGCAGGCTCAGTTGGTTGAGCTCATGCGTATGGCAGATGATTGACTCCAGAGTGGTGAAATTGTGCAGCATCGGCTTGACAATATTGTCGGGATGGCCAAAACCGCTCTCGGCAGCCACAGCGGGAAGAGAGGAGTGGAATCCGGCAATCAGGGTGGCCAGGCAATCAATATGCTCCTCCCTCAGCAACTGTTGTGCAAGCATCCGGTCGAGCTCCATTGTCCGGTCAAATTGTACCATTTTAACCGCGTAGTCAATAATTTCACCTGGAGCATCAACAAGCAGACTCTCACCCGCACGGACAACCGGTACGACAGAGAGGTAAATCTCAGGGCAAAGTCTTCGGTTAAGGCGAATCTCCTCATTACAGTAATGGCGACGCTTTTCAAGAGTTGAAAAATCCAGAAACCCGAGATCCAGAGGCTTTTTGACCTTGTAGGCAAAAGAACCAGTGAGAAAAACCCAGGAAATGTGCGTCTCAACAACCTCAACGACTTCGGAAGTTTGGGGATATGCATCCGGACAGCTCAAGGCTTCAACAATAGAATTCATGGATCCTCCGGTTCTCTGTTCGTTGGCGCAACTGCCACAATATACGCATCATGAAACCAAAAGAGCGGAGGGAATCGGAGCAGACAAGAATCGCTCAGCGCGAATGGTTTCCTTAAAAAAAAATGTAAATTACTATTTCATTGCAGGTATCTGCTACTTTATCTCATACATCTAATCTACGAACAGTCATGATACATCTTATAAAAATTCTTTGCCCGACGGATTACTCATCAACATCGGATAACGCTGTGCGCTATGCCGTTGATTTTTCCCGAAAAGTTGGCGCTCATGTCCGGTTCCTCCATATCCCCACTCCTGGAGATACCCCTGAAAAGTACGAATTTAGTTCTGCGGACGCACTGGGCGCTCCAGCTCGGATTGAAGAGAAGGGTGATTTAGCTCCTCACAATTTTTCGGAGCTCCTTACTGCTGAGCAAAAGAGTGGTTTGCATGCGGATTTTCGTGTTATTAACGGAGATGCTGCCACCGTTATAGCGGAACAGGCGCTCACTTGGGGTGCCGATTTGATCATCATGGGCTTTCATGGTCGAACAGGTCGGGAAAGACTTATGATGGGCAGTGTCTCTGAAGAGGTATTTCGCAGTTCTGACGTTCCGGTATTGCTGGTCAAGAAGCAGGCTGCCGATAAAATTTTTGTGGAGTGACGGCATCCAACGTCGAAGTCACTTTCAACTTTACTTCACCACATTCTATGGAAAATTTCAGGGATTCAATTCTTGCGCTTATTACGGAGACATCTGCCAACCTGCCAAGCGATGTTCGTTGTGCACTTGCTTCCGCAATCGAGAGGGAAGATCCTCTCTCTCAGGCTGGTCTTGCCATGTCAACCATCTCGGTGAACATCGATATGGCGGTTGACAATGTTTCACCAGTCTGCCAGGATACCGGTATGCCAACCTTTTTTATCCATACTCCTCGTGGTGCCGATCAGCTTTTCATGAAACAGGCGATTGAAGAGGCTGTTGTGGTGGCCTCCAAAACCGGCAAGCTTCGTCCTAATGCGGTTGATGCCCTCAGTGGCAAAAACTCCGGCAACAATCTCGGCAGCCATTTTCCCGTTATCCATTTTGAGCCGTGGGAAAAGGATGAGATCGAGGTGAAGCTGATTCTGAAAGGGGGAGGATGCGAAAACAAGAATATTCAGTACTCACTCCCCGATGAAATTCCCGGTCTTGGGAGCGCTTCCCGCGACCTTGACGGCGTTCGCAAATGTCTGCTCCATGCGGTCTATCAGGCACAGGGGCAGGGATGCAGCCCTGGTGTCATTGGTGTCGGCATCGGCGGCGACCGTACCAGTGGCTTTGAGCTTGCCAAAAAGCAGCTTTTCCGTTTGATCGACGACCGTAATCCCGACAGCGAACTTGATGCCCTTGAACAGGAGATTCTGGAAAAATCCAACTCTATGAATATTGGCCCAATGGGATTTGGCGGCAAAACCACCCTCTTTGGATGTAAAATCGGCAAGTCACACCGCGTTCCGGCAAGCTTTTTTGTCTCTGTTGCCTACAACTGCTGGGCCTATCGCCGCCTTGGCGTGCTGCTGGATCCAGCCACCGGCTCGATCCAGCGCTGGTATTACCGGGATGCAGACGAAATCAAGCGAATGGCAAAGGGTGAAGGGATGCCACTGACCGGCAAAGAGGTGGTACTGCAGGCTCCTGTAACCGAAGAGCAGGTGCGTGCCCTTAAGGTTGGTGATGTGGTGCTTGTCAACGGCACCATGCACACCGGGCGTGACGCTTTCCACCACTACATCATGCACCACGATCTGCCAGCAGGGGTCGATACCAATGGCGGAGTGCTTTTCCACTGCGGCCCGGTTATTATGAAAAACGCGGATGGCAGCTACCGGGTAACGGCGGCGGGGCCAACCACGTCGATTCGTGAAGAGCCTTTTCAGGCAGATGTGATCAAAAAGCTTGGTTTGAGAGCAATTATTGGCAAGGGTGGCATGGGCCCCAAAACACTGAAGGGGTTGCAGGAGCATGGCGCGGTCTATCTCAACGCCATCGGTGGCGCAGCCCAGTACTATGCCCGTTGCATCGAAAAGGTGACTGGTGTTGATTTTCTTGAGGAGATGGGTGTTCCCGAAGCGATGTGGCACCTTGAGGTGAACTCTTTTCCGGCAATTGTCACCATGGATGCGCACGGCAACAGTCTGCACAGCCTGGTTGAAGAGGAGTCTTTCCGTCAACTCGGCACCTATGCCGACGACAAGCACTGAGATCGTTCGGGCGGGTTGCCAAACTCACTATAAATGAAAAGAGGAGACGGATGAAAAAGATCAGATTTATGGATGTCTCGTTTCGGGACGGATTTCAGTCATGTTTTGGTGCCAGGGTAAAGACAGAGGATTTTCTGCCAGCTCTGGAGGCCGCCGTTCATGCTGGCACCGACAACTTTGAAATAGGAGGGGGGGCCCGTTTTCAGAGCCTCTATTTCTATTGCGAGGAGGATGCCTTTACAATGATGGATACTGCCCGCAAGATTGTGGGGCCGGATATTAATCTTCAGACACTCTCAAGAGGTGCCAATGTTGTCGGCCTTGTGTCGCAGTCACGCGACATTATTGACCTGCATGCCCGCCTCTTTAAGAAACATGGCATCACCACCATCAGGAACTTCGATGCCTTGATGGATGTTCGCAACCTCTCCTATTCTGGGCAATGTATTCACGATGCCGGGCTCAAGCACCAGGTCGTAATTGCTTTGATGGGTCTTCCTCCGGGATTGCATGAGACCTACTGCCACTCACCACAGTTTTATCTCGACAAGCTGAGAGAAATTCTTGATGCCGGAATTCCTTTCGACAGCGTTGCCTTCAAGGATGCTTCGGGCACCACAACCCCGGCGGTGGTGCATGAGACCATCAAGGGGGCGCGGAAGATGCTGCCGGAGGGGAGCATCATCCAGTTTCATACGCACGATACGGCTGGAATGGGGGTTGCCTGCAACTTTGCAGCCATCACTGGCGGGGCTGACATTATTGATCTCTCCATGGCACCGGTCAGCGGAGGAACAGCCGAAGTGGATATTCTCACCATGTGGCAGAGACTCAGAGGCACCGAATACACGCTTGATATCGATCAGGAGAAATACCTTGAGGTGGAGGCACTCTTTATCGACCAGATGTACAAATACTACATGCCTCCCGAGGCGACTGCGGTCAATCCGGTGATCTCCTTTTCACCCATGCCCGGCGGCGCTCTCACCGCCAACACCCAGATGATGCGCGACAACAACACCCTGCACCTCTTTCCCGCTGTGATCAACAACATGCGTGAAGTGGTGGTCAAGGGCGGTTTTGGCGCTTCGGTCACACCAGTGTCACAGTTCTATTTCCAGCAGGCCTTTGCCAACACCATTCAGGGTCACTGGAAAAAAATCACCGATGGTTATGGCAAAATGGTGCTGGGTTACTTTGGCAAGACTCCGGCTCGTCCCGACGAAGAGGTGGTGCGGCTTGCATCGGAACAGCTTGGGCTGGCCCCAACGGTTGAAGATGTGCACGATATCAACGACCGTAACCCCGAACTTGGTGTAGAGTACAACAAATCGCTGCTCCAGCAGGCCAATATTCCGCAGACCGATGAGAACATTTTTATCGCGGCAACCTGCGGAGCCAAAGGGATCGCCTTCCTGCAGGGTGATTGCACAACTGGTATCCGCTACAAGGCTGACATTGCCGTTGAGATCAAGGCAACACCAAGAGCAGAGGTGGTGGCAGCCTATCACGAAGCGCACAAACACGACATCCACCAGAAAGAGGTGAACCACCGCCTTGAGGATCTCTTTTCAAAGCTTCCAACAGCGACTACAGCTCCTTCGTCATCAGATTCTGCCTCAAAAGTTATTTCGATGGCGGGCAATTTCACCGTTTTTGTTGATGGCTCTCCCTATACTGTTTCATTTGCCGAAGGCTCAGCCATCAATCCTCAGTCGCTTGTTCCAGCTTCATCAGGGGCCGATAATGCTCCTGCTCCCCAGCTCCATGCAGGCACACCGGTAACTGCCGTGATGCCAGGCAATGTCTTCTCCATTGCCGTCAAGGTTGGTGATGATGTCAAGGAGGGCGAAGAGCTCGCCGTCATTGAGGCCATGAAGATGGAAAACCCCGTCAAGGCCCCTTGTGCGGGAAGAATCCTCTCCATCACGGTAGCCAAGGGCGACACCGTGGGGATGGGTGAGATTATGATGACCATCGAGTAACACCACGTTAGCTCACTGTTGCCCCGTGATGAAGAGCGGGGGCAGCATGGTGGCCGATTGCCTCGTGACTGTTTCAGGTTGTAGAGGGGTTATATCCAGCGCTTGAACTCTCAAGCGGATAAAACTGTTCTCATACCGGTGTGTCACGTTCTGAAGCGGCGGAGAGGTGTATAACCATTTTTCCATGCTGAAGCATCCCGGGAGCGCTGAGTTCCAGCTCAGCAGAGAAAGAGAATCTGGTGCTCTATGTTCCCAAGGCGCTCAAATAACGTAACAGCAGTGACTTTTCATTGAAACAACCCTGTTAAAGGATTTTATCATGTCAATACTCTACACCCCGGCCACTCTTGGCTCGCTCGTGTTACAGAACCGTATGGTCATGGCGCCGATGACGCGCAGCCGTGCCACCGGCAACATTCCCAATGAGCTTATGGCCGATTATTACGCTCAACGCGGAACGGCAGGGCTCATCATTACCGAGGGGACCTCTCCCTCACCGAATGGTTTGGGCTACGCGCGCATACCGGGCATCTTCTCTACGGCCCAGGTCGAGGGATGGAAAGCCACTACTGAAGCGGTGCACAAGAAGGGAGCAAAGATATTTCTGCAGATCATGCACAGCGGGCGAATTTCTCATCTTCTGAATATGCCTTCTGGCGCTCGCGTCATTGCGCCTTCAGCCGTCGCGGCTACCGGCGAAATGTACACGGATGCCGGTGGCATGAAGTCTTTGCCGGTTCCGGAGGCTATGACCCTGGAGGAGATTAATTCCACTGTTGCCGAGTATGCCCAGGCAGCTAAAAATGCCGTTGCAGCAGGGTTTGACGGCATTGAGCTGCACGGAGCAAACGGTTATCTGCTTGAACAGTTCCTACGTCCGAATTCGAACCTCCGCACGGACAGTTATGGCGGTTCGATTGAAAACCGTGCGCGTTTTGTGCTTGAAGTGGTCAACGCGGTCATTGTGGCTATCGGCAATGAGAAGGTTGGCATCCGGCTATCTCCATTCGGTGTCTTCAATGACGTGCCGCTCTATGACGATATGGGGGATGATTATACATGGCTGGTTCAGCAGCTCAATCTTGCAGCTCCGGCGTATATTCACATCGTGGATCACTCTTCAATGGGGGCACCGATCGTGCATGACAGCATCAAGGAGACGTTCCGCAATACCTTCAAGGGTGTATTGATTCTTTCGGGAGGGTACGATGCCAAGCGAGCTGAAAGCGATCTGGCTGCGGGGAAAGGTGACCTCATTGCCTTTGGAATGGCTTTCCTTACCAATCCCGACCTTGTTCAACGATTTAAAACCGGCGCAGCCCTGAACGCTCCCGATATGGGCACGTTGTATACCCCCGGGCCCAAGGGATATACGGACTACCCTGTGTTGCAAGAGTAGTTCAGGACTGTAGGAGAGCTTTTTTCGTCCACTGAATATGATGCACAGGCGTACCGTAAACAATTCGCTGAATCTGTTGAGCGTGGCTTGGCAGCAGCAGAATCCGGCGAACAGTATGGCACGGAGGAGGTGGGGAAGACGCTTGCGGACAAAAGAGCCACACAAAAACGATGAGGGTGGTCTGGACAAGCGAAGTTGTCAGAAAACTTGAAATTCTCACCGTTTTTGTCGTCCACTTTAAGTTTTTGGTATGTTTGCCTCAAGGGCGTACTCTTGATTCTTCCATCTTCTTTCGTATTTGGAGGAATTATCTACTGACTAATGACCCCACCCCGCCCTGGTGCCTTGACGCGCACATACACAGCCGCGAGCATCACCAGCGCGTTGATTGCTCCGACAACGATGAAGGGGGCCTTGGGGCTCATGGAGTCAAACAGCCGGCCGCCGATGGTGGTGATGACCAGAATTCCAATGGCACCGCTGATATTGAAGATGCCGATGACCGAGCCTCGCTCTGCCTTTGGAGCCTCCTGGCCAATCAGCGACTGTGCGCCGAGAAATGAGCTTATCTGCCCTATGCCGAGAAGCACAAAAAAGATGATGGAACCGGACTCATGCGGGTTGCCAATCAGCCCCAGCGAGAGGTAGCCGATGCTGGCCAGCCCCATGCAGACGACCAGCGCTGTCACCCTGTTCCATCGGTCAATCAGCGGCCCGATAACCGGTGCCCAGAGCAGCGCAGCCCCCTGTGAGATAATGAAAATCATCATCCCTTTTTTGACCGCCTCGGCAGGTGCCATACCCATGGCAATTCCTGAAGTTGTACCCCATAGTGGCAGAAAGGTGCCGATAATGGATTGATCTCCCCGAGCCACAAAGGCGGCAGCATAAGAGAGCAGAATTCTCGGATTTTTTGCGCAACTGAAGCCGCTGGTGAAGAGAGCACGGAGAGCAGGACGCTCCTCTTTAGCTACCGCAGTTCCCCCCTTGAGGCCGAAGCCCACCACTATTGCAGAAACAAGCGCAACCCCGGCAATGGCCAGGTGCGTGTAGAGCCCGGCATCATTACCGCTGAACCCCTTTGCGATCAATTTTTGTGGCAATCCCCCAAAGAAGCTGTTGAGCGCAACAATACCGAAGCCATTAAGAAAGCCGGTTATGGCAATCAGCTTGCCTCTTGATCGTTCGGCAGGGTAATCAATCATGACGGTGGAGAGCCCCCCTGTAACGGCTACAATGCCGAGGGCATAGATCATCCTGTACAATGTCAAATCGGCCACCGAGCGAGCGAGAGGGTAGAGCGCGTAAGCAACTGCAAGGAGGAGAAATCCGGCACTGTACACCGGCCTCCTCCCGATTCGATCCATCAGTACCCCGGCAGGCACAAAAAAGAGCAGGGTGACAATCTCAGTCCAGAAGACCAGATCACCGCTGATGGCACCCTGCAGCGAGGTTGGAATTTTAAGGTTTTCGTTGAGGATATAGGCCTGTCCAATGGAGACAAAGGTTACGAGGCCGATAGAGAAAAAGGCGGCATAAAGATACGCAACACCATGGCGGGGAAGCACCGAAGGGGCAAGAGCGATAGGCCCGAGAGAGTGAGAAGGTACTGTTTTGATCATTGTCATGGCTGCTGTTTCAGGCCTCTTGAAAAAAACTTCAAGAGTCAAAAGAATTTTTGAAAGGAATTCGTAGCGAGTGCGTAATACTTAATGAGAAGTGAATTGCTTCGGTTTCTATTTGGTGCTTTAAATTAAAAATAAAATAAATAAGTTATGAAAAAGAATCTTATCGCTGGCGTTGTTTTTTCTCTTGCCGTAACCGGTCTTTTTGGTGGTGTATCTTTTGCGGAATCTCCTAAGGCTGAACTGAAAGCCACAACTCCTGCTGCTGCTCCTGCAGAGGCTGCTGCTCCTGCCAAGAAAGCCAAGAAAACAGTTGTAAAGAAAGATGCCGTCAAGAAAGATGCAGAAAAGAAAGATGCAGAAAAGAAAGGCGAAGCAAAAAAGTAAGTCAAGTTTTTCGCTTGATCCTGTATCAACAAAAACAGGTGGATTCTTGATCTTCCTCGTTTGTAGTGTGTTGATGCAGTTATATTTTTTGCAGAGAGGCCCTTTTCAGGGCCTTTCTGATTTTTATTCTTTTTATGATTCTTCTGTTACACTATAGCAGCCTGATTGAAGGATTTGTTCTTTTTTGATTTGGAAGACAAGAGCGGATACAGATCCTGTTTATCTTTATCCAACCCGCCATTTGTGCGAGTTTGGGCCACGAACTCACCCAATCCAATGCTCATATCCATGCAGTTCGCCGATAAAAGGACATTCACGCCCATTTTGCTTCGACAAGTGCGAGCAAAACCCCTCTACCTTATTGCAAAACTTGCTGTCTTTAAATTCATCTTCCCCGTTATTCTCTGGATTGTCAGAGATAGCTACAAAACCCTGGCGAAAGATAAAGTTCGCTACACGTTCGCGAAAACCTGCGTCAGAAACGAGCCTTTCGGAGATAAACTTTCTTGCATCATCAGGTGACATCATAACCCCCCCCTATTTTGTTTGGTTCGTATAGTTGCGAAGCAAAGGGAGCAACTGTTGGTGTTTTACTCCAGAAGGCGGAAAAAACTCAACCACCCACCTATTCCACGTGAGTATAAAAAACCAGCGCCCACTCTTTTACTTTTCCGGCTTCGTTTTGTATTTTTCTCCCTTTTTCAAAGTAATATTTTTTTTACACAATTTATCCAATTTTTGAAAAAAATACCAATAAAAAGCCAAGTGAGAGATGAGGCTTTAATAATGCAGTGCCGTTGAATGATAGTCCTTTCGTGTTCAGCAAGTTCCTGCGCGTTCAATGATTTATAGGCACTCTCTATTGAAAGTTGCTTGCTGATTAACCTGTTTAAAGCTCATCCATGCCTGCAAAGGCAGTCGCCTCTCGTAATAAATAATTGCTCTCGTATACATCGAATGGCGGTATCTCTCAAGGTATATTGCTCATGCACCGGAACTCTCCATCTACTCCATCACCCCTTTTTTCCCCAATATCTTCAACCTTTGCTTATGGTTTGTTACCTTGCAGCAATACAACCAGAGCTTTGTAACACAAACAATACAGGATACGGTGAAACCAGCGACGATTGCCCCGCGTGAGATCCCTTTTAACTATACCTCTGCCAGCGACAGGCAGGCAATATCGTTCCTGCTTGGGGAGGATATTGTGCGGATGCTCGATGAGTTGCGCGAGTTGAGGGTTACCGGAAGGTCGTCGCGGCTGCTTATGGGCATTATCGGTGAAATTCTTATTCACCGGCGTAATCCTTATCTTTTTCAGGAGTTGGTGGACTCTTCCGCCCGTCGTCGTCGTCTGTTTGAGAGAGCTTTTCATGAACTTGATACCATTGCTGAAACGGCAAATGGTGAAACGAGGGTCTCGGCTATAGTCGCGGCCCTGCGTGAGCAGCTTGAGCGGTTTCGGTCAGCGGTTGAGAAGACACCAGAACTTCGTCGTCGCTTGAAGCGGGAGCTTGGCGCGGTGGTCGGCGCCAAAAATGTGCTTTTTGACCCTTTTTCTCTTGCGGCTCATGCCACTGATGCTACTGACTGGAGGCTTCATCTCCCTTCTGCGGTGGTGACACCCGACGAGGAGTCGCAGGTTGCGCCGCTGATTACCGCGATTGCAGCGCTCGGGTTGCATGTTATTCCCCGTGGCGCCGGTACCGGGTTGACTGGTGGAGCCGTGCCGCTGAGGTCACGGTGTGTCGTGGTCAATGTGGAGAAGCTGAACCGCATTCGAGGAATTTCAGCGCGTGAATTTCAGCTTGACAATGGTCAGATAGCCCAGGCTTCAGTGATTGACGTTGAGGCGGGTGTGGTGACGGAGAAGGCGATGGAGGAGGCTGACGAGCATGGGCTTGTTTTTGCAACGGACCCGACCAGCGAGTGGTCTTGCACTGTGGGGGGGAATATCGCTGAAAATGCAGGCGGAAAAATGGCGGTGCGCTGGGGCACCTGTATCGATAATCTGGTTGAATGGCGCATGGCGATGCCCTCCGGGGAGAACTGGATGGTGAAGCGTGTGGATCACCGGTTGCGGAAAATTCTGCATGAAGATACGGTCACCTTTGAGGTGTGGAATGAGTCGGGCAAAAGGATTGATCGTATAGAGCTGCTTGGCACCGATATTCGGAAAAAGGGGCTCTGGAAGGATATTACCAACAAGGCGCTCGGGGGAGTGCCCGGTCTTCAGAAGGAGGGGACTGACGGAGTCATAACTTCAGCCCTTTTTGTGCTCTATCCCAAGTATCCTGAAAAGCGGACGCTCTGCCTTGAGTTTTTCGGTCCCGATATGGATGAGGCGAGCCGGGTGATTCTTGAACTCTCAAAAATCTTTCCGCTCCACTCTCAAAATCGCGAAGCGCTGCTGGCGCTGGAGCATTTTGATGATGAGTATATCAGGGCTATTGATTATAAGGTGAAGGCTCCCCGTGCCCAGACACCGAAAGCGGTGCTGCTGATTGATATTGCCGGTAACAGTGTGGCGGAGGTGCAGAGTGGCGTTGAGCGGGTGGAGCGTCTGCTTGAGCCGCATCCGAATACGCTGATGTTTCTCGCCAGGGATAATGCCGAGGCCGTCCGCTTCTGGGCAGACCGTAAAAAGCTTGGCGCGATTGCCCGCAGAACCAATGCCTTCAAGCTGAACGAGGATATTGTGATTCCGCTGGAGGCGCTTGCCGAGTTCTCTCGTTTTATCGACAAGCTCAATATTGACGAGGAGCGCTATGCCCAGCGTCGGTTTGTGCTGCGTGCAGGGGATATTCTTTCAACAGCAAAAGTGAAAGGGGATGGTGGTCAGTTTATTTCCAAAATTCCTGCCGGACTTGAGTTATGCCGCTTGTTTGATGAGAGGATTGTTGTGGAGCCGGAGGAGTCTCTCCGCTCTCTTGCTGTGGTGCAGGAGATGGCCAGAGAGCTGGGTGAGCTGGTGCAGGGTTATCCTGAGATGGAGGCGGCACTGCAGAGCGCTTACCATTATGTGCGCGATCGGCGCATTGTGCTGGCGACGCACATGCACGCCGGAGATGGCAACGTGCATGTCAACGTGCCTGTACTTTCGAATGACCGGCCCATGCTTGACCGAGCCGACAAGGTGATCGACCATGTCATGGAGATGGTGGTCTCTCTTGGTGGAGTGGTGTCGGGCGAGCATGGGATTGGTGTCACCAAGTTGAAATATCTTGATCCGGCAATTGTCGAAGCCCTTTCGAAATATCGTCACAAGGTTGATCCGCAGGGAATTATGAACCCCGGCAAGCTTGAGGATTATGAGGCTCTTCATCATATTTTTACACCATCATTCAATCTGCTTGAACTTGAGGCGCACATTCTCAAGCGGGCCCAGATTGAGGAACTCTCGAAAAAGGTTGACTACTGTATTCGGTGCGGCAAGTGCAAGACCGACTGCTGCGTCTATTATCCGGCGAGGGGGATGTTTTTCCATCCACGTAACAAGAATCTTGCCATTGGCTCACTGATAGAGGCGCTTCTTTTTGATGCCCAGCGTGAGCGCACGACCGATTTTGCCCTCCTCAAGTGGCTTGAGGAGGTGGCCGACCACTGCACCATCTGCCATAAATGTCTCAAGCCTTGCCCGGTTGATATTGATACCGGCGAGGTTTCGGTGCTGGAGCGTGAAATTCTTTCGGAGTGGGGATTCAACCACTCGTCGCCGGTAACTGAGCTGACGCTGCGCTATCTCGACAGTCGTTCGCCGGCATTTAATGCCCTCTTTCGCAGGGTGGTGCTCAGGATGGGTGGAGCTGCCCAGCGGGCTGGCAACAAGCTATCGTCTTCGTTGCAGCCGGAAAATGATCCACCGGCCCTCTACCCGCTTCGGCTGCTGCGCTCTCCGGTGCCGCCGGTGCCAGAGGAGACGTTACGGGATGTGCTGCCGGAGTGCGGCCCTGACCAGGTGCTGGTGTTCGAACCTTCCCGAGAGGTGACAGGGAATGTTTTCTATTTTCCGGGATGTGGTTCGGAGCGGATGAACTCGACTATTTCGATGGCGGCACTGCATGTTCTTCTTGAGCTTGGCACAAGGGTGGTGCTTCCACCCCCGTTCCTTTGCTGCGGTTTTCCGGCGCATGTTAATGCAAAAACTGATCAGTATTCGAGTATTGTTTTACGCAATACGGTGCTTTTCAGCCAGATCAGGGAGATGTTCTCCTACCTCGATTTTGACGGCTGCGTCATCACCTGCGGCACCTGTATGGAGGGGCTTGACACCATAGAGACCGGCAAGCTGTTTGGTGGAAAAATAACCGATATTTCAGCTTATGCCCTTCGAAAGGGGTTGAAACTTGAGGGCGATGGTGATTATCTCTACCACGCTCCCTGTCACGATTCTCTTTCAGGAAAGGCGCGGGATACTCTTCAGCATATTGGCGGTTTCGGTTGTGTTACCGCAGTGCCGCATTGCTGTTCGGAGGCGGGAACGCTGGCGCTTTCGCGTCCCGATATTACCGACTCCATGCTTCATCGCAAACGGGATGCCATCACAGAGACGATGCATGGAAGAGGTGGCGCGGTCATTTTGACCAACTGCCCGTCGTGCGTGCAGGGGTTGGGAAGAAATCTTGACCTTGCTGTTGTGCCGAAGCATCTTGTGGTTGCGCTGGCGGAAAAAATCTCCGGTTCAGGCTGGATGGAGTTGATGCGCAAGCAGGTGGCAAAAGCAGATGCCGTGAGCTTTTAACGCTTTCCGTTGGATATAAAAAAAGCTGAAATCGAAAGCTATAAGC
>SZYA01000045.1 GCA_005843815.1 Chlorobium sp.
TTTTAAGCCGGCACCAGTTACGACGAAAGAACAAGTCGCCATATTAAGAAAATAGTGGCATAAAAAAAATAGTATGTTTTAGTGAATAACTTCGATTGGATTTACCACGCTCAACCCTTCAATCCAATCAAAATCGGAGACATTACGAGTTACCAGTGTGAGCCGCTGTGTTAGTGCAGTAGCAGCAATAACAGAATCTCCAACCGACATTTTTCGTTGCTGCCTAAGCTTGATTGCTGTAGTTACAATCCATGACGAAACAGGATAAAGTGTGGTTAGTTCAAAGAGTTGCGTTATATCGCGTTTATCAAGTTCGTTGAGATGGTGATAGCCCAACACCTCAAGTCGGGTCATATCGGAAGCCATTACCTGTTGTTGAAAGCACCAGTCGCGCAATGGTTGATACTTTGGCTGAATGGCATAAATAAAAATATTACTGTCGAGTAACCTCGCTATTCTCTCCCTGGTAGTGGACGATCCTTCCGAATTTCACGTTGCCATGCTGCAGGATCTTCAATGCCCTGAAATGCACTGCCGCGTTGAGCAATTTCTGTCATCAACTGTGCTAATTTTGGGCCATTTGGTTCATTGTTCTCACGAGCCAATGATTGGGTTGATTGGTTTATTTTTAACGTGAGAAATTCCACAAAATGAAGCGCTTCTTCCTGCAGGGCAGGTGGAAGGGTTTTAACATTACTTAGTAACTGTCGGGTAATGGCGCTCATGGTTGCAACTCTTTTTATGACTCTTTGCCACTGTTGAATCGGGAATTATTGATTATCTCTATGGGTAAGTTTATCTGTTTATTGTGCTCGAAAAAAATAGTTTTTCCAATTTTCTATCGTCGCGACTAAAAAAAAATACTTATCGCTCATTTTTCCATCCATTGAGCACTTTTCGGGCAGCGGCAATGCCATTTTATTTGCGACCATCTTCATAAGGTCTCCGTTCCGAATGAATTGCCTTACAGACAACTTGCAAGACGAATGTTTCAGCCACGTTCAGTATAAACCACCACCAGCAGACAACACTTTTCAGAACGCTCAACGATCAATATATCGAAGCTTAAAACAAATTGTTTACCGCGACAACAAACGCTTACTGTTCTTCTTTCCCTGAAGCAAGCATACTATTCGCAATACTTTTACAGTAATGGTGCAGTTGTTGCAGAAGATTGATGATCTCCATGTGAATGTTATGCGTAATCTCTGCTTCAGGGAGGCGGCTGACTCTTTTCAGATGAGCAATTTCAGCCTGCGCAACAAGCTGTTTAAAGTGATCATCACCCTTGAAAAGCTCTTCAGCCTGAAACGCATCCATACTTTTCAGGGCCTCGGCAAGCTGTTCACTTTCCTGGCAGACAAAAGTATGCATCTCCTTCAGCTCACGTTTACCCTCTTCACTCAAATCGCCTTTCAGGCCCCTTTTTTTATGAACAAGTTTCTCGGCAAGTGACTCAATCACATCACCGATTGATTCGAGCTCCTTAACAATGTTCATGAATGCAAAGAGCTCCCTTGATTCTCGTTCACTAAGCTCACTGCGGCTTATTTTAATGAGATAATCAGAGATACGGGTATCAAGAAAATCAAGCTTCTCCTCTCTCATACTTATCCCCTTGATGACGGAAAGTTTCGGGAACACCTCATCCCGACCAGGCTCGCTGTTGATAACGGGGTAGAGTGAGGCATGCACCATTTTACTGGCGATGCCACCCATTCTTGCCACCTCAGCCCTTGCATAACTGAGAGCGAGAACAGGGGTAGAGATCGCTGACTCTTTGAGATACCAGACGGCTGGAATCAGCCTGGTCTCATCTGGATCATCCGGAAGCATCCAGTAAAGCAGTCGATCAAAGAGCGAAATAAAGGGAAGAAAAAAAATCGACATGAACAGATTGATCAGCAGATGAGCATTGGCAATCTGCCGAGGCACTTCAAGGGCAAGTTTTCCGGTGCCAAACCCCTCTCTTAATGGTGAAAGCAGACGGACCAACTCTGAAAATTGTGCAATGAATGGTGAAAAGAGGAGCACTCCTGTCACATTGAAAAGCACCTGGGCCAATGCCACCCTTTTGGCAGCATGCTGCATCCCCGAACTTGCCAGCACAGCCGTAATACAGGTTCCAATATTTGCGCCAAGCAGCAGGGCAATACCTGCGTCAAGGGTAAGCGAACCCTGTAGTGCAAGAGTGATGATAATACCAATAAACGCTCCGCTGCTCTGCATAAGAGCAGTTAAACCCATTCCAGCGATAACACCGATCAATGGATTATCCAGATACTGAAAGAGGGAGAGAAAGGGGGCATAGTGCTGCAGCGGGTAGACCGCTTCAGACATCACCTTAAGTCCAAAAAAAAGAAGTCCAAACCCCGAGACAGCCTGGCCTGTAAAGCGCAGTGATTCCGATTTTCCCAGAATGCTGAAGGCAAAACCCACAGCAAAAATCGTCAGTGCATAGTCATGCAATCGGAATGCCACAAGCTGGGCCATGGCTGTTGTACCTATTTCAGCGCCAAGAATCACGGCCAGAGCCTGAGTGCTGGTCATAAAGCGGGATTGCACAAGACCGACAAGAATAGCAATAATAGTACTGCTGCTCTGAACAATCATGGTGGCAAATGCTCCGGAAAAGAGCCCGTAGAACCGGTTCCGGGATATCTTCGAAACCAGTTGCCGCACCCGCTCACCAGATGCCTTTTTCAGCCCGCTGCTCATCATCCTGATACCAAACAGAAACAGTGCCAGTCCCCCACTAAAAAGAGTAGCTATGCCTGGCAACGAAAGTGTTTCTTGCATGATATCAAGTGCTTTAATATTCTATAATGGTTTTACAACCAGATTTCCCAACTCTAAGTATAGCGATGAATGATTTATAACCATCTTTCCAGGGTAGTACCCAAAGATATGGATATTTTTTTGCATTCTGCGAACATCTGCCTTACCTTGGCTCAACTCTATATACTGACAATATGCCCAAAGCCACCGTTGCCGCTATCATCACTCCAGAAGATGGAACGCCCGATCTGATTCTGCTGACAAAACGAAGTGTTCGCCCTTTTCAGGGACACTGGTGCCTGCCGGGTGGGCACATTGACGATTATGAAACTGCTCAAGATGCTGTGGTGCGGGAGGTGATGGAGGAGACCGGCCTTCGCTTTACCAGACCCATCTTCCTCGCCTTCTTCGACGAAATCTTTCCAGAACACAACTTTCATGCTGTAGCGCTCGCATTTTACGGCAGAGGAACAGGTGCGCCTGAATTAATGCCCGACGAGGTAGAGGAGATTGCCTGGTTTACCCTGGATGAAGCCCTTGCCATGCCACTTGCTTTCAATCACTTGCAGATACTTCAACGCTATGCAGAACATCGCGCCCTGTAAAAATTTTGTGCCATTGATGCTCTCCTTTCTGTTGCTGATTGCATCAGGATGTACACAAAATCAGCTCGATCACACCGGAAATACGCCAGCAAAACCTCACATTGTAAGCTTGGCGCCAAGTCTGACGGAGATGATTTTTGCCATTGGGGCTGGCGATCAGCTTGTTGGCAGAACCACCGCCTGCGACTGGCCTGCGGCAGCAGCAAAGGTTCCGGTTGTCGGCGCATTCGGTCGCCCATCACTGGAGATGCTGGCCTCAATCCATCCTGATCTGGTGGTTGATGTCGATCTGGCGGACGAAGAGATGGGCAAGAAAATAGCAGCCCTTGGCATTCATCGCGAGAGCATCACCTGCAGATCGCCGGACGACGTTCCCACTGCCTTACAGAAACTCGGCAAACTGACAGGCCACAGCCGGGAGGCCGACAGCCTGGCGCTCACCATCAGCAATGGCCTGGCAACATTCAAAAAAAAGGCAGAGAGTTCCGGCAGCAAAAAGAGTGTCTATCTTGAAATCTGGGACGACCCCTTCTGGACTGGCGGCAAAGGCAGCTATACCTCCGCACTGATCGCCTACGCAGGTGGCAAGAATATCGGCGATGTGGTAAATAAAGAATATTTCGAGATCTCCCAGGAGTGGATCATCAAGCAAAACCCTGATGTGATCGCCTGCATGTATATGGCTCGCTCATCGTCAGTTGCCGAGAAGGTGATGAACCGTCCCGGCTGGAGCTCCATTGCTGCTGTAAAAAACCATAACGTCTATGACAAGTTCGATAACAACCTGTTTCTGCGGCCCGGCCCGAGAGTGCTTGAAGGAATTACTCTCCTGAGCAACGTGATCTCTCCCCAAGCGCAACCTGCTCCCTGATTTTTTGGCAATCGCTATCAGAATCGGTGGTAATTTTTTTATCTTTGTGGCTTTAGCAGAACAAAACAGTATGCTGGCATGAAGCGCTCCCCTCTGGTCATTTTACTCCTGACAGTGTTGCTCGATCTGATCGGATTCGGTATTGTGCTTCCGTTGCTGCCTACTTATGCCAAGGCGCTCGGCGCAAATCCCTTCATGATCGGACTGATTGCGGCGATTTTCTCCATCATGCAGTTTATTTTTTCCCCGATATGGGGCAAGTTGAGCGACAAGATTGGCCGTCGCCCAGTCATGCTGATCAGCATTTTCATTACCGCCATATCCTATCTGATGCTGGCACAGGCGACCACCATTCCACTGCTCATTTTCGCCCGTGGCCTTTCGGGTACCGGCTCGGCCAACATTGCGGCCGCCCAGGCCTACATCACCGACGTTACCGACAGCAAAAGCCGCTCTGGTGCCATGGGTATGATTGGCGCGGCATTCGGTATTGGCTTTATCATTGGGCCGGTGGTTGGCGGAATGCTCAAGCACAATTATGGTATTGAAATGGTGGGCTATGTCGCCGCCACACTGATTTTTATCGACTTTGTGCTGGCTGTCTTTTTACTTCCCGAATCCAACAAGAGTGCCCGGAAAATCTCCACTTTTTTTCTGAAAAAGTCAAAAGAAAATGACGCACCCAGGCAATCAATGCCTGGATATCTTGCTCAAAAAACAGAAGAGTATGGCGAAGGGCTGAAGCTGGTGTTCAGCTCGCGTCCACTGGCGCTGCTGATGATTGCCAACTTCATCTACACCGTAGCCATCGTCAATATGCAGCTCGCCTCGATTCTGCTCTGGAAAGAGTATTTTGGAGCTTCAGACCAGCAGATTGGTTACATTTTTGCTTATGTGGGCGTATGGTCAGTAGTGGTGCAAGGTGGCCTTATCGGCAAACTCATCAAAAAATTTGGTGAACATAAACTCTTTTTATGGGGACATATCTTCACCTTTGTCGGTGTCTTTTTTGTCCCGTTTGCTCCGCAGAGTTCACTCTTTTCCCTTGGCCTCGTTATCCTCTTCTTTTTTGCCATTGGCACCAGCCTCGTTGCGCCTATCAACCTCTCCATGATATCGCTCTACAGCTACAAACAGCAGCAGGGGCAGATTATGGGACTGTCACAATCAGTGAACTCGTTTGCCCGCATTATGGGGCCATTCAGCGGCAGCATCCTCTACGGCATGAATTTTCATGCTCCCTATATTGTTGCAGGTGCATTAACCATTGTAGGAGCAGTCATTGCCACGAATCTCTTCAAATACAATATTGACGCACTTGACTCATCAAAAAGCTGATTCATCCACCATATCGATAGAGGAGAGTAACGTATGAATATTGGAGTTATTGGTGTAGGCAAGCTGGGTGAGTTTCACACGAAGTTGCTCGCCGAAATAGCAGAAGATCAACCTGATGTTCATCTGGCGGGCATTTATGATCTCGACACCAAATGGGCTGAAGAGATGGCAACAAGATATAATGTCCTCCTCCTCAACTCACTTGAGCAGCTTGCAGAAGAGTGTGATGCCGCCATTATTGCCACAACCACAAGCTCACATTTCGCCATTGCAAAGCGACTGCTTGGCGAAGGGCTGCACCTTTTCATTGAAAAGCCAATAACAACAACGGTTGAAGAGGCTGATGAGTTGATTCGGCTTGAAACTGAACAGAAGGTTCGCATACAGGTTGGCCACATCGAGCGCTTCAACCCCGCACTGCGCGCCGTTGAGGCTAAAATCGGTCGTCCTGTCTATATCCAGGCTGAGCGACTGACCGGCTTCTCAAAGAGGGTAACGGATGTCTCTGTTGTGCTCGACCTGATGATTCACGACATTGATCTGGTGCTCTCCCTCATCCAGTCCGATATCAAACATATTGCCGCTTCGGGAGTCAAGGTCTTCTCCAACCAGCTTGACATGGCGACGGCCAGAATCGATTTTGTCAACGGTGCCACGGCAAACGTGACGGCAAGCCGACTCAGCCGCAGCCGGATGCGAAAGCTTCGCTTCTTTTGCAACAATCCAAAAAGCTACGCATCACTCGATTTAACCACTGGCAAATCGGAGGTCTTCAGGCTTGTAAGGGAGGAAGAGGTCTCATCAAAAAATCCCCTGAAATCTTTTGCTGCACGAAAAATTCTGGAACAGTTCGGCGAAATTCATGATACGATGGAGGGGATGACGCTCGACTACATCCATCCGGAAGTACCAAAAGTTAATGCGCTGCGTGACGAACTTGAACATTTTATAACGGCAATCAGGGATAACACTCCAACGGCAGTCACCTCAGCGGACGGCCGCAGGGCACTCATGGTTGCAGGCAGAATTGCGGAGGAGATTGCCGCCAATGCCACTTCGCAAGAGTGACTGACCATTGCATAGCTAACCTGTCATGACCCAACACTCACTACCCGCCATACCCGAGCTGCTTTACCGGATAGGCGATCTTGCCGACAAGAGTGGTACCGCCTGTTACCTGGTCGGTGGTTACGTGCGCGACATGCTCATGCAGAGGCCCTGCACCGACATTGATATTATGGTGATCGGTGACCCTGTTCCTTTTGCAAAAACCCTACACGATGAGCTGCACGGCAGAAATTTTGTCCTCTTTGAACGATTTCGCACGACACAGATGGAACTCTCTGACCCCATCTATGGCAGTTTCAAGGTTGAGCTGGTCGGTGCCCGAAAAGAGTCCTATAACAACGATTCGAGAAAACCGGTAACTCTCATCGGAACGCTTGACGACGATCTTTCACGACGGGATTTCACCATCAACGCACTGGCTCTCACGCTCAACAGTGAGGGACGAAACCAGATCATTGACCACTTTCACGGTATTGATGATATCGGGGCAAGAATCCTGAGAACACCGCTTGACCCCGAGCAGACCTTTTCAGACGACCCGCTTCGCATGATGCGAACCGCCCGTTTTGCGGCACAGCTCAACTTCAAGCCTCTTCCTGAAGTGCTGGATGCGATGAAGTTAATGTGCGATCGGATAACGATTGTTTCGATGGAGAGAGTCAGTCAAGAGTTCCTTAAAATCATGCTCTCCCCTCGCCCCTCAATCGGCCTCACCATCCTCTACGAAACAGGGTTACTGAGGGAGTTGATGCCTGAAGTGGCAGCAATGGCCGGCATTGAGCAGGTGGATGGCATGGGGCACAAGGATACCCTTTTCCACACCTTTCAGGTGATTGACAATGTTGCCGCACACTCCCAAAACCTCTGGCTCCGCATTGCCGCACTGCTGCACGATATTGCCAAACCGGTCACAAAACGGTTCACAAAAAGCGCAGGGTGGACATTTCATGGCCATGATGCCGTCGGCATAAAATTTGTCTCAAAAATTTTCAGATATATGCGCTGGCCGCTCGATCCGCTCGACTATGTCCAAAAGATGGTGCGCCTTCACCATCGCCCCATTCCCCTGTCGAAAGATGAGATCAGCGATTCGGCCATCCGGCGGCTCATGTTTGATGCAGGAGAGAATCTGCAGGATCTGATGAGCCTTTGCAAAGCAGATGTGACCAGCAAAAATCCGAAAAAGGTCTCACGAATCATGAGCAATTTCAGGCTTGTTGAGTCAAAAATTGCGGAGGTTGGGGAAAAAGATCAGCTTGCCAAATGGCGCCCGCCGGTCAGTGGCGAAGATATCATGGGGCTTTTGGGTCTGCCGGAAGGAAAAACGGTAGGCATCATCAAAAAGAGGATGGAAAATGCCGTGATCGACGGGCTGATCCCTTATGATCGAGATGCTGCTCTCGACTTCATCCGGCAGATATATAAGGAGATGAAAAATTCCGAAACCCCATGAATTTCATGGCTTCGGTCATTATATTGCATAAATTTTCGAAAACACACTAAACCGACCCCACAAGTGATTCCACGTTATTCACCCAAAGATATCTCGGCAATCTGGACTGACGAAGCTAAATTTGAGCGTTGGCTCCAGCTTGAAATCGCTGCTGTAGAGGCACGTATGGAGGCTGGTGTTGTGCCTGCTGAGGCGTATGCGGTCATCAAAGAAAAAGCCACCTTCAATGTTGCTGAAATTCTTGAGATTGAGAAGGAGACGAAACACGATGTTATAGCCTTTTTGACCAACGTCGCCAATAATGTCGGGCCCGAATCGCGCTACATTCACGAAGGGTTAACCTCGTCGGATGTTGGCGATACGTCGCTCGCCATGCAGATGCGCGATGCCGGCAAAATTCTGGTTGCCGATATTGAGCGCCTTGTTGAGGTACTTGCCAAACGGGCAGTAGAGTTTAAATACACCATTGAGATGGGCAGAACCCATGGCATTCATGCCGAGCCAACCACCTTTGGCTTGAAGCTGCTGCTCTGGCACCAGGAGATGCTCCGTAACCTCGAACGGATGAAAAAGGCTGTCGCCACAATCTCTGTCGGCAAAATCTCCGGAGCGGTCGGCACCTATCAGCACCTTTCGCCCGATATTGAAGCCGCAGTATGCCAGAAACTTGGCCTGACCCCCTCATCCATTTCGACCCAGATTCTCCAGCGCGACCGCCACGCTGAATATGCCACAACCCTTGCCATCATCGCCTCTTCCATCGAAAAGTTCTCGGTTGAACTGCGCCACCTGCAAAGAACTGAAGTTCGTGAAGCCGAGGAGTTTTTTAGCAAGGGGCAGAAAGGAAGTTCGGCCATGCCTCACAAGCGCAACCCCATTACCTTCGAGCGCCTTACCGGCCTTGCCCGTGTGGTCCGCTCCAACTCCATCGCGGCAATGGAAAATGTTGCACTCTGGCATGAACGGGATATCTCCCACTCCTCGGTTGAACGCATTATCATGCCCGACTCTACAACAGCCCTCTGCTACATGCTGCGTACCTTCAGCGAAGCCGTCGATACACTGCTTGTCTATCCGGAGAGAATGGAGGAGAACTTCAACTCATCCTACGGCCTGACCACCTCACAAACCGTCCTGCTTGCCCTTACGGCGAAAGGGTTGACTCGTGAAGTGGCATACAAGCTTGTGCAGCGTAACGCCATGGAGAGCTGGTCAACCAAGGTACACCTGCGTGACTTGCTGCTGAAAGATGAAGAGTTGCTGAACTATCTCACTGCTGACGATATCGCCCGACTCTTCAGCGCTGAAACAATTCTTGGGAAGTTGAAAAACAGTGTTGATATTATCTTCAAACGTAACGGACTATGAGTGAAGAAAAGAGACATCGTCTGACTGGAAAAATTGGCATAACCCTTTTTCTGCTTGGACGATATCTTTTTGCATCTTTTTTTCTGTATGGCTTCTGGCACAAGCTGGTAAAGGGGTGGTTGTGGAGCGACCTCATGGAGCGGTTTTTCATCAAGAGACTTGGTGAACTTTCCGCTGGCTCATTTCAGGCGGGCTACCTGGAACACTTTGCTATTCCCTGTGCGGTGCCGATTGCCTGGGTTGTGACCGTTGGCGAACTTGTTATCGGAATCTGCCTGATTCTGGGGTTGACGGTCAGGGCAAATGCAGCATTTGCCCTGTTTCTGGTACTCAATTTCGCGGCTGGGGGTTATTATAACCTCACACTGCCACCCTTCATGCTCTTCGCTCTCCTGATGATGCTCTTCCCGTCAGGCCACTGGCTCGGGATGGACAAGCAACTCCACCGCAAGTACCCCTACTCAATCTGGTTCAGGTAAATCCTGTTCCTTGCCAAAACCAATTCTCAATTTTTTTGGTGGCGGGAGCCGGGTACGCCTCGATACGCGCTTCGCGCTACTCGGCGACCGGCTTTGATGGCTATTTAGTCAATAAAATCAAAGTTCAAGACGATTACTGGGATAGCGGCAATAGTTGCGGCTTTCCGGCACGAAAACTGCTTGCCATGAGGGATTGCGAGCAAGCAGATTCCGTTTATACCAAAACGTGCGTTATGGGTGGCCTTGAGAGGTAATGGCCATGAGAGCCCTCACGCCAAGATGGTAGCTGTTGGCGCCAAAGCCGCTGATAACTCCCGTACAGACTGCCGAGATCACGGACTTGTGGCGGAACTCCTCCCGCGCATAGATATTGGAGAGGTGAACCTCTACCACTGGAATGGTTATGGCGCTGATGGCATCACGTAGAGCAATCGAATAGTGGGTAAGCGCTCCGGCGTTCAAAACCACACCACGATACCCGCCCTTGTCTTCGATATGAAAAAGTTTTCCCAGCAGTGCCCCCTCATCTTCCGAGTGAAAAAACTCAAAGGAGAGTTCAGGAAAAGCTTCCGCCAGTTCACGATTGATATCGTCAAGCGTCTTGCTGCCGTAAACCTCCGGTTCGCGTTTGCCAAGCCGTGAAAGATTCGGCCCGTTGAGAACAAGTATTGACATCTCGCTTTTCATCTCTTTGAATATTTCTAATTCCGTGAATTACAGGTTATTCGGTAAGGATGTGGGAACGCCGAGCTGGAGCTCGGCGTTCCCGGGACGCTTTAGCCCGGAAGATAGTTATCGTTACGATTCGCATTAAAGAATATACTGACTCAAATCGCGATCTGCCACCACATGGTTCAGCTTCTCCTTCACCATGGCTTCATCAATCTCTACGTGGTCATCAGAGAAATTTTCAGGAATATTGAACATCAACTCCTCAAGAAGATTGGTCATGATGGTATGCAGTCTCCTGGCTCCAATATTTTCAACACTCTCATTAACCTGGGCTGCAATGCGAGCAATCTCGCGAATTGCCCCCTCACTGAAGCTCAAAGCAACCCCCTCTGTAGCGAGAAGCGCAGAATATTGCTTGATGAGAGCATTATCCGGCTGGGTGAGAATCAGGTAAAAATCCTCTTCCGTCAAACTTTTCAGCTCAACCCTGATTGGAAAACGGCCCTGTAACTCGGGAATCAAATCTGAAGGCTTTGCCACATGAAATGCGCCGGAAGCAATAAAGAGTACATGGTCAGTCTTCACCATTCCATGCTTGGTGGCAACATTTGACCCCTCAACAATCGGCAGAAGATCCCGCTGTACCCCCTCACGACTCACATCAGGCCCTTTTCCTCCCGCTCCTGTTGATGGAGAAGCAATTTTATCGATCTCATCAATAAAGACAATGCCGGACTGCTCAACTTTGTTAATCGCCTCCTTGACCACACTCTCCATATCGATCAGCTTCTGTACCTCCTCCTGCTCCAGGAGCTTGCGGGCTTCAGCAATAGAGACTCTTCTCTTCTTCCGTTTCCGTGGCAATCCACTCATCAGATCCTGCATAATGCCGCCAATCTCCTCCATCTGCCCGAGGGGCCCAAAAACCTGCATCATGCCACCGCCTGGTGAATCACCGGAGATGTCCATCTCAATCTGACGATCCTCAAGCTTTCCACTGCGAAGACGATCCAGCATCTTTTTGCGACTTCTGCGATTCAGCTCAAGCGATTTATTCTGGCCTTCATTGGTTGGAGTCTCCCGTCCCTCTTCATCACCACTCTCCTCATCCGAAGTTTCATTCGACGGAGCAACAGGAGGAAGAAGAATGTCGAGCAGGCGATCTTCAACAATCCGCGCCGCCTTTTCCCTAACCTCTTCCGAGCGCTCACTTCTCACCATAGCCACCGACTGATCAACAAGGTCACGGATCATCGACTCCACATCACGCCCCACATAACCAACTTCCGTAAACTTGGATGCCTCAACTTTGACAAAGGGTGCCCGAGCAAGTTTGGCAAGCCGGCGGGCAATTTCAGTTTTTCCAACGCCGGTAGGGCCGATCATGATAATATTGTTTGGCATAATCTCATCGCGCAAGTCATCACTCACACTCTGACGACGAAGCCTGTTGCGCAAGGCAATTGCAACCGATTTTTTGGCATCCTTCTGACCGATAATATATTTGTCGAGCTGCGAAACAATCTGGTTCGGTGTCAGATTACTCGATGCAATAGCACTTTGCCTCCCCTTTATTGCTTCGGGCAATGCTATGACATCACCCTCACTTTTTGTACTCATATCCATGCACATTGTTAATTTCAAAAAACCGACACTGCCTGCAACCCTGACGACCATGAACAGTCAAACCTCCTCAACAACAATATGGTCGTTGGTGTAAATACAGATATCTGCAGCTATCTTCAAACTTTCATGCACGATCTCCTTTGCAGAAAGAGTGGTGTGCTGCATGAGAGAACGAGCTGCCGCCAGCGCGTACATACTCCCGCTGCCAATGGCGACAATACCATCCTCCGGCTCAATCACATCCCCGGTTCCAGAGATTATCAGCGCCTTGTCGTTACTGACAATGGCAAGCATCGCCTCCAGACGGCGAAGGTACTTGTCTGTTCTCCAGTCTCTGGCGAGCTCAACGGCAGCACGCTCAAGCTTGCCATTATAGGCTTCAAGCTTCGTCTCAAAGCGGTCCAGCAGGGTCAGGGCATCCGCTGTTGCTCCAGCAAAACCTGCAACCAGCTTTCCCTGATAGAGCCTCCTGATCTTCCGGGTTGAATGCTTGACAACCGTATTGCCAAGGGTCATCTGGCCATCGCTTCCAAGCGCAGCCTTGCCATCACGTATCACACCAATAACCGTCGTTGAACGGATCTGAGGCCTTTCACTATGCTTCATCAATCAAAATATTTTTTTTCTTAATCTTGCCACTGGAATTTGCATTTGTTCACGGTATTTTGCAACCGTTCTTCTTGCAATATGCACTCCCCTGTTAACCAGCATCTCCGCCAGACGATCATCACTCCATGGCTGCTCAGGCTCCTCCTCCTTCACCATCTCTGCAATATACTGCCGGATTATCTTGCTCGAAAGATCGTCACCCTCCTCCATCGAAAGTCCTATTCCGAAAAAATACTTCAGTTCATACAAACCAAAACGGGTCTGCACATATTTGCCATTGACTGCCCGACTGATGGTCGAAATATCAAGCCCGGTCTCAGCCGCAATGGTTTTCATGCCAAGCGGTATCACCTGCTCAGGCCCGGAGATAAAGAAGGCATACTGATGCTTCATCAACGCCTCAATCACCTTAAGCAAGGTCTGCCGTCGTGTTGCCAGCGCTGTGGTAAACTCCTGCGCCCTCTGCATATTCTTTCGGATAAACTGCTTCTCCTCTTTCGGCCCTTTTCTGTTTTTCAGCAGCTCCTGATAGCGATCTGTCACCTTGACCGATAGTGCGCTTCGATCATTGAGTGCAGCAGTCAACTCGCCATTGTCGTAAGTGACCACAAAGTCAGGGGTGATATAGTGCCCCCCCTCATCATGAAAAATTCCGGGATGCGGATCAAGGGCGATAATCGCCGAAACGGCCGCTTCGACTCTCTCTTTGGGCACCCCAAGCTTTTTAATGAGCAGCTCAAACCGGCGATGGAAAAAATCATCAAAATGGTCATGGAGAATTTTTGTCGCAAGCTCAACAGTTCTCAAGTCATACCGGCTGGCGACAACCCGCAGTTGCACAAGAAGCCGTTCACGAAGATCACGAACAGCCACCCCCGGCGGATCAAGAACATGGATCTTACAAAGGATCCGTTCCATATCGACCTCGCCCGCTTCAATGCCCTGAAAGTGCAGACTATCAATAATAATATCATACCCTTCAGTAAAGTAACCATCACCATCAAGATTTCCGAGTATCTCAATAGCAATCTTCACCTCACGCTCCCCGACATCCTCAT
This sequence comes from Chlorobium sp., assembly GCA_005843815.1. Lineage (GTDB taxonomy): Bacteria > Bacteroidota > Chlorobiia > Chlorobiales > Chlorobiaceae > Chlorobium. The sequence continues at coordinate 13,926 of SZYA01000045.1, forward strand.
GCAGCGCCAGTTGCTTCAACAGCGTCTCATGAAAACTGTCGTACTGAACCGCCTGAAAAAATCGCTCTTTCGAGGGACTTTCATGGGTGAAATTGAGCCGTCCTTCAGAGGTTTCGCCAGATGGAGGAGCTTCGGAGCGCTCCTTGAGAGAGCTTTTGCTGAACCTCTCAACAGCATCGAACATATCGTCACCTGCTGAGCGATCAATCTCTGTGGTAGCAGCATCACCACCACCCTCTCTTGGCTCCTCAACCAGCTCCAGAAGAGGATTTTCCTGCACCTCTTCATAAATCCGCTGTTCAAGATTCTGCATTGGAAGCTGAAGAAGCTGGCTGCTGAGTATCTGTTGTACCGAGAGCTGTTGCTGCTGTTTTTGCTGAAGCCTTATTTCAGCCATTATCGGAAGAATGACGCATCGACATAAGCTTTCAGATCCGCTACCCAGTCACGACCAAACCGTAACTCAAGAGCGGGAGAGAGATAATCAATAAGTTGCACCTTGCACTCCCGGCCCGCCTTTCTGGCAGTGCGACACATGGAGTGCTGCTCATAGACAAGATAATCCAAACCAAACTTTTTTCTTACCCTTATTGGAAACAATCGGCAGGATATTGGCTTGTCAAACCCCAAAACCCCCTCACGACGGGCGATCTCAATGGCGCAGAAGGTGATGCCGTCACGACTACAGGTAAAGACACACTCCGCATTCTCGACTGTTCTCGTGTACTGAACACCCTGATACACCTCGACAGGGCCATGTCGGCGGAGATAGCGCAACCCTTTTTCCGGGAGCATCCTGAGCAACTCTTCAGGCAACTCCTGGAGCTGCTCTGCCTCTACTGGCGATAATGGTGCGCCAAGCTCCCCTTCAACACAACACGCTCCCCGACATTCATGGAGATCGCAGGAAAAAAAAGCCTTTAACACCTCTTTTTCTATCAGAACACTACCAATGGAAACCAGCGACATAACCACCTGTCATTTCATGAGAATGAGGAAGAAGATCAAATATCCGCACTGAACCTCCCTGTCAAGGGCAGAACCGATAAATATTGTTGATGGACATTGTGCAATCAGCATCAGGGAATTGGCAATCATCTCTTATTTCAACCCAAAACATCCAATATCTCCTTTATATGGGATTTACATACAATTAAATATTATCTACCTTCAAAGCTTGCAGAAACCTGGTATGGCACACCGTGACATCGAGAACAAGATGGAGACCATCATGTCAGTAGAACAAGCTAAATCGTTAATTAATTGAACGAATAAAATCAGATATTGTTTTCAAAGTTCGGCTCATATCAATAGATAATGTCGATGAAAAGTTGAAGACACCATTTATGATCGACACCAGTGGATTCTACTACAAACACCTCTTTACGGAAGATCGTCATTAATAACAATCCGATAACCGCTTCATGCCATTTTCAGCTCACTCCAATCGACCTTTTTTAAAGCTGTTGTCCTTTCGACTCTTCATCGTGCTGGCCTATCAGATGATGGCGATTGTCGTTGGCTGGCACATCTATGAACTGACGCACGACACCCTTGCGCTTGGCTTAATCGGGCTGGCTGAGGTTATCCCCTACTTCTCCTGCGCACTCTTTGCCGGTTATGCGGTAGATCACCACTCTCGCCGCCTCTTTGGTGTTCTCGCCTCTCTGATGGTCTTTCTTAGCGCGCTGGCGCTTACTGCTGTGGCTTTTGGCTGGATATACGGCAATACCGTCTGGTGGCTTTACGGTGCCATTGCCTTTAATGGGGTAGCTCGCGCCTTTATCAGTCCATCATACAGCTCAATGTTCGCCATCATTCTGCCGCGTGAAGAGTATGCGCGTGCCTCCAGTATCGGCAGCTCGGTCTTCCAGCTTGGGCTGGTGGTCGGCCCGGCGTTAGGAGGCATTCTTGTTGGATGGGCTGGCAAGAGCGCTGGCTATGGGGTGTCTGCTCTTTTGAGCCTCGCCGCTGCCGCATCTCTGCTGTCGCTCCGGGTCAAAGAGCCTCCACCAGCGGAAAGCGCACCCATCTTCACCAGTATCGCGGGAGGACTCCGATTCGTCTTCAGCAACCAGATTATCCTCGGCGCACTCTCACTCGATATGTTTGCCGTACTCTTTGGTGGAGCGGTGGCGTTGCTTCCTGCCTTTATTCAGGATGTCTTTCATTACGGCCCTGAGGGTCTCGGTATTCTTCGTGCTGCCCCGGCAATAGGAGCGGTGGCAACCGGACTGTTCCTTGCTCGACACCCAATCAATCTTCATGCCGGGCGCTGGCTGCTGGCGGCTGTGGCAGGGTTCGGCCTCTGCATTATCTCCTTTGCCTTATCCACAAGTATCTGGCTTGCAGGCTCATTCTTGATTCTCTCGGGTATTTGCGACGGCGTGTCGGTGGTGATGCGCACCACCATCATGCAGTTGGTGACCCCCGACGACATGCGTGGCCGAGTTTCGGCCATCAACGGCATCTTTATTGGCTCATCCAACGAACTGGGGGCTCTGGAATCGGGTATTGCCGCACGCTTGATGGGGCTGATACCATCGGTGATTTTTGGAGGAGTGATGACGCTGGCTGTGGTTGCGACCACAACAAAACTGGCACCAAAACTGAGGCGGCTGGAGCTGCATCAGTTGTACTGATGGCGAAGGCGGCTCAGGCTTTTCTGACAAATTCCGATTTTAATTGCATCGCCCCAAAACCATCGATCTTGCAGTCGATGTCATGATCACCGTCAACAAGGCGAATGTTCTTCACCTTCGTGCCACCCTTCAGCGGCGATGAAGAGCCCTTGACCTTGAGATCCTTGATCACTGTCACCGTATCACCATCCTGCAACAGGTTGCCATTCGCATCCTTCCAGACTCGGGCCGTTTCCGACAACGGGGCTGAGGCGCTCCATTCGTGGGCGCACTCGGGGCAGGTCAAAAGGGCCCCAACCTCGTAGGTGTATTCCGAATTACATTTTGGACAGTTCGGCAAGTGGCTCATGATGGTACCTTTTCAAAATTTTCCAGCAAAAACTTTTTCGACATAATAAGAATCTTCGCGATAAAGCATTGAAAACCTTTGACCATATTGCCTGCTTCGATTACATCATCTCTTTTTTCAACAATCAGGTAGCCTCTTCTCTTTGCTTTCCGCCTGGTGACAGCGTTGCACGAGCATCGCAGACAAGACAAAAGGTTGTTTTTACCAGATAAGTATGTATATTGAAAGCAAAGTATTCAATCTGCATACTTGCCACCATGAAATATCTCAAGCGATTGATCACAACCGAGGTTGAAGAGGGGCTGAAACACTCCCCGGTCACTGCGGTTATCGGGCCACGGCAGTGCGGAAAATCAACCCTGACACGCCATCTTCTCACCTACGATCGCCCGTTTCTTTACCTCGATCTTGAAAAACCCTCCGACCTGCGAAAACTCGAAGAGCCGGAATGGTTTTTTATTTCACAGAAGGAGAAGCTGATCTGCATTGATGAAGTGCAGCGAAAACCCGATCTCTTTCCCCTTATCCGGAGCATGGTGGATGAGTGGGGTGAGAATGGTCATTTTCTTGTTCTCGGTTCAGCCTCCCGTGATCTGCTCAGGCAGAGTTCGGAATCACTTGCCGGACGCATTACCTACAAGCAGTTGACCCCTTTTTTATGGGAGGAGGTTAAAGAGCAGCTCTCTATTGAACACTATCTCACGGCTGGAGGGTTCCCGCGAAGCCTGCTGCAAAAGATACCGGAGGTCTCATATCAATGGCGAGAGGATTTTATTGCAACCTTCCTTGAGCGCGATCTTCTGCAATGGAGTGGCTTTTCACCACAAACCATGCGACGGCTGTGGCTGATGCTGGCTCATAATAACGGTCAGATGGTAAACCTCTCAACGATCGGCGGATCTCTCGGAGTCAGCCACACCACCGTGCGAAACTACCTTGACTTGCTGCAGGAGACCTTTATGGTGAACATCCTGCTGCCGTTTATCTCCAATACCGGCAAGCGTCTGGTCAAAACGCCAAAAGTCTATATTGCTGACACAGGTATCATTGCTGCGCTGCTTGGATTGAACGATTTCAACCAGTTTGCTGGCCATCCGGTTTTTGGCTCATTATGGGAGAGTATGGTGATTGCCAATCTCAAAGGGATATTTCCGCGTGCAGAGCTCTCATTTTACAGAACCTCCAATGGAACAGAAATCGATATTTTGCTCCAACTTTCAGGAAAGCTTATTGCCATTGAGTGCAAGGCATCCGTGGCACCAGCGCTTTCGAGAGGGAGTTATTTTGCAAGAGAGGATATTGCTCCGCTGCATACATTTGTTGTTGCTCCGGTAGCGCAAAGCTACTCTCTCAAACCTGGAATTTCCGTTGTGACGCTGTCGGATCTTGTAACAGGAATACGGGAGCTGTTTGCAAACAATTGACAACTCAATGTTCGAACAAGTGTGACTGTTCTGATTTTGGTGCTCTTTACTGAAATTCCTGATCGAGACGCTCCTTGAGAAACATCTTCAGGAGCGACTGGTACGGCACGTCACGCTCATTCGCGAGCACTTTCAGGCGCGTTTGCACGGCGAAGTAAGTTTGTGCAAAGGCTATCTCTTGCTTGCGAGGGTCGCCATTCTGAGCAATGAGGTAGCAGGCATACCGTATGAGTATGATGTCAAGTACCTCTTTTTCGGCAGTTTTTGGCATACTGATCGTTTTGTTGACATCAACAAAATGATCAGTGGCAGCATGGTCAGAAACTTCGCAAGCAGTTTTTGCTTTGGAAATGACTGCGCTGAAGTTGCGCCACTCGCCATAACCGAGCAAATGCTGAAGATCACGGGCGAGCCAATATTCGACCCCGTTTTCAGTTTTTTGGACGCATGACTCAAACGTCGTTGTGAGGCTTTGAATAACTTCGGGTTTCATAACTGAAGAATGCTAAAAATTTTGTCGGCAAGAGTTTGTTCGCGATTACCAGCCGATATGCTCAAGACAACATTCTAACAATTACTCATTTACTACATTTTTCATTTATAACGCAGTAGTAGAGAAATCCTTTCCTACTGAGCTTGCAATTCAAGCCTGCTGCCCACGAAGCCTTGCAATGCGCTCATCAAGAGTTGGGTGGGTCGAGAATAACCTCCTGAGTCCGCGACTCTCCCTGCCTGAAATCCCAAAGGCGGCAATTTGCTTGGGCAGGGCGGAAGGGAGTTGCTGCATCTTCAGCTTTTCAAGCGCGGCAATCATCTTCTCTCTGCCAGCAAGCCCGGCCGCTCCGGCATCGGCACGGAACTCCCGCTGGCGCGAGAACCACATCACCACAACAGAGGCCGCAATGCCAAGCAATATCTCGGCAACGATTCGGACAAGAAAAGATGCCGGGCCGGTACCCCGTCTGGTGTCGAAGACAAATTTGTCGACCGCATAGCCAATGACGCGTGAAAGAAAAACGACAAAGGTGTTCAGAACGCCTTGAATCAGGGTCAGCGTCACCATGTCGCCATTGGTGATATGCGACATCTCATGGGCAAGCACCCCTTCGGCCTTATCGCGGGTCATGGCATTCAAAAGTCCGGCAGAGACCGCTACCAGCGAACGGTTTTTTGTCATGCCGGTGGCAAAAGCATTGACCTCCGGCGAGTCGAATATGGCAACTTCAGGCATGGTGATGCCAACCCTCTGCGCCTGGTTTCTCACGGTATTGACAAGCCATTGTTCTGTCGCCGTGGTGGGGTTTTTAATCACAACCGCGCCCGACATGCGCTTGGCTGACCACTTCGAAAGCGACAGTGAGAGAAAGGCGCCACCAAAACCGAAGCAAAGAATATCCATTACCTGCAAACAAGTTACGCCTCTCCCCCTCCAGAACATTGGAGATATGGGTTTAAAAATGATTGCGACCACCATTGGAACACTCATCAACAGGATATCCATTCGCGGCAGCTTTGCCACGCTTGTCGCCCATTAACGTCAATACCCTTTCCGTTCGTGAGCCTCCTTGAAAACAGAGGTACTCCCCGATTGATACGACATATCCATCAAAAAGAATAAATGCCCCTCCTTTTGAAATTTGCTGCTCCGATGACTATTTCATAACTATATTACGGTTTTGATAGTGACCACCAATCAGAAAACATTACACCATAAAGACACACCACCATGCTTATTATCGACGGAAAAAAGGTCTCGCTTGACCTGAAAGAGGAGCTCAAGGCGAGCGTTGACAGGTATAGAGCGCAAACCGGCAAAGTGCCCGGGCTGACCGTCATCATTGTCGGCCAGGATCCCGCATCACAGGTTTATGTTCGCAACAAAGCGAAAACATGCAAGGAGATCGGGATGGTTTCGACGGTGATCGAAATGGCTGCCGACACCTCTGAAGAGCATCTGCTCAAGACCATCAAGGGGCTGAACAACGACCCGGCGGTCCACGGTATTCTTGTGCAGCAGCCACTTCCAAAGCAGATTGATGAATTTGCCGTCACTCTCGCTATTGATCCATCGAAAGATGTTGACGGATTTCATCCCGAAAACCTTGGTCGCCTTGTGATGGGGCACCTTGACAAATGTTTTGTCAGTTGCACCCCTTATGGCATCCTCGAGCTGCTTGGCCGCTACAACATTGAGACCAGAGGCAAGCACTGCGTTGTGGTCGGGCGCAGCAACATTGTCGGCAAACCGATGGCCAACCTGATGCTCCAGAAGCTGAAAGAGACAAACTGCACCGTCACCATCTGCCACTCGGCAACACCAAACATTGCGGAGTACACCCAGCAGGCCGATATCCTCATTGCCGCTATCGGGAAAGCGGGATTTATCACCGCTGATATGGTAAAACCGGGCGCGGTCGTGATTGATGTCGGCATCAACCGCATTGAGGATGCTTCCACAAAGAGCGGCTACCGCCTTGTCGGAGATGTCGATTATGCGGGCGTTTCAGCGGTTGCCTCGGCCATGACTCCGGTACCTGGTGGCGTTGGCCCCATGACCATTGCCATGCTCCTGAAAAATACGCTTCAGTCATTCCAGCGTACCAACGGACTGTAGGGCATCATGGCCAGGTCAATCACCAAATATATCTGCTCAAACTGCGGAGCCATCTCCCTGAAACATCAGGGAAAATGTTTTGAATGCCAGAGCTGGGGAACCCTTCAGGAGACGCATATTGAAGCTGAGCCAAAAAAACAGCGTCCCGGTTCACCAGTATCTGCGGCTGTTGTGCAGAACCTGCATGATGTTGTGCCATCAGAATTTCAGCGAATCCTGACCGGCATGGGCGAACTCGACCGGGTGCTTGGGGGCGGGCTCATGCAGGCATCAGCCGTGCTGGTGGGTGGTGAGCCGGGTATCGGTAAATCGACCCTCATGCTGCACCTCGCCCCCCGACTTGCTCCGGCAAAAGTGCTCTATATTTCGGGTGAAGAGTCGCCGAACCAGATCAGGGAACGAGCCCGGCGACTCTCCATCAAGGCTGAGAACCTCTGGCTGGTACCGGAAGTGAACCTCGAACGCATTCTGGTGCTTATTGAACGGGAGAAACCGGCGCTGGTCATTATCGACTCCATCCAGACCGTCCACTCAGAGGAGTACCAAAGCTCTGCCGGCACCATCACCCAGATACGGGAGTGCGCCGCCTCGCTTATCCGTGCCGCAAAGCAGCAGAACTTTATCCTGATGATTATCGGCCATATCACCAAGGAGGGGGCGCTGGCAGGCCCCAAGGCTCTGGAGCACATGGTTGATACCGTCCTGCAGTTTGAGGGCGAAGGGTACCAACGCTACCGCATAATCCGGTCAGTCAAAAACCGCTTTGGCTCCACCAATGAAATCGGTGTTTTCCGGATGGATGAAACCGGCCTCGAAGAGGTAAGCAACCCATCGGAGTTCTTTATCTCCGGACGCAGAACCGATGTACCCGGCAACTCGATTCTTGCCGCCATTGAAGGAACAAGGGCGCTTCTGGTAGAGGTTCAGGCGCTGGTCTCCAAAACCAACTACTCCATGCCGCAGCGCATCAGCACCGGCTTCGACCTGAAACGGATGTCAATTATCCTTGCCGTGCTCGAAAACAGGCTGCACATTGAGACCTGGGGGCAGGATGTTTTTGTAAAAATAGCCGGGGGACTCAAGCTGGCAGAACCTGCGGCAGACCTCGCCATTGCGGCAGCCATAGCCTCAGGACTCATGAACCGCCCGGTCGATCCCGCGACGGTCTGCTGCGGAGAGATCGGACTGGCAGGCGAACTGCGAGCCATCAGCGACAGCGAACGACGCATCCGTGAAGCCGCCCACCTCGGCTTCCAGCGCATCGTGCTGCCCGAGGCGAATACCCGAGAGCTGAAGCCATCCCTGAAAAAACTTCCAATCACCATCGCCGGATGCGCAACCCTCCGCCAAGCCCTCGAAGAACTCAATATCATCTGACCACTGACAACTATGACGCACCTCCTCATCCAATGGCTGATCAACGCCCTCGCGGTTTACGCCACCGCCCATATCCTTGACGGCATTCATATCAAAAGCTTTGGCGCGGCAATTGCCGTAGCGCTGGTGCTTGGCCTGATCAACACCCTTGTCCGGCCCATACTGCTCTTCTTCTCTTTTCCCTTCATCATTCTCACTCTGGGGCTGTTCCTCCTCGTCGTCAACGCCCTTCTGCTGCAGTTCGCTGCGATGCTGGTCAGTGGATTTGCCATCGACGGCTTCTGGTGGGCTGTTGCCGGTTCAGTGGTGATCAGCGCTATTTCATGGCTGTTGGGGTCGCTTTTCAATCTGTGAATCATTGTGGAAGGTGCGCCAGCGTGGAGCGTTCAAGCTCCAGCAGCGCCTGTTTTAATGCCACCCCGCCACGATAACCGGTGAGCGAACCATCACTGCCGACTACCCGGTGGCATGGAATAAAGAGAGGTAAGGGATTTCTCTGATTTGCCATCCCCACCGCCCGAACGGCACGTGGATTGCCGATAGCGATGGCAACCTCTTTATAACTTGCGGTTGCGCCATAAGGGATGTTGAAGAGCATATCCCAAACACGCTGCATAAATGGTGTGCCCGCCGGAGCAAAAGGCAAGGTAAACTCATGCAGCTCCCCCTGGAGATAACCATGCAACTGCCGGAAAGCCTCTCTGATCAATGCAGTCTCACAACGCTCTGCATCATGCGGAAGAGTATCCTGCTGAAAATAGAGGTTGGTTATCCAGCCACCGCTCTCCGCAATGGCTACAGTACCAATCGGCATCTCCTGAAGAGAGAGTTTCACCATTCCTTTGCTCTATTAATTTCCGCTTTACAAATTTCTCCGCCCTGTTTATCTTCTTCCTTTGATTATCTTGGCAAGTCCACTCAAGGGAGGCAAGAAAATATGCCCAATGTCCATCAATCGTACCCGACAAGATAACGGTGTATAACCGCTGAAACAACAGATTCTCGAAGTAACCAGACCAATGACCATGAAGGGGGAAGCTCAAGCGATTGTTTTGCAAAAAGCCAACAAGCTTAAACTGCAGAGTGCTGCATACCATGCAGATCAGCCTGACGATGTGCTGATCAAAACTATTGCAAGCGCCATAACGCCTGGATATGACCGGCTTCTGCTGACGAACAAACCGGTATCAAACAGAGTGTTCAAATATCCTCTTATGCCCGGCAGTGAGGCTATTGGTCAGATTACTCAGACCGGGCCAGGGGTAACTGATCTGCAACCTGGTGATTTTGTCTATGCCTTCAAGGCTGATCGTTGGGAAGGCATTGAGCCTTACGCAGGGTGCCATGCGGAGATTATCCCCACATCACGCCAAAATGTGCTTGCCCTTGGTCGCCATCCCATACACCGCGATCTGCTGACAGGCCTTCTCGGTTACGCGGTCGGCGCTCTTGAAAAAGTGCCCCTGAACGCTGCATCAAGAATTCTTGTGCTGGGTCTCGGCTCGGTAGGGCTGATGGTGTCGGAGTACCTTCATACCCTCGGAATCTTGCATGTTGATGCGGTTGAAACATTCGGCATCAGGGGACAACTCTCCCATGCTGAACATATTGCTCTCGACCTTGATGATTTTACATCGGAGTTCAATAATAGTTATGATCTCATTATTGAAACCACAGGAAGAATCCTGATGGTTGAAAAGGCTGTGCGTTTGATGAAACAGCAAGCGATGGTGCTACTGATGGGAAATTATGAGGTTATGGCTTATGATTACCGTCTGATACAGCACAAAGAGCCTGCAATCATCAGCTCCAGCATTACCAGTAGAGAGCACCTGAAGAGGGCGTCATTCCTGCTTGAAGAGGGAAAGCTTGACACCGAAAAGTTCTTCACGTCGGTCTTTCCTGTTTCTCAATTTGAAATGGCCTACCGCAGAGCGCTTGACGGAAAAGAATCCATCAAAACCGTCTTGAGCTGGGTATAAACCGACTGAAAATCATTTTGCCATGGCCGTTGCTGTCCGTTTGAGCGCCGTTTCTAAAAAGTTTGGAAGCTTTGCGGCAAACAACAATATCTCGCTTTCGGTGGAAGAGGGGACGATTCATGCGATTGTCGGTGAAAACGGAGCAGGCAAAAGTACACTGACAAAAATGATCTACGGGATGCACCGCCCGACTTCGGGAGAGCTCTCCATCAAGGAAAAAGCAGTGCGCTTCACCTCACCACGGGAAGCAATCAAGGCGGGTATCGGCATGGTTCATCAACACTTTATGCTTATACCGGAACTCTCTGTTGCTGAAAACATCATCCTCGGCCATGAAGAGTGCGGCCTTTTTCGCCCTCTCCCCCTTGAACGCGCCAAAGCTCTCATCAGAAAGGAGGCAGAGGCATACGGCCTGGCCGTTGACCCTGACGCTCCGGTTGCAACCCTCAGCATCGGCCAGCAGCAGCGGGTTGAAATCCTCAAACTCCTGTTCCGTCATGCGGAGATCATGATTTTTGATGAGCCAACCGCAGTGCTCACTCCATCCGAAACGGAGCGCCTGTTTATAACGCTCCGCGCACTCCGCGACAGAGGAAAGAGCATCATCCTCATTACCCACAAACTTGACGAGGTGCTCGCTGTGGCCGACACGGTAAGCGTCATGAGAAAAGGGGAGATTGTCGCCACAATGCCCGGCTCCTCGGCAACAAAAGAGGAGTTAGCCCAGATGATGGTGGGGCGCAGTGTACTGTTAAGCGTCACCAATCCGGCAGCCACACCGGGTGAGATCCTCCTCGCCATCAACAACCTCAGCTATCGCACAACGAGGGGTGAACTGAAGGTGCAAAGCCTCTCGCTGAATGTCAGAGCCGGGGAGATCTATGGTATTGCCGGCGTTGAGGGGAATGGCCAGAGCGAGCTGTTGCAAACGCTCTGGGGACTTGCGCCTGAGGGAACCATCATCTCCGGCACCGCAACGCTCAAAGGAGTGTCAATCATCGGCAAACGGCCTGGCGATATCGCCCTTATGGGCATCTCCTGCATCCCTGAAGACCGGCTGCTTCATGCCGTTATCACCGAGTACACCGTCTCTGAAAATCTTCTTTTCGGCCGGCACCGTGAGCACTCTTTTCACCGGGGTATCGGGTTCAACGGCCACGCCATCAAACACTATGCGGAGGAGATGATCACCGACTATGCTATCAGATGCAGCTCACCCGGAAGCCAGTCGCTCGGATCCCTCTCGGGCGGAAACCAGCAGAAGGTGGTTTTTGCGCGGGAGATGAACCGACCAGGAATCTCCCTGCTAATCCTTGCACAGCCAACCCGTGGAGTGGATATCGGCGCAATTGAGACCATCCATAACAAGATTATTGAGGCACGTCATACCGGCATGGCAATACTGCTTGTCTCGTCGGAACTGGAAGAGATCATTGCGCTCTCGACGCGGATTGGCTGTATCTATAAAGGTGCAATTCGCCACGAATTCAGTCAGGAGGAGGTCGAGCTGAAGAGAGTGGCTGAACATGAGTTTCAGAAAGAGATAGGTCTCCATATCACCTGAATAACCCGACAACCAATGTATGCAAAACAGCTCCGGTTTCTCATACCACTGCTCTCTCTTCTCTCAGCCCTTGCGGTCAGCAGCCTGATCATGGTTCTGGCAGATCGTGATCCACTGATGATTTTCGGGAAAATGTTCCATGCAACATTTGGCTCCTCTTATGGTACCGGGCAGGTGGTGTTCAGGATGACAACACTGCTGCTGGTGGGGCTCGCCGCCGCAATTCCCTTTCAAGTGAGACTTTTCAATATTGGTGCCGAAGGGCAACTGCTCATGGGTGCATTCGCCGCAGCCATGACCGGAGCCATGCTTCCAGCCACCATCCCATCCTTTCTGGCAATACCTCTCTGCCTCTTTTCGGCAATGGCGGCAGGAGCTGGCTGGGCTCTGCTGGCCGGCGCGCTCAAGGTACAATTCGGCGTCAACGAGGTCATAGGAACCATCATGCTGAATTTTATCGCCCAGGCCATTACCGGATACCTGCTGACCTACCATTTTGCACTCCCCTCAACCGTTCATACCGCCCCGATCGCAACTGCCGCCACAATATCAACCTTTGACAAGGTAACGGGATGGTTCGCCAATGCACCAGCCAATCTCAGCACCCTCCTGGCCATCGGTCTGGCCCTCCTCCTCTGGATTATGCTCTTTCGATCGAGGTTCGGCTATGAGATGCGAGCGGCTGGATTGCAGCCTGATGCCGCTCGGTATGGGGGCATAAACGCAGGAGTGCAGAGTCTCACGGCAATGGGCATAGGCGGAGCTGTGGCAGGACTTGGGGCGGCAAACATTGTTCTCGGCTATAAACATTACTATGAGGCAGGAATGAGTGACGGAATCGGCTTTACAGGTATTGCCGTGGCGCTCCTTGCCGGGGCTCATCCCTTGTGGATTATCCTCTCGGCTCTTTTTTTTGGATTTCTCGAATACGGAGGGCTGACGGTGAACAGCTGGATACCAAAAGATATCTTCATGATCATCGAGGCAATGACCATCATCCTCGTCATTTCATTCACCGCCCTCGGAAAGCGCTTTTCATAGCATGATTATTTTTTTCCTTTGAGAAAAAAGGATAAGTTCGCAATGCAGCAGAGCCATTCTGTCAGAGGGTGGCTATTTTTATGACCACCAAACCATTTCCATGGTAAAAAAAAGCATCTCATATCTCTGGGGATCAATCTCGATTTTCTTTGCCGGCCTCTGGCTGGTTGTGCGTATCATCCTTGAATATTTCGGCTTTATCAGCGACGGTAACGACCGGACGACAGGCATCAAGGATCTGCGCGAGGAGTATAAAAATACCAACTACAGATAAAGCGGTTACTCTGCGGTGACCACCGTAAGCTCAACAGGCTGTTCAGGAGACATATATGAGCCAACCGCAGGCTTTTGGCTGATAACGGTGTTGGGGACAAGAAGTGAGGAGTATTCGGTCGTGACCGTTCCCACCTTGAGACCGGCATCGGCTATACTCTGCCGAGCCTGAGCAAGAGACATGCCAAGAACGTCTGGAAGTGCAATTTTTTTCATGCCCAGAGCAGAGGCTTCATACCGTCCGATGATGAGAGAGGCCGCTGTTCCCGGCTTCACCATGGTTTGAGCAGGAATTGACTGGCTCAGCACCTTACCATTCTCTTCTGGATTGGCCACCGCGCTGACCTGTACACCCTCAAGCAGAATATCCGTACGGGCAGCAGCCTGACGCGCCTCAACTTCAGGCCTTCCAACAAAATCAGGCATCGGAAAACCTGGTTTTTCACGCCGATTGACCACCAGATAGATATTTCTGCCCGGCTTCACCTCCATTCCCGCCTGGGGTATCTGGGAAATCACAAGATTCGAATCGACATTGCTGAGGTATTTGACATGGTAACTTTTGATCGCCTCAAAACCCGACATTCGGAGCCTCTGTGAGGCACTTTCGTAATCCATATTGGTGACATCAGGCACAACCTTGACACTTCCCTGTGAAATGTAGAGAGGCATAAGCAGTTTGTCAAACAGCAAGGCAATGCCGAAAAGTATAAGAACAATCACACCTGCTTTTTTCATCTCGCCCGTAACGATTATTATCTTGACCGGAAACTAATACTGCCTGACCATCACAAAATCGACAAGCCGCAACAGCGAGGTTTTAGCCGTACAGTCAGAAAAAACACTGATTGATGCAACAGCTTTTGAGGCAAGGCTTTCTGCAACTTCAGCAGCATACTCAAGCCCGCCCTTGCCGGTAACAAAAGCGATCACCTCCCCGCTTTTCACCGCTCTTTTCCGGGAACTCTTTAAAATGGAGCGGATCATCTTCTGTTCGGAAACCGGAGCATTGCGCAGCGCATAGATCAGGGGAAGAGTTATTTTTTTATCCTTGATATCAATACCCATCTGCTTGCCGGTTTTTTTTGAATCTCCGGTATAGTCGAGCAGATCGTCTCGAATCTGGAACGCAAGACCAAGATACTCGCCATAACATTTCAATGCGGCAATTTTATCCTCATCGGCAGTGGCGCTCATGGCCCCCATGGCACACGATGAGGAGATGAGCGAGGCTGTCTTGTCGGAAATAACGCTCAGGTAATCCTCTTCGGAAATGTCGAGACTGCGGGTTTTCTGGATCTGAAGAATCTCCCCCTCACTCATCCGGCGCACAGCTTCCGACACCAGATGCAGAAAACCGTAATCTTTGTGATCGAGAGAATAAAGAAGGCCCCTGGAGAGAAGATAGTCGCCCATAAGCACCGATATCTTGTTCTTCCACAGAGCGTTAATCGATGGGATCCCGCGCCTCATCTCAGCGCCATCGACCACATCGTCATGAATGAGGGTTGCTGAATGAAGCAGCTCCACCATAATCGCCGCACGATAGCTCGCATCGGTAACACCACCGCACAACTGGGCGGAAAGCAACACCATGGCAGGACGAATCTGCTTGCCCTGCTGTTTGAGCACGTACCGGGTAACCTTGTCAACCAGGGTATTCCGGGCATAAAGCACCTCTTTGTACTTCTGCTGAAAAAGCTCAACCTCATCGGCTACCGATGCAGTAACATCCTTGATATTCACCAATTCCCCGGACTTTTACATAACAAACTCTCAGAAACGGTTTAAGGTATAACATTTCCGGGAGCAAAAAAAATGGTCATACAGGAGTTCTTATAAAACATTTTCTTGTCTGCGAACTTCTTTGTTGCTATGTTTTGCGATTATTATCCTTATTTCATACTGAAGAGAGTTTATGAGCCAGGAAACAGAATCAACAACATTAGCACCGTTTACTGAAGAGAGCCCCGAAAGCACAACCATCAGCGAACCGGAAGAGGGGGGGGAGCTGAATTTCATTGGCCATCTTGAAGAGATAAGGGGGCGACTGATCAAGTCCGCCATTGCGCTGCTTGTGGTTATGGTATTGTGTGCCAATTTTGCCGATTTTCTGGTCAACGAGATCCTGATCGGCCCACTCAAACGGAGCAGCGAATCGCTGGTGCTTCAAAACCTTGTCCCTTATGGCCAGGTCTCCCTCTACCTCCAGGTTGTCTTTTTTTCAGGATTTATCATCTCATTTCCATTTATTGCATGGCAGATCTGGCAGTTTGTTGCTCCTGCGCTGCACGAGCATGAACGCAAGGCCAGCCGATTTTCCATACTCTTCATCTCCCTATGCTTTTTTTCCGGCATCGCCTTCGGTTATTTTGTTTTTCTTCCGATTTCTCTGCAATTCTTTGCCGGTTTCGGCACAAGCCTGATCAAGAACAATATCTCAGTCCAGGACTATGTCAGCTTCTTTATCGGCACACTCCTGACGGCAGGGTTTGTTTTTGAACTCCCGTTCATCTCATACATCCTCTCAAAAATAGGACTCCTCACCCCGGCCTTCATGAGGTTTTACCGTAAGCATGCTATTGTTTTTCTCCTGGTTGTCGCGGCGGTAGTAACACCCTCAACTGATGTTGTCACACAGCTCATTATCGGTATTCCCATGATCCTGCTCTATGAACTCAGTATTCTGATATCTGCCAGGGTCAATCGCAAGAATGCATCAGTAACATGATCTGCCGTCGATGAATCAGAGTTCACCACAAACGACAGCGGCTGCAGCAAGCAGCGTGTGGAGAAGGCGTTCCGTCTCTTTTTTAAGCTCATCCAGGGAGCCTTTGTTCACAAGGAGATAATCAGCCTTGGCTATAAGCCTCTCCTGGGGCCACTGCGTCAACATACGCTGCCGGATCTCCTCTGGAGTACCCATACCCTTCCGCACCGCCCTCTCCATTCGTATAAGGTTATCAGCCACAACAACCACAACCGCATCAACCCCCCGCTCTCCACCCGACTCAAAAAGAATTGCAGCCTCTTTCACCAGAATTTTTAGTCCCCGCTGCCGGGCATCCTGCACAGCATTACAATATTCATCAAAAACTTTCGGATGGATAAGAGCGTTCAGCTTTTGAAGGGTATCAGGCGAAGAAAAGACGGTCAAGGCAATTTTTTTTCGATCCAGAGCAAGCGCGCCATCACCATCAAACGAATAAATATTTGGGCCAAAAAGCCCCTTTATTCCGGCAATCACCTCTGGATCACGAAGCTGCAGCTCTTTTGCCACCCGATCAGATTCAAACAACCCGCAACCCATTTCAGAAAGAAAACGACAAACCATGGATTTGCCACTCCCGAGACCACCCGTTACTCCAACGAGGAAAGGATAGGTTCGCCTCATTTGACAGGAACTGTTTTTTTGCGGATAACAAGCCGTACCTGCTGAAGCACCGATCGCCAGAGATAAGGATTCCTCTTGTACACCTCTATTTTGCGATTCAGAGCCTCTTGAGTAAGTTCATGGCGCACCAGAAGCGCACTGATATCCGTCGAATCAAGCAGAGCGATATCCTGGCCTGCCCCAACGTCAGGCGGAACACCCGAGAGCAGGAGGTAATCGCCATAGAATGCGGCAATACGGAGATCATCCTTGTCAAGAGCCAACGGTTTCTGTTCGACACATCCTGCCAGAGCGCAACAAAGTGCAACACAACAGCATAACGACCGGATGATATCGCAGCATTTCATCTCTGCAGTGGTGAATTTTCGAAAATCAGGAAACTAAATCGCAGGTATGGGAGTTTAATCATTTTTAATGGTATTGTATACAAGTGGTGAAATCTTTTACCCCCTCTTTTGAAACATCTTGTTACCACTGTTTTAACCGCTCTTTTAACCTAAAACACAAAAGCTTTATGGCCTATCAGCAACCAGCCCTCTCTTACGCAGAAACTGCCCTTGAACCTTATATTTCCGCGAAAACGCTCAGCTTCCATTATGGAAAGCACCATGTGGCATACATCACCAACTACAATAACCTGGTTGCAGGCACTCCTCTTGATGCTCTGAGTGTTGAGGAGGTTATTGCCCAGAGCGCTGCAGACCCCCAGAAAATCGGCATTTTCAATAATGGCGCACAGGCATGGAACCACTCCTTTTACTGGAACAGCCTCACTCCCAATGGTGGTGGCGACCCCTCCGGAGCGCTTGCCGAAAAAATCACCCAGGATTTTGGCAGTTTCGACAAGTTTAAAGAGGAGCTCAAAGCCGCAGCAGCAACCCAGTTCGGCAGCGGTTGGGCATGGCTCGTCCTTGATGGAACTACCCTGAAAGTGGTAAAAACCGGTAATGCCCAGACCCCGTCAACCAGTGGGCAAAAGCCAATTTTGACCATTGATGTCTGGGAACACGCCTACTATCTTGACTTCCAGAACCGTCGCCCCGACTATGTGGCCGCTGTTATTGATAACCTGCTCAACTGGGCGTTCGCTGCTGAAAACTTCAAAAAAGCGATGGAAGCATAAACAGCAAACATCCCTCCCCTGCCGGGTTGAAACTTGCAGCTTGCATAACAGAAGGGGGGGATCTAAAATCGGAGGCTGTATGTCGTCATCACCGAAGTGACATACAGCTCTGCCGACAGATTACAATAAAGGTTTTGACACCACGTCATCAATATTGACCACCTTCGCCTTTTTGGGGAGGGAAAACCTGAGCGACTGATTCGCTTTGTTAAAGACCCGTTCATCGTAGGCAATCACCAGTTGATGCTCACCAATACCATCACCACTGTTCAGCAGCACCATATCAATAACCTTCGGCACAAGCGTACGCTGTCCGTCAATAGTGAAAGCTTCAAAATTTTTGAAGTGCATCTCGGTTGTTCTCTTCCCCTGCCCGTCCCTTAAAAGAAGAGCGGTAAGCGTCCTCTGTACAGGGTCAATAACCACCTCTTTGCTTCCCGTAGCGCTGGCAACAGTATACAGCAGCATCCCCCCCCCTTTTTTCACCGACCTGATGGCGCTCAACGGCTCAGAAATCTTCACCAATCCTAAGAGAGATTCCGATAAAAGCTGATATCCCGAATTCACACTGAGCACCTTCTCAAGGTTCGCATCACTGTTACTTCCCAGAAACAGCCGATTATTGAGCATATCATGCACATAAAGAGAATCTTTGGTGAAAAATATGTCAGCAACAGGCCAGCCAATCAAACCGGCACTGACAATCATCCTCGACTCTCCACCCCGGTTGATCAGAATATTACAAAAGACCCTGTTTTTTCTCTTGGGGGTTGTTATCCAGACATCAGCATAACCATCAAGCGAGTGAATAAACGGAGCTGCTGCTGTCACCTCACGATAAAGCGCCTCATGTTCCGCAATCAATGCCGTCTGTTCTGAAGGGAGCTCCTGCTGCCCAACGGTTCTGAAATCCGCACAGCCCCATATAAATACCGGGATGAAAAGCATCAAAAACAGCAATCCTTTGTTTTTCATCGTCATCTCTTCCTGTAAAATTAATCAGCATCAGCAATGCGCTGCACTTATTTCCTTTGAAATTCATCACGTTTGCTGCACATTACATCAAGGATGCTCAGGCAGCTCGTTGGTATGTTTGCGGACAGAAATGCACCACACTCTCGTCTGCGAAGCTGCCGCACGTTACTGCAGGTATAGTTAAGGTAAATTGCTGAGCTATCAAAACCACAACCACATTATTACCGTTATGCACTCCCTTTACCTCAAGCCAAAAGAGCACCACCGGATTCAGAAAGGCCATCTCTGGGTGTTCAGCAATGAAATCGAAAACCTTCCCCGTGATATAGCCTCCGGCGAAACCGTCAAACTCTTTACCCACGATAAAATATTTCTCGGCACCGGCTTCTATAATCCCCATTCGCTCATCTCTGTTCGGCTACTTTCCCGCAAAGATGAAGAGCCTGACAAGAATTTTTTCCACAAAAAATTTTCTGAAGCGCTCTCTCTTCGTGAAAAGATTTACAACCAGAAAGAGACCAACGCTTACCGGCTTGTCCATGGCGAGTCAGACGGTCTGCCGGGACTCATTGTTGACCGCTTCAACAAGGCAATTGTGTTGCAAGCTTTTTCGGCTGGCATGGATATTCACCTGCCACTGATCTGCGATGTTTTACAGGAGCTGCTCAACCCCGCAGTGATTATCGTGCGCAACGAGTCACCCCTGAGAGAGCTGGAGGGGCTGACGCTCCACAAAGATGTGGTGAAAGGCGAACGCTCCGAAACGGTGCAAACTATCCATGATGGAGGTATTACGTACGAGGTTGATCTGTTTGAGGGACAAAAAACAGGCTTCTTTCTTGATCAGCGTGAAAACCGCAAAATCATCAGAGCATTTTCAACGGGTGCGGATGTTCTGGATGTCTTTACCAACGACGGGGGCTTTGCCCTCAACTCCCTCTATGGAGGAGCACGCTCAGCCATTATGGTGGATGCTTCCAAACAGGCGCTGCAACGGGCAGACCACAACGCTCAACTGAACAAATTCTCAAACTACAGCCTTATTGCGGCCGATGCCTTCGATACACTTGATCAAATGGTGGAGTCAAAGGAGTCGTTCGACCTTGTCGTGCTTGATCCGCCAAGCTTCACCAAAAGCCGCAAAAACCTTCCGGGTGCCCTGAAGGCATACAAACGGTTGAACAAACTGGGGCTGCAACTCTTGAGAAATGGCGGATTTCTCGCCACGGCATCGTGCAGCCATCATGTATCGGAAGAGGATTTTCTGCAATCGATACACCAGGCTGCTCTTGCCGCCGACTGCCAGCTCAGGATGATTCATAAAAACTCGCAGCCCTTCGACCATCCGGTACTGCTGGCTATGCCGGAGACAAGTTATCTCAAGTTCGCCTGTTTTTATGTAACACGCTGAACCCGAAAGCGTAACCATACCGATTCCCCACTCTACTGGCAACCAGAATAGTGGGGATCATGGGGGGCATGGGGATCACTTTGGAAGTTCAGAAATCGCCCCCCGCAGATACTCCACCGCCTCATCCAGAATCTTTATCGCCTGACGAATTTCATAATCGTCATCAGCATCATCCTTCGCTCTCTCCATCCGTCTTTTTGCATCCTGAATCGCATCTGCTGCAAGTTGCAGTTTTGAACCAATAGCCATAACTCTCTCCTCTTGTTGATAATGGGGTTGCAGGTGTTGCATCATCCGCACTCATCCTCCAATCTACCACCAATTGAGGAAAAGTTTCTAATCCTGCTGCAGAAAATTAGTTCTCTGACTCTTTGCTGAACGAAGAGAAAACCATAATCTTTCCGGCGCTGATAACATCGGCCACTGCGCCCGCAATATCGCCTTCGGTGAATTTTGCCGTAGCTCTGGCAGAATATGCCGTTGCTGATTTTGGATTCAGCTCAATAGCCTTCGTCAGGTCAGTAATGGCGCCCTTGTTATCTCCTGTGGCATATTTAACCGCGCCTCGACCAGCATAGACCTTCGCCGAAGTGGAGTCAAGTTTTATCGCTTTTGAAATTTCAGTAATTGATCCATCCACAGCGGCACTGCCAATCTTTGCGCCCGTACTCAGCAAGCTGTTTTTTGACTCATCTGCCGCGTTATCGCAAGCTGAAAAAGTCATAACCATAAGCGCAATAACGGAAAAAAAGAGTGTTCGTAATGTTTTTTTCACTGGCGACCTCTATTTTTTAAGAGTTGATGAAGCGTTGTGCTTGTGATTATTTGAAATGTTTTCAACCGTCCACTCTATGCTTCGCCTGAATTCGGCCTTGCGGACAGCACAGCTCTCCTTTCGACATATTTCACACGAAAAGTCAAGGCAGCCATCCGTATGGACCGATAACTCAATGTTCTCTCCCAAATTTTCATTGACCAGGTGACTGAGTTTGTCGATTTCCTGATGAGCTTCGTGAACATTGAGGTACCAGGGAACCGTCAAATGACAATCAAGATGGAGGGTACTGCCATACTTGATAATTTTCATGTTGTGAAGATCTATCCAGTTGTGTTCGCGATTTTTCTCCAGCAAGCTGACCATTGTTTTCAGTAACTCTTCATCAGCCTCATCCATAATTCCCCGGAGAGAGTCGCGAATAATCTTGTACCCGGTATAAACGATAAGCAGGGCAAATATCAGGGCTACAACACTGTCGAGCCAGACCATCCTGGTAAAAAAGAGCAAAATCAGCCCTATAATGATACCAATCGTCGAGTAGGTGTCTGACTGCAGATGTTTTCCACTGGCAACAAGGGCAAGAGAGTTATTCTGGCGCCCTTTTTTTACGGCAATCGCGCCGACAAGATAGTTTATTAGAGCGGTAACACTTATCAGAAGTATGCCATAATCAAGCTGGCCAATAGGCTCAGGAGTACCAAAAAGGTTTTTGATTGCCTCATAGATGATGAGCAAACCAGCGCAGGCAATCAATGCTCCTTCAATGGCTGCCGAAATAAACTCTACCTTCCCATGCCCGTAAGGGTGGTCACTATCTTTTGGCTTTGCAGAGATATAGAGGCTGTACAAGCCAATAAAGGCGCTGGTAACATTGACGGTACTCTCCAGAGCATCAGTCAGAATCGCTACAGAATGAGTGATGTACCATGCGGCCAATTTGATGACAAAAAGCAAAACACCGGTAACCGCAACAATCTTCTGAAAATCATAGTTTTGTTTTGCCTTTGTCATCGCAATACCACGCTCCATTGTGTTAATAAAAATTACTGCTCTTTAGTCGAACAGTTCGCCAAGAAATCCAAATGCCCCTCCTTTTCTCTTTCTTCTTCCTGTTTTTGGATCAATATAATAATCATGATCATCGTCATGGTGTCCATGATGTGAATCCTCTGTACGATACTCCCGACCATGATCCTCCTCACGCCCACGGGGCTGGGGAGCAGATCGTTCAATAATTTTATCCAGCTCACCCCGGTCAAGCCAGACTCCCCGACAAGAGGGACAATAATCAATCTCAATACCCTGACGTTCAGAAAGAAGCAAATCGGCATTGCAGGAAGGACATTTCATGGTACTCTCCTCGATTAGTTAATTCATTAGCAGAACAGTAACCTGTTTCTCTATTCTTGGTAAAAATATAACTGACCAAACCTTAAAGAAGTCGAAAGGCAAGCTTAAAAAATGGTTAAAAAGGATCATTGCATCTGCTGATGCCTGATAATATTTTTTTTCGCACATTGAAATCCTGTGAAACAATCTGGCATACCGGTGAGGATTGGTCCAGCGGCACGTTTATTTACTTTTCTCATGGTGTGTTTAGTTATGGCTATGGAGAATGCCTATCGATGCTTCTCATGTGCTTAACTCACAACGCGTACCTTTACATCTCTTTCTTTTCTTGACCAATCAAGTCTTTATATATTGCTTCAATTTTTACCCTGGCCCAACTTGTTTTTCGCAAGAATTTCAAGCTGGACTTAATACTTGGATCATTATAAAAACAACGAATTTCTATCATTTTATAGAGTTCATCCCAGCCATAGTGATTTACAAGATCACATAGTATTTTTTCAAGAGTTAATCCATGCAATGGATTATTCGGTTGATCAACTGAATTCGTAAATCGTTTCATCAATGAGGAGTTCGAATGAAAAAGGTGAGGGCTTTGAGGCGCATTGCGTATCAAGGCGGAAGGTCTCGACGGGCATCAGGGCGTCGGGCAGTGTTCCCCTGACCACCAGATTTTTTGCAAAACTCAGCGCCTTGAAAAAGTTTGTCTTGCCTGAGGCATTGCCACCATATATAGCAGCGATCGGCAGTATCCGTGTCGAGTATTTTGCAACCTTTGGAACGCGCTCGCTATGCTGCCGTTCGCGGCTGGCAATTATGGATAAGGAGAGCGGCTCCATGAAGGAGGCCCAGTTTTCAAGAGAGAAATTGATTAACACAAGTGGCCTGTTTTATAAGACATAAATCACTCTCTGAGCCTTAAAATATTCTTTTGAGAAGATTATCCCTCTGTAAAAGAGAAAATTTCTCATGGTATTGAGTGATGGCGACCTGCTGGTGATTGACAAGGCGCTTGAGGAAGAGGAGCTGCGGGAGAAAATTCCCCTCCTCTGGAGGGGTGGCAGGCGAAACCTGACGGGGTGATCACAAAGGGAATAAAAATGTTTGGTTACTATGGGAAGCAGGGATGCGCGACTGCATGAAAAAGGCTGCTTTCAAACAGGCTTGGCAAATCATTCAAGGCGAAGGCTATTACTCAAAGGGAATTCAGAAATTTTATTTCGCATATAAAGAACCATTTAAAACTGTAACATACACGACATCCGCTTTGAGAGGGACTTTTGCTACGCTGCCGCTCCGCAAAAGCCCCTCAAGCAAGGGTTAGCCATCATCGGATGCAGTCATGACGAAGACCACTGCCGCAATCGTGAGTAAAACCTTTGCGACAGCATTCACTTATTACTCGCATGAAGTCATCGAACTTACAATTTTGATACCAGGAGAATGTTTATGATTGATCTTGTCATGGAGTTATCGCAGAAGTCCCAAGCACTTCGCCCAGAAGAACGAGCGCGTCTTGCGAAACTACTGCTTGAGGAGTTAGGCCAAACCTGGCTTTTGCGGAAAGGAAGAGGCTTGCCGTCTTGTGTTTCTTCTGTCAAAACCTTGCTTGTGTATGGAAAGATATGCCACGCTCTTTACAAGCCCCTGTTATTGTAAAGTATGTGCCTGGTGCTTGTTTATCCAGCTTGAAAATGGCTCAACACCTTTTTCCTTGACCTCTTCCAGGACATCGTTCATGAATTGTCGAGTATCAGAAACCTGAACAACCTCATAAGGCTTCTTGTCCGTAACTAATTCGATCAAGTTCAAGGCTTGTTTGGCCTCTTTTTGTTCGGCTTGCTTTTTGTCAAGAATAATTTTTTGTTCCTTTTTGCCCTTCTGATTACTGGAGCCATAAAGCTTATTCAAGCAATCGTAAAGGCTTATTGTTTTTGAAATATTTTCGGACAGTGTTGATTCAGCAGTATTGAGGTTCAGGATATGGCCGCAATAGATGGAACCGTTACCTCCAATAAAGTCAAGACGAATTTCAGGCAAAAGTATTTCTGTTTGCAACTCTTCTGACTCAAGCTTGTAATCAATATTCAGATAGTGTTGAAAATCGAAATTCTCTTTAGCCATTCTGCGAAAAGCTGTCGCAAAAGCATTGTTGCTTCTTGACGAGTTTGTTCTCTTCTCTTGTTTATCATCTATCAGCTTATGATACAACCTGTTAAAGCGTTGTTCCACAAGATCAGCGGCCGATTCGTCAGGGTTATCATGAGCAATGACAAGCGGCTTTGGCGCTGTGTAACGAATGACACCATTTTCGTAGACCGAAAGGTATTCAAGGTGTTTGACGTCAAGAGCATCCTGGCTCTTGACAAAACCTTCAGCTTGACGCATTGCGCTCTCAAGAAGTGAGGATTTTTCAATACCAAGGGCACGATTAATGAGATTCACCCGTTCCCGCGAAAAACGTACTTTTACTGCGCCGCTCTCAGGGCTAACCATGATTAATCCGATGCCAAAGTACTCCTCACGATCAGGATTCGGGGCGTATTTTACTGTTGTAAACCAGGTTTTCATGGTAACTTGATCTTTGCATCCTCTAAAAGCTGTTGATAGAAACCGCGAACCAAATTCTTTCGGGGTAACAAGTAGTGTTTTATAATCGATTCTTTTTCTGTGACTTGACTTCCCGCCATTCCGATCTCTATGATTGGCCAATATACGATATCGGGGAAAGAACGGGTGGAAAAAGAAATCACTTTGCAATTTACTCATAGGCTCCTGAATATTGAGAATGTTCGCATTTTTACTACATTATAAAAAACTGAAAATAAAAACAGGGGGAATATTCATGGCAACGGTGCATGATGTTGCGCAGTATATCCTTGATCATGCTGGGGATATGTCAACATGGAAGCTGCAAAAGCTGGTCTATTATAGTCAGGCTTGGCACTTGGTTTGGGCTGATAAGCCGCTTTTTGAGGAGGCTATAGAGGCATGGGCTAATGGACCTGTTTCGCCATCTCTTTACGAAAAGCACAAGGGGTGTTTTACAGTATCAAGCATACACTGTGGCAATTCTGAAATGCTTACGGAAGATGAACGAGAAACGGTCGATAAGGTTGTAGCCTATTACCAACAATATAACGGCCAACAACTGAGCGACCTTACCCATGCAGAAACTCCATGGATGAAGGCACGAGAGGGCATGGCGTACAATGAGCGAGGCAAAGTGGAAATCACTAAGCGGTCGTTAATAAATAACT
>SZYA01000053.1 GCA_005843815.1 Chlorobium sp.
AGTTATTTATTAACGACCGCTAAGTCTCAGTATGACGTGTTTTGAGGAAGTCTTCATTGTTCCGCTTAAACCAATTTCTATGGCTTCACAATCACCACAACCGGTTGCTCATCTTCTGGAAAAGTCTGATGGTTCATGGGAGGTACATGACCTGAAAGATCATCTCATCCATGTTGCTGAAAAAGCTGCTGAATTTGCAGATGAATTTGGTAATGGAGACTGGGCGAAAGCTGCCGGTCAGTTGCATGATCTCGGAAAATATAATCCCCGCTGGCAGGAATATATCCGCAGAAGCAACGGCGATTATTCCGAGGAGAATAATGGGCAAGATTGATCATTCCTCTGCTGGCGCGCTTTACGCTGTTCACAAAAATGAAAGCATTGGTCGAATACTTGCCTACCTCATCGCTGGGCATCATGCAGGATTACCTGATTGGGAACATGAGCAGGGTGTTGGAGGGGCTCTTTCTGGTCGGTTAATGGCTGCTGAAAATTTACAGAAAGCTTTGTCAGGTAATCCTCCACAGGATATTCTGGATGTTTCGTTGCCTTCTACACCGCCCTGCAAAATGGTTTTCAAGGATAATGATGCCGTGCATGTCTGGGTGAGAATGCTCTATTCCTGTCTGGTTGATGCCGATTTTCTTGATACGGAGTCGTTTATGAGTCCGGAAAAGGCTGACCTTCGCACAAGTACATGTAATCTTGAAGAGTTGAAGGTTGTTTTTGACTCTTTCATGGATAAAAAACAGGATGAGGCTCGAAAGAGTCCGGTTAATGATGCAAGAAAAACCATTCTTGATGATTGCAGAAATAAAGCAGGGCTGGCATCCGGTTTATTTTCACTGACCGTGCCGACCGGTGGAGGCAAAACCCTTTCATCAATGGCTTTTGCCCTTAATCATGCCATCAGACATGGAAAAAAGAGGATTATCATTGCTATTCCTTATACGAGTATTATCGAGCAGACGGCTGATGTTTATCGAAAAGTGTTCGGCAATAATGCTGTGCTTGAACATCACAGTAATTTCGATTCGGAAAAAGAAGATTCAAAATCACGACTTGCAACGGAAAACTGGGATGCACCGATTATTGTCACAACGAATGTCCAGTTGTTCGAGTCGCTTTTTGCTGCTAAAAGCTCGGCTTGCAGAAAACTGCACAACATCGTCAACTCATTGATTGTGCTTGATGAAGCGCAAATGCTGCCTACAGAATATTTGCAACCGATTGTTTCGGTCATAAACGTGTTGGCAGAATATTTTAAAACCTCTGTTGTGCTTTGTACAGCAACACAGCCAGTATTGTCAGGCAGAATTGGTTCAGGGCAGAATGTTCTGAAAGGATTCAGTGAAGGTAGTGTTCGGGAATTGATGTCCGATCCTGAAAATCTGTTCAGGATCTTCCAGCGTGTGAATATTCAAATGTTTGGCGGTTCAGATGAACGTCAGGAGTGGCAAGCTGTTGCTGAACAGCTCCGTGAATATCAAAAAGTGTTGTGTATCGTCAATACCCGAAACGATTGTCGGGAGTTGCATGGTATTATGCCCGAAGGGACTGTTCACCTTTCAGCCCTGATGTGCCCCGAACACCGCAGTGAGGTTATTACTGGAATTAAATCAATGCTGAAAGAAAATGTTGTTGTGCGAGTGATCAGCACACAACTGCTTGAAGCGGGTGTCGATATTGATTTTCCTGTTGTTTTCAGGGCATTTACCGGACTTGACAGTATTGCGCAGGCCGCCGGTCGCTGCAATCGTGAAGGGAAATTGGAAAAGGGGGAAGTTTTTGTTTTTAATCCTCCAAAGCCTCCACCCGCAGGAGTGATGCTGAAAGCAGAGCAGGCAGGGCAGGAGATGTTTCGCGTTTATCCTGAACTTGCTGCGTCACTGATGCCGGAAGCTTTCAGACAATACTTCCACTTGTATTTCAACCGACTGAATGATTTTGATAAAAAGCACATTATGGATCTCCTTGCCGGGACCGATGCACGGCAGTTCAAGATTCAATTCCGTACAGCCGCGCTTCGCTTCAAGCTCATTGATGATGCCCAGCAGCATGGTCTTGTTGTCCGGTATAAATCGGGTATAACCAATAATGAAAAATTGATCGATCAATTGCGTTTTGGTGGCCCAAGCAGAAATTTGATG
>SZYA01000077.1 GCA_005843815.1 Chlorobium sp.
CATTGAATGGCCACTCACCGGCTCTGTGCTGACTCTGCAAAAAAAAGACAACGACCTCTTCGAAGCCTTGTCCGCAATCAATGAACGCTTTGCCAAACTCCAGGACACGCTGGGCTCAGCCATGCGCCACAGCCTGTTGCTCTCGGGTGAACAGGCTGACAGCTTCATCAAAGTGCTGGCCATCTTCGAAAAAAACCAGGTCATTCGATCCGTTGAAGAGTGGCAAGTGGCCCGAACGGCAAGAAATCTGGCTGCCCACGACTACGAAATCAGCTACAGTGACGTTGCCGACCACTTCAACACCCTGCACAACCTGACGCACAACCTCTACCAGATCGCCCGTCGCTTTATTGTTTACTGTGAACAAGAGCTGGGGATAAGCCCGCGCACTGCCGATTTTTCTGAAGAGTTTTATTTGATTACGGAATGAAGCTGAATTACAAAAGATTGGGCTTTTCCCGATCGACAAAAAAGGCTTTGGACTGTTTCCGGGGCCTTTTTGTTTTTATGGGAATTGTATTCGCGAAAGTATCTTTTCTTTTACTATGTCGTAAGCCCTGTTCGGTTGATCAGGACGCAAATACTGAAGTGCTATCGGTCGGGCAACAAGATCGGCTATTTGCAGCCCTGTTGAATTACTGGCCTTCTCTACAAACAGGTGCTCAAACTTTATTTTTTGGAAATCTACTTTTGAATATTGCCAACGGCACTCGTTGTCGCAAATACGTCTGAACTCAAGTTCAAGCTCGGCATTTTCTTTTTTCCCCCTGCTTTCCAGCAGTACATGGACCTGTTTTCCTTCTTCTCCCTGCCGAATCAGATAACTCAACGCTCTCTCCATGCAAAAACGCAAGGCCAGCTCGTATGGATTGAAGGGATCTGCATATTTACTCAATAGTTTTTGCTTATCGATAATTGCTGTGATGATCTGAACCGGAGCATCAGCCATAATGACACTGAGCTGCTCCATAAACAGTTCTCGCTTGGCTTTGCTTGTTCTCAATTCGGCAAAATATCCTTTTTCTTTTCGTATGTCATGCTCATGCAGTATCACTTGATCGTGACCCCAAAAATCGAATTTTAATTTTTGGACGACAGGAACCAGTTTGCTGAAGTATTCTTGCTTGTTGATCACACAAAAGACCAGTGCAAATACGGGAAATGCGCAATCAAGAGTTATATTCATTTCTGCGTCTATTATGCAATAAGTTTCGCGATTCTCATCAATCAGCGAGGCGATGTGCTGCCCCGCGCTTTCGAACTGCTGCCGTTGTAATGATCTCATCTCCCTGCAAGGTGTCGCACAGCAGGGGAGAAAACGGATCAAAGCACTGGTGGGCCTTAAGGACTTTAGCCGTGGATGAGAGCGCATAGCAGTAGAGGCAGCCGTGGGGGCAGGTGTTGTAACTGCCAATATCGCGGCTTTCAACACAGCGGCAGGCATGGCGCTGGCCGCTGTCTTTTTTTATCCCGCCCATTGTTCTGCCTGAGAGACGCTCAATCAGCTCACCATCAATACAGCGACTGTGCATAATGCCGAGGTGCGAAAGGTCAATATCGTGGCTGCACGTGCAGAGCGCCATGCCATTGCGCAACGTAGATTCCGCAAAGAGGGCGGCCAGTTCTCC
Organism: Chlorobium sp.; assembly: GCA_005843815.1. Lineage (GTDB taxonomy): Bacteria > Bacteroidota > Chlorobiia > Chlorobiales > Chlorobiaceae > Chlorobium. The sequence goes on from SZYA01000077.1 coordinate 1,629, forward strand.
CATCGTCTTCTTGTCAGGCAACTGGTAACAGATTGCCTGCATCCGGCGACGCACCTTCTGGTAATCGTCAAGAAAGCTGATAATGCAGCGCTTCGTATATCCGGCAAGCGCTTCAGCCAGGCGGTTGAATGCCTCAACATGCCATGCAGGAGAGAGCAGATTGGTCACTATCACAGGATCGTAACGCCACACAACATTTTCCGGCCCAATCAACTGCGACAATGTTTGGAATACCTCCACAATCTTCTCTGTTTCCGGCACACCTGGCTCCAGTGTTCGATCGTAAGGGGTAAGGGTAAAGAGAAAATAGAAGGGATAACCAAGCGCTTGTATCTCCGGCAGACAGCGGAGAAAAGTGGTCGGATTTTTTGTCCAGAAGACAAAGGCATCAACCGTTTCAGGGGTAAGCAGAATACGACTGACCTGCTTTTTTTGCATGGGGTTGCGTACCAGCACCTCCCCTGCTCTGAGGCGGTTCATAAACCACTCGCCGTAAAAGGCGGGAATATCGCTCCGTCGGCTGACGCTGATAATCATATCAATAGAGTTGAAACCCTCCGAAAAAGAGTTGGCTCAAAAGAAGAGGCAAACGGTTCAGGAGAGAGCCAGCACGAACGCCTGATACCTGACCCCTAAAAAATGGCGGTATAGAGAAAATAGAGCCCTGCCAGAAGCAGCACAACACCAGTGCCTCGCTTGACAGAGCGCATTGCCGCAGATTTTCCGGCCCAGTCAAGATAGTGTTGTACCAGACTGGTCATGCTGCCCGCAACGGCAATGACCGCCGCATGGCCGATTCCGAAGGCTCCAATCAACAAAATCGCCTTGAGCCAGTTCCCGGAGGCAAGAGTGAAGACAACACCAAGCACAGGCGCCAGAAAAGCAAAGGTGCAAGGGCCGAGCCCTATGCCAAACAGGAGGCCCAATAAAAAAGCTCCCCAGAGTCCGCCTCGCTGCTCGTCAGGAAGTACTATTCCCCTCCAGTGCAACGTGATAATCTCCATAAGATAAAGCCCCATAACAATAAATACCCCGGCAATCACATAGTTCCCCCACTCGCCCGTATCACCGAGCATCCTCCCCATAGAGGCGGTGATCACTCCGATAATGGCGATAGTACCCAAACTGCCGGAGGCAAAGAGGAGGGAGAGAGAGAGTGTTCGCTGCACTTTTACCCGGCCATGGCTGCTGATATAGCCGATAACAAGTGGAATGGCCGAAAGATGGCAGGGGCTGAGCAGAACACTGAGTATCCCCCAGGCAAATGAGGCGGCAAGAGCGACAAGATAACTCTCGCTGAGCGCCATCGTCAATGCAGAAAAAAGTGCTTCAAGCATAGTGCTTCTCTCCGTTATTTCGTCGGACTGAGCCCTTGTTGCCTCAAGAGTTTATCAATCTCTGTTTCAGGAAAAAAACCCTCGTGACGGAAAAACTCCTTCCCGTTATTATCCAGAAAGACCTGTGTCGGAATCAGCCGTATCCGATACTGTTGAGCATAACTCCGCTCTTGGGCACTTGAGACATTATAAAAGATAACCTTGAGCTGCTCTCCATATCTGCTTTCCAGAGAACGCATCACCGGCTGCATCAATTTGCAGGGAGTACACCACGTCGCGCCAAGCTCAACAAAGGTTACCCGTGGTGTGACGGCAGCCTGCCCATTGCCTGACCAGAGCATCAGCGAGAGAGATGTTGTCAAAAAAAACAGCTTTGCAGCATTCATTGCAGCCCCCTTTTGTCGCAACGGTTCACAAGACAAGATTAAAAACAAAGCCGACCAGCATAATACCGATTGCCACAACACCTGCAAAGAGCGCAATCAGTTGCGGCTTCAGCACCTTGCGGAGAATAATCATCTCCGGGGCCGAAAGAGCTACCACGCTCATCATGAAGGCCATCACCGTGCCAAGCGCCGCCCCTTTGCCAAGCAGCGCCTGCACCACCGGAAGAATACCGGCGGCATTGGAGTACATCGGCACACCAATCAGCACAGCCACGGGAACCGACCACCAGACACTTTTTCCCATCAGAGATGCCATAAAATTTTCAGGGACGTAGCCGTGAATTCCCGCCCCCAGTCCTACACCGAGAACAATGTAGAGCCACACTTTGCCGACAATATCACGAACGTGGCTGCACCCCTCCGCTATACGCTGTGAAACGCTCATGGTACCACCCTCCACCTCAGCAGCGACCGGACTCTCCTGTAATTTCAGCACCCACTCCTCCAGATAACGCTCCATCTTGAGCTTTCCTATCACCATCCCTGCAACAATCGCAACACTCAACCCCATAGCAGAATAGAGCAAGGCAACCTTCCACCCGAACATGCCAAAAAGCAGCGCCAGGGCCACTTCATTAATCATCGGGGCTGAGATAAGAAACGAAAACGTGACACCAAGCGGCACACCCGCCTGCAAAAAACCGATGAAGAGCGGAACCGCTGAGCAGGAACAGAATGGTGTCACAATGCCAAGAGTCGCCGCCATAACATTGCCCACTCCGACACGGCGACCCGACAATAACGCACGGGTTCGCTCCGCAGAGATAAAGGTGTGGACCACCCCCATCACAAAAACCACAGCCGTGAGAAGCAGAAGCACCTTCGGCACCTCATAGAGAAAGAAAAAGAGCGCCTCACCGAAAGGGTTTGACCTGCTTATGGAGGAAACCTGCAACAGCAGGGCAGCCAAAGCCTCAAGATTGTTATAGAGCAGAAGCCAGAGCACCGTAGCGCCAAGCAATCCAGATATCGATTTATTGTTGTTCACCATCAAAAAGTTGTGGACGATTGAAATTTGCTTGCCAAGGCTAATAAAAGTTCATCGCAAATATACGATATATCAATAGAAAAAGAAAGACACGTTGTCGCCACTTCGCGATTCATACCGTTATCCAAACCAATGGAGCAATCGCCTGAGAAAGCTGAATGTTTGGCCGCTGTAGGGCGGGTAACGCAGAGCAGGATCCGGATAGAGTGATCTATGGAACACACTTCGCGGATGAGAAAAGGTCTCAAACCCGAATCGACCATGATAACAGCCAAAGCCACTGCTGCCAACTCCCCCAAATGGAAGCCAGTGAGGCACTGCCTGAAAAAGCAGACCGTTGATACACACTCCTCCTGAACGGGAGCTCTTCACTACCCGCTCCTGCACCAACCGGTCAGAAGAGAACAGATAGATCGCCAGAGGCTCTTTTTTGCTGGCGACAATGTTGAGCGCTTCATT
>SZYA01000064.1 GCA_005843815.1 Chlorobium sp.
GGAGAGGGAGAGCGTTTTGTTGGTCGGGCCGATGGAGCCAGCCACAAAGCGAGGTTTGTCGGGAGTTTTTGCGGTATAGTCGTTGGCGGCCCGTCGTGCAAGGCGAGTGGCCTCAACATTCAGCTCCTTCACCAGCTCTACGGCATTATAGTCCCCCTGGGAGATGGGGTTGGCGTTGAAGGTGTTGGTTTCGATAATATCCGAGCCAGCCTCAAGAAAGTCGCAATGGAGGGCGTAGATGATCTCCGGTTGCGTCAACACAAGCATATCATTATTTCCAAGGAGCGGATGGGAGTGCCCGGCAAACCGTGCGCCCCGGTAATCCTCCTCCTTCAATTTATGGCGCTGGATCATGGTGCCCATCGCACCGTCGAGCACGAGGATGCGCTGTTCAAGCAGAGATAAAAGGGTCTCCTTCATTCGTCTTTAATTCCTCTTTAGTTTGCCAAGCCATGGCGGTGTTTAAAAATGGAGAATATACCGAAAAGGGGGCAATTACTCTCTTTCCAGAGCTTCCCGCACCCTTTTTTCAAGCCAGATGTGGATCAGCTCAATACCCTCATCAGCAATCTGGTGTGCTATCGGATATTCACGGTAGGTGAGGTCATCCACCCGTTGTTGCAGGAATTCGTCAGTCGCCCTTCCTTTTGCAATCGGGAGTACATCGTCATACACACCATGCAGCACAAGAAAAGGAAGTTTGCGCAGTGCAGGGTTCTCCTGCGGGAGATTCCTTTCAGGCAACTGCCCCGAACAGGCAATCACCCCATGCAAAAGATCAGGCTCACTGAAGGCGGTCATGTAGCTCATCACCGATCCCTGGCTGAAGCCCATCAGAAAGAGTTTGCCGCCTGCCGGTTTGTATTCAGCAAGAATCTCCCTGATAAAGTTGATAAATTGCAGGCGAGCCTCCTCTGCGGCGGCATAATCGACCACAATACCGGTCGGGGTAAAGCCGAGTGGAAACCACCCGAACATCCCCACATCAAGCGTGTGAGGAGCACGAACGCTGATATATCGAAGCTTTTCATGCAGCATTGGCGCAAGTTGTATCAGATCTTTTTCATTGCTGCCATAGCCGTGCAGCAGAATCATGAGCGGCGCATTTTCAGGAGCAGCGGGCGCAAGATCAAGAAAGGTGAGTGAAAGATGTTTTCGTTGAAGCATAAGGTCAGAATAAAATTATAGTTGAGATTCGTGAATAACGTTGGAAATAAACCCGCCGCCAAGCACTTCGGTGTTGCGGTAAAAGACCGCTGCCTGCCCGGATGCAATGGCGCTTTTTGGTGAAGCGAACGATACGGCAACGGTATCATTTTCAAGCGGTTCAATGGTGCAGGGGCTCTCTTTGTCACGATACCGAATTTTCCCGAGCGCCTCCGCCGGGCCGCTCAGTTGTTCAATGCCAATCCAGTTCAGGCCAGAGGCAATGAGTCGGCAGGTTTCAAGCGCGGATTTTGTGCCCACCTGGATGCGGTTATGCTTTGTATCAATCCCTGTGACGTAGAGGGGTATTTTCGCTGAAACACCAACTCCTCGCCGCTGGCCGATGGTGTAGAAAGGGTAGCCCCGGTGCTTGCCAATCACGTTGCCGGTTTCATCCACAATATCGCCATCAGCCACCTCTTCAGCAAGGCCGGGGATGGCTCCGGCAAGGTAGCTGCAATAGTCGTCCTGAGGTACAAAGCAGATCTCCTGGCTCTCCTTTTTTTCAGCCGCCCTGACACCAAAAGTGTGCGCAAGCTTTCGTACCTCCGGTTTGGTCAGTTCGCCAAGCGGAAGGATGGTTTTTGCCAGATCGCCCTGGGAGAGCATCCAGAGGAAATAGCTCTGATCTTTTTGCGGGTCAACCCCCTTGTAAAGCCGGTATCGTCCATCGCTGAAGGATGTGGAGGCAAAGTGGCCGGTGGCGACGAACTCCGCATCAAGCATCTTTGCTCCCTCAAAAAGGCCGAACCACTTGATCTTTTTATTGCAGACCATGCAGGGGTTTGGCGTCCTCCCTCCAAGATAGTCATCATGAAAATAGCTGATGACATCATTCCTGAACTTGCTGCTGAGGTTCAGGGTAAAGAGCGGTATCTGAAAATCGGGATGGTCGCTGATAACGAGTGGCGAAGGCTGTATCGAAGGGCTCTCATCAAGGGAATCGAGCACTTTGATGTTCAGGCCCATCACCTGATACCCTTGCTTCAGGAGCAGGCAGGCCGTGACGGCAGAGTCAACCCCGCCAGAAATACCGACAAGAACTTTTTTGTTTGTGTTCATGGGCTGTGTTGAATATTTACAGAGAGACGACTCCGTGTCCCAAACGTAGGGCCAAAATACGAAAGCGCCCAATAATGCAAAACATGGGGCGCTTTCGTGATTCCGGAGAGGAGGTCGTCTGAATTGGCTTTGCTCAGTTGACACCGATGATAACACTTGATGCCTTGAAGATAGCACAGGCATGGCCACCCTCTTTCAGCTCCATTTTCTCCGAACTGCCATGAGTAATAACGGCAGAGATAACATTGCCGCCCCCGATTTCCACATCAACTTCGGTGCTGACAGGCCCTTCAATAAGCTTGCAGATTGTCCCGGGCATGATATTGCGTGTACTTATTTTTGCCTCGTGCAGCTCCTGGCCGATAATGATTGAGCTTGCCTTGATGATGGCATAAGCATTCAACCCCTCTTTAAGCCCCAGGTTTTCAACGGAGCCATTGGTAATAATTGCGACGATACGGCTGCCTCCTCCTCCTTTTCCTCCAGTCATTCTTTCAACAAGAGGTTTTTCAGAGAGGTTGTTCATCATGTTGACCAGATGCCATGCCGTCTTGTAGCTTATTCCGACGGCCTTGGCTGCGCTCCTCCTGCCTGGATTGCCTTGAGAACAACTTTTTTTGTTCCGGGGAAAGACTTTCGGGTTGTTACTATTGCAATGTCAGGGTTAACCTCTTTTGCACGGGAAACGATTTTTTCTGTTCTTGTGGCAATACCCGAAGCATATTCCAGCAGGTTAAGGGCAACTTTCCATCCTGTATGAAGAGCTTCGGCGGGTCCACTTGCGGAGAGAATGGTGGCTCCGGGTGTCACTGAGGTTCCGCTTATCATACAAGCATTCACTGAAGCTCCGCATCGTTCAAGAAGTTGAGCCGCCTCTTCGGTGCAGCAGAGGATGGTGCACTCCCTGCTTGTAAAGGTAATCTCTCCCTGGAGTGTGCCGATGCCAAGGAGTGAGGTGGTCAGATCGCCATAAGGCACATCTTCTTCGATAAAGCTGTCAATATCAGAATCGGACAGTTGATACCACATCATTGTTATGTTTAGAAAATTATTATAAACCTGAAAGTTCAGTTAAGCCTTCTGAATGAAGAGGCCTTGATGGCAGCAAAAAGGGTAGAGCCTGTCGTGATAGTGAGTTCATCTGCAGCAGCGCGGACAATTTCTGCAACCATTTTTTTCCCCTGTGCGGAGAGAACAACGCCAACTCTTCCGTCCGAAGAGAACAGCTCTGCGACTGTGCACTCCAGCAGGTTCCGGGCGCTGATTGCTTCAGGATGCTTTTTGAAGAGGATAATCTCTCGCGAAGAGAGTTCAAAAAGTGATTCTCCCGAGATATTTCCGGTTGACAGAAGCAGATGATTTTTTCCCCAACGGTATGAAAAAAGGCCATTCTGATCGACGGGATCAGCAAGTCGTAAAAAATTCAGATAACCGTTTTGACTGTGTGCCATTCTGTTTCGCGCAAGCTGCTCTGGAGTTGTCTCTTCAAGCACCTCACCATTATTCATCACCAGAATCTGGTCGGTCATTAACTGCATTTCCGTGATTGAATGCGATATAAAGAGGTAGGGGATGTTGAACTCTTCACTGACGCTTCTCAGGTAGGGAATGATCTGGAACCGGAGTGTGTCATCAAGCGCTGAGAGCGGTTCGTCCATCAAGAGGAGACGCGGGTTTGCAAGAACCGCTCTGCCGAGAGCCACCCGCTGCTTTTCTCCACCAGAGAGACGGTTTACTCCTCTTTCCAGAAGCGGCATCAGTTGAAGGAGATCAATCAGAGCGTCAGGTTTGATGTGTCTGTGTTCGGCGCGACACCGTTTATAACCGTACAAAAGGTTGCTTTTGACGCTTAGATGGGGAAAGAGCATTGCTTGCTGAAAAACGATGGCAATCCGCCGTTGTTCAGGCGAGAGATTGATGCCTTGCTGGCTACTGAAGAGGCACTTTTCATCCAGAAAAATCTCACCATTATCCGGTTGCAGAAGCCCGGAAACAAGGTTGACGATGGTTGATTTCCCACTGCCGGAGTCGCCAAAAATTCCAATCCGGTCGCCTGAAATATCGGCATTGAGCGCCATCGAAAACGTGCCCATCTTTTTTTTTGCTTTGATACGTATCCTCATGATGCCGTACTCCGGTCAAGTTGCTTGTCGAGCATTTCATGCAGCAACAGTACGGCAACCGAGATAACGACCGAGACGAAACAGAGAGAGAGAGCCATGGCTGTGCTTGAAGGGGAGCTGGTGTAATCGTAAATAGCCAGCGGAATGGTTTGAGTTTTTCCTGGCATATTGCCGGCAACGATGATGGTGGCTCCGAATTCACCAAGACTTCGCGCAAACATCAGCGATGAACCGGAGAAGATACCTCTCAGCGAAAGCGGAAGAATGATGGTCAGCAGACTGTCATACCAGGATGCTCCCAGGCTTCTTGACGCATCAAGAAGTTGCCGTTCGATCGATTCCATTCCAAGACGAATCGATCGAACCAGCAGCGGAAAACCAACAACGGCTGAAGCTATCACCGCAGCTTTCCAGGTGAATATCAGTTGGATTCCAGCTTCATCAAGCACTTTGCCCAACCAGCCGTTTTTGCCGAGCAATAACAGCAGAAAATAGCCGATGACTACTGGTGGCAATGTCAGGGGGAGGTTGACAAGCACTTCAAGAATCACTTTACCTTTCAACGTTTTGAAGACCAGCAACCATGCTGTGGCAAAACCTAAAGGCAAAGAGATAACTGTCGCGGTCAGTGCAACTTGCAACGACAGCCAGATTGCTGTAATATCTTCCGGGGTCAAATTCATGTCGTCAAGACATCCCCATGGTTTTTTCTCTTCATAAAGCCATTATTATTTAAGAAGAAAGCCATATTTCTTGAGCACTGTTTTGGCCTCTTCGCCCTGAAGATAAGCAATGAATGCTTTTGCTTCATTGTTTTGTGCAGCTTTGACTGTCAGTGCCATTGGATAGACTACTCTTGGATACAGTTCCTGGGAGACTGAAAAAAGCAGTTTTGCTTTTTTTGCCTGCAAAGCATCGGTCTTGTACATAAACCCGCCATCAACTTCACCAAGTTCGGCATACATGAGGCATTCGCGAACATCTTTGGCCATAATGAACTTGTCTGCAAGTTTTGCGACAACACCGGCTTTTGTCATGGCAGCCATGGCGTACTCACCAGCGGGCACGCTTTTCGGGCTTCCGATGGCAATTTTGTCCAATTTTGTCAGATCGTTCATCGACGACACTTTTTTACTGGTTGTGCCGGCAAAAACAAGCGAGTTCCAGGTAAAGGTCTTGATGCTGCCCCCATCCACAAGCTTTTTGCGGTTCAGATAATCCATCCATTCCGTATTGGCAGCAATAAACAGGTCGGCTGGTCCGCCGTTTTCAATTTGACCGGCAAGTGTACCGGATGGACCGAAGTTTTTCACAAAAACAGTGCCAGGATGCTTTGCGGTGTAACTGGAACTCAGTTCGTTGATCACCTCCTTGAGGCTGGCAGCAACCGAGAGGTTCAGTTCGCCAGCCATTGCCGATGTTGTCATCGCAAGCAGAGCACAACTGAGGATGAAGATCTTTTTCTTGGAGTGAATCATTGTTGTTTTCATAATTGATTCAGTGTTTGTGTTATAAAGCCTTATGATGGAATCAATTGGTCGTTATCTCCGAAGAGTGTCTGACAAAAAATCATATCATGCGTTATAGTATATAGCAACATATCGCATTGTAGAAAGAATGCTGCTATATACTGCAATGCAAATATTTCAGTTGTTCATCAGGAAATCCTCTCTTGGCGAGAGCATTACTCTGCACGGAACAGTTGTTGGTACAATTTGCTCCACCCGAACACTATTTTCATCCTCAATCCATTACAACTCTGTCTCTTTCTCATTCTGTTGTTTACTCCAGCATTGGGAAATTGTTAAGGTACGCCTGCGGGAGGTGTCTCTTGTGTACTCGGCTGCACAGGAAATTTTCCGGAGTAGTGCTATCCATCTTTATTTCCCCTAATGTACAAAAATGTCTGAAATTTTTTTATTATTGATGCGAAGCCCCTTACTTATTTAGGAAATAGTGATTATTATCTTAACTATCTGGAGTGGTGAACAAAATGTCATGCAACTATGAGGACTGAGAGAGCAATATCTTCCTGTTCAGTGGTAAACCCCTGGATCATTGATACAACGCTGAGAGACGGCGAGCAGGCTCCCGGCGTGGTGTTCAGCGCTGCTGAAAAAACGGAAATAGCCTCCCTTCTTGCCGATGCCGGGGTGGATGAACTTGAAATTGGTTATCCCGCAATCAGTGGCGAGGAGCAGGAGGTTATCCGCAACATTGTTGCCTTGAAGCTGCCGGTTCGTCTGACCAGTTGGGCGCGGGCAACATCGGGAGATATTGATGCCGCCGCAGCTTCCGGCACTGAAGCGGTGCATATCAGCTTTCCTCTCTCTGCATTGTATCTGCTCATCATGGAAAAAGATTACGCATGGGTACAAGAGCAGTTGCAGGTGCTCGTCGCAAAGGCGAAACACTCTTTCAATGTTGTCAGTGTTGGAGCCCAGGATGCTACGCGTGCTGATGCTGAACTGTTGAGACGTTTTGTGATCGATGCTACGGCCTGCGGCGTTGACAGGATACGGATTGCTGATACCGTAGGTATTGCTACACCATCATCGGTGATGCAGCTTGTTGGTAATCTGAAATCTGTTACAGCAGTGGCGCTTGAATTTCATGCCCATAACGATCTTGGTATGGCAACTGCCAATGCCTTTATGGCGATCGAGGCTGGATGCCAGGCGGTCAGTGTTTCAGTAACCGGTATTGGAGAGCGGGCTGGAAATGCTGCGCTTGAAGAGCTTGCTATGGCGTTGAAGCTCTCGGAGAGGTATCAAACCCGCATTGATACCCGGCAGCTTTCAAAACTTTGCGCCGTCGTCAGCAGAGCTTCAGGAAGAGTGATACAAGATCAGAAGCCGGTTGTTGGTCAATCAGCATTTCAGCATGAGTCGGGTATCCACTGTGCAGCCTTACTGAAACATCCACTCTCCTATCAGCCATTTTTGCCCGGCCAGATAGGGCGCGACAACTATGAGCTGGTGATCGGAAAACATTCAGGGAGCGCATCATTACAGCACTTTTATTCCGGACGGGGGGTGAGTATGACCAGAAGAGAGGCAAACCATCTGCTTGCCTGGGTCAGAAAGAAAGCCACTGAAAAGAAACGGGCATTGCAGCCGGAAGAGCTTGACACGCTGTATACTACTCTTTTTGTAAAGACCATATAACATTATAGCACAGGTATCATGCTCACAACACAGGATCAGGATCATGGCAGCATTACTCTGCTTGCCGAAGTCAGCCGAACCATCACCAACGAAGATGATATCAACAAGGTGTTACGGCTTGTGCTCTTCATCATGTCTGAACACATGGAGATGCTCAGGGGAATGATCACAATTCTCAACCGTGATACCGGTGAAATTGTTATCAATGAATCATTTGGCCTGACTGAAAAGGAGAGAGGACGAGGTCGCTACCAGATTGGAGAGGGAATTATAGGCCAGGTGGTTAAAACCGGCAAGGCTGTTATTGTTCCATCGATCAATGACGAACCACTTTTTCTCGACCGAACAAAGTCAAGGGTGAAGGAGGAAAAAGAGGGGCTCTGTTTTATCTGCATTCCAATAAAGGCAGGCACGGAGATCATTGGCACCCTGAGCGCCGACCGACAGCTTGAAGGTGTTTCAGAGCCCACAACAAAAGCAAAGGAGAGTGCTGGCGGGGGGGATATGCTTCAGTATTATGTGGATCAACTCTCCATCATCGCATCAATGATTTCACAGGCGGTGCGCACCAAACAGCTTGCCCACGAAGAGAGTGTCAAAGCACCAGAGCAGGCAAGAGCCGCTGAAAAATCTTCACGCCAGAGAGGGCAAGCCAGCAGCAATGTTGCTGGCGCAATGGAGGCAGAACGCCCATCCAATATTATCGGCAATGCAAAACCGATGACGGCTCTCTACACCATGATCGACAAGATTGCCACCACCAATGCCACCACTCTTGTTCTGGGAGAGAGTGGCGTTGGTAAAGAGCTTGTGGCCAGTGCGATTCATTTTAAAAGCCGCAGAGTTGAACACCCCTTCATCAAGTTCAATTGTGCAGCTCTGCCGGAAAGTATTGTTGAAAGCGAGCTTTTTGGACATGAAAAAGGGGCATTTACCGGTGCACTCTCCACCCGATATGGGCGATTTGAGCTGGCCAATAACGGCACCATTTTTCTTGATGAAGTGGGTGAACTCAGCCTTTCGGTACAGGCAAAACTGCTCAGGATACTTCAGGAAAAAGAGTTTGAGCGGGTAGGTGGTTCAAAAACCATCAAAGTAGATGTGCGTGTTATTGCAGCAACTAACCGTAACCTGGAAGAGCTGATACGAAGCGGACTGTTCAGGGAAGATCTCTATTACCGGCTCAATATATTTCCAATTACAGTTCCTCCACTTCGGGAACGCAAGACAGATATTCTGCTGCTTGCCGACTATTTTGTAGAAAAATTTAACAAGGCAAACCAGAAAGGGGTGAGGCGCATCTCGACAACCTCAATCGACATGCTGATGCGTTATCACTGGCCAGGGAACGTCCGCGAACTGCAGAACTGTATGGAGCGGGCTGTTATTCTCAGTGAGGATAATGTCATTCACGGCTATCATCTGCCACCGACGCTCCAGACAGCCGAATCAAGCGGCACCCCCTATACAGGATCGTTGCAGCAAAAACTTGAATCGATAGAAAAAGAGATGATCATTGAAGCGCTCAAACGAACCCAGGGCAACATGACCAGGGCTGCCGTACAACTCGGCCTCTCCGACCGAATCATGGGTCTCCGTATCAAAAAATTCAACATTGAATATCGGAAATTTAGGCCCTGATGGACTCGACAGGAAGATGCGAGCATATTTTTTATCGAAAATTCG
>SZYA01000126.1 GCA_005843815.1 Chlorobium sp.
TGGTTGTTGCAACCATGATCTCTCCGGTACAATCGGCAAGTGGCAGTGGCTAACGCACCCACTCATTCACACGGCAAAGATATTCCTCTTTATCATGGCTGTTACCTTTGCCATCAATGTGCTGATTGCGTTTGTTGGTGAAGAGAATCTCGGACGGGTTCTGCTCAAACAGCATCTGTTACAGCCTTTTCTGGCAGCATTGATTGGGCTCATTCCCAACTGCGCAGCTTCAGTTGCAATCGCTGAATTGTTTCTGAAAGGCGGACTGAGTTATGGCTCTGCAATTGCCGGTTTATGCAGCAGTGCAGGACTTGGCATCCTGGTGCTGCTCAAGGAGAACCACGACCGTCGCGACTCAATCCGAATTCTGCTCCTGCTCGTAGCCATCAGCACCGTCGCCGGAATTGCCATTCAGCTTCTGTATGGATAATTGAGTCAATAGTTATGCCATGACTTCTGATCGGATCACAAATTTTCTCGAAGCTCTCTGTATTCTCGGAGAAGAGCGCTACAACCTTGTGCAATCATTGCGCAAAGAGGTGCTTGCCTTGGACGAATCGATTTCCGAGGAGGTTAAATACGGAGGTATCCTGTTCAGTGCGGTTAAACCATTTTGCGGTATTTTCTCTTACTCGAAGCACGTTTCGCTTGAGTTTGGGGATGGCGCTTCACTTCCTGACAAGTACGGCGTGCTTGAGGGTGGAGGAAAATTGCGCCGTCACATCAAGCTCTTGAAGCAGGAAGAGATCGTATTGAAGCATGTTCGTGAATATCTTGAGTTGGCATTCAATGCAGCCAGAAGGCCATGAAAACGAGATCATCATTTCACTGGATTTGGGCAAAAATAGCCTTATTATCACTGTAGTAATGAGAGAAAGTTCTAACGATTCTGAAAAAGCAATTTCGCAAAAAATTACCACTAAAGAACTATGGGAATTGGAGCAGTAAAAAAAGAGCTTTCCCGACTGGACAAGGAGGAGCTTATCAAGTTACTGTCTGAGCTGTACAGCAAAGACAAGGCAACGCGCGAGTTTCTTGATTTTTATGTGAAGCCGGATGAAGAGGCATTGCACAAGAAATGCCGGGACAAGATTTCACATGCTTTTTTTCCGAAACGTGGCTACCAGTTACGGCTGGCCGAGGGGAAAAAAGCCATTGCGGATTTTAAAAAATATTCATTAAACAGCGAATTGCTTGTCGATCTCATGCTTTTTTATGCTGAGCAGGGGGTTCACTACACCAACGAATATGGTGATATTGATATGCCGTTTTATAACAGTGTTGCCAGTGTGTATGATCATGCTATGCAATTGATCAAACAAGAGCATCTCCTGATAAAATTTGCAGAGCGAGCAAAGCAGATTGTTCATGACACGCGTGGTATTGGCTGGGGATTTCATGATGATCTTGATGAATCGTATACGCAGACCTACACTGAGTGGTGATGATGAAGGAATCAGGTTACATGGTTTTGGGGTTGTTCAGCTCATTTGTGGTCGAGTCAGTGTTTTGGCCCATAAACGTAAATTAATTCGGAGATAAACAGATGAGTGGTGGTCATTTCGATTATAAGGAGAGTTATCTCGGCTACATCGCTGAGCAGCTTGAGCAGGATATTGAAAACAATGACGTTGAATATGAGGACTCAAAGCCTTATGATACTCCTTATGGATATCAGCATACAGCGGAAACGATGAAGTTTATGAAAATAATGGTTGATGAACTCTACAAGCTGAAAGAAATACTCAGAGAATATGATTACCCGGTCTCTGGCGATACCTCAGAAGAAGATTTCCTTGACAGCGCCAGGGTCACTGTACGGGAATACCGGGGAGAAACCATGCTGAAGCGATTACGAATACATAATTTCAAGGGGTGGCGTGATACTGGCACTATTCGTATGGTGCATTGGCAAGAGTTTCTGCCTCGGTTTCGCAGGGGTAATTTGCTGAAACATTTTACGTTGAAGCTTGGTGTTGCGTAGTTTTTATCGAAAATTCGCGG
>SZYA01000110.1 GCA_005843815.1 Chlorobium sp.
GCCATAAGCGCCACAGTCAGGGCGCGGACCTCCTCTGGTATTTTGGATTGGAGTACCTGAAGCGCAGGCTCTCCACGTGAGGTAACAAGAACCCGTCTGCCAGTCGCCAGATAGTGGCAAATAACATTGGCAATGGTGTGTGTCTTGCCCGTACCTGGCGGCCCTTGCACTGCTACGCCCGCAGCTTTTTCCAGCCGTTGAATGATGGTGACCTGCTCTTCGTTGTAGGGCAGGGGAAAATAAAGCTCCTCGGCTTTACCCTGACTTGATCCGCGACTTGATAGCCCACGGAAACGAATAGCTTCGAATTCAACTGGTTTACCTGAAGGCGGGGTCACAAGGGCAAGCGGGCCAGATGGAATATCGCATCCGTTCGCCAGCTTCTCCTTCAGGCGTTTTAAATCATCCGTCAGATAGTGAGTGGTGCGCGGTCGTGAAAGCAACACCCAGGAATCTGTAACGATCAAGTTGGCATCGGGGGCAGGCACAAGGTCGCCCCTTGAAAGGATCTCTCGATAGCTACCGTTGCTATCCATGTTTGATGCTGCAAGTTTGAGTATATCGGTATAGCTCGAAGCATCAAACGGGGTAACAGGATTCTCGTGATGCTTTTGGAGATGCTCCTTGA
Organism: Chlorobium sp.; assembly: GCA_005843815.1. Classification (GTDB taxonomy): domain Bacteria; phylum Bacteroidota; class Chlorobiia; order Chlorobiales; family Chlorobiaceae; genus Chlorobium. The sequence goes on from SZYA01000110.1 coordinate 629, forward strand.
TAGCACGCTCAACATCAGTCGCTCCGGGCAGCGAGCAGGCAGCGAACGCATCCATTTCCACTCGCGTATCGGTAGATCGGGGACGAACATCCAGCGCCATGCTTTTTTCCTCTATAGAAATTTCGACGGCTTGAGTGAGCAATGGATATTCAAAACTGACGATGCGTTCTTCAAACGGTATCTGCCAGTCAAGTTATAACGACAAGCTGAGCCGATCGCTGGGTTATGCGTATTCTTTTGTTTCCAAACAGACCTATCTTGATGAACAAATTATCGAAACCATTCTTTCTACATGTATCAATTAACTGCTTTCTGTAAGTCCGATAATAATCAAGAGTGATGTCATCTAAGTGCACTATGAGATAGACGAGACCGTCTGGACCAAGTGCGCCTATTTGCCGCCTTGCTTGTTTGACCGCGTCACAGAACTTATTGATAAACCCATTGTCTAACTTGGCATGGACGGCACCATTATAGACAACGTTTCCGCGCCGACGTACTATTTCGTCATTGGAGATACCCAAACTTTTGACTTCACAGTACATCTGAATGCCGTTGCAGGTATATCCAATATCAGGCATAGAAGCCTTGCCTTCTTGAATAAGGCGCACGTTGGAAACCCCTGAGCCAAACAGATACCTATATGCAAAAGCTTCGTTTAATTGGTTAAAGAAACCCTGTTTTCTTTGACCTTTGCGATGGTCCATGTAGTGCTGTAATGACTTGGTTTTGAGAATGTTCCACGACGCAACATCCAGTGTCATTAGTGCTTTGTTGTATAACCGATAATGAGTTTTCTTCGTTTGTGAGATTTTGCACGAAGACTCAAAGTCCGCGAAAAAGTCATCTTCCGGATATTTATTCCTTATCTCATAGATCAATTCTATGATTCTTTTCATGATTTATTAATATAACGTTCAAATTGAGGAGGGGCTGCAAGCATTTTCGCATTCCCGCTTCGAATGTAAGGGTTGGGCATCGTCACGTTGGGGACTTATTGGGTCGGTGTTGCAGGCTTTTCAGTTTCCTTAATGCCATGTTGAAGGAAAAACTCGAATGCCTGTTTGTCATCATCAAGTCGGTCCATGCGATTCCAGACTGTGGGCTCCCCTTTGACATCAGTGAATTTAGTGAGTTGCCACACCTTTCCAGTTTGCGTATCAACCAAGAAAGTATCTGCGCGAGCATTTGGATTGATGAAGATTTGAAAGCGCCCGTTCTGAATGGGCGCGCTTGGTTGTGCGAATACGTTTGACAGTGATACCACAGACAATGTCAATATCATCAAAAAACATCGAATCGATTTAAGCATAATTTTTCCTTTGAGGGCTAACATTGTTTGGACTGATCTACCTGATTCGGAAAAAGGAGAAAGATATTTCTGCATAACACAACTTACAAATCAATCCTATAAAGTAGATAACTTTTTCTATAAAAATGATCACTGGTGTCCGGTTGTTG
>SZYA01000029.1 GCA_005843815.1 Chlorobium sp.
TGAGATGCATTTTATGGAAAAACTGCTGGATGGCGTTGAGGTGGAGTGGAAGGCTTTGTGGCAAGTTACTACTTGGGATAAAAGGTTTAATGCTGTTGATAATTACAAACAGCCTAAAGTTATTAACTATCCATATTTACTTGCGGCAGATCTCTTCAAGTTGGAGGCCGACAAGGGCGATGTTTTTCTTCTCTCTACTGGCGAGCGAACTGGGTGGACAACAGAAGAATTGGCAGGCACATATCTTCTTACAGGTGAAGTAGTTACTATCCCTTGGGGTAAATCTCGCCCTGTTAAAGATGTGCTCAAATACTATAAAGGTCGCTTCGTTACAGCAGACAACCGTATCGCCACTTCCAGCGATACCGACAAGCTCTTAAATAAATTTTTATTTTACTGGCTGATGAGCCAATCAATAGTGATAGATGGGTTTTATCGGGGATCAGGCATCCAACATCCAAGTATGGCCGCTGTTCTGGATATGCAAATGCCCATTCCAACCCTCGATATTCAAGCCAAAATCGTCCGCATTTTGGACGCGTTTACCGAGCTTACCGCCGAGCTTACCGCCGAGCTTACCGCCCGAAAAAAACAATACAACTACTATCGCGACCAGTTGTTAAGTTTTGAAGGAGGGGAAGTGGAGTGGAAGACGTTGGGGGAAGTTACTTTGCCAACAAGTAATATTCGCTGGCGGGATACAGACAGGTCGTATAGGTATATTGATTTGACATCTGTAAGTCGTGAAAACAACACGATCATCGAAACATCTGAAATTACAGCCAAGAATGCACCAAGTAGAGCACAGAAGCTAGTTGAAAAAGATGACATCATTTTTGCAACCACTCGACCAACCCAATTACGACTAAGTTTGATTAATGAAGAATACTCCGGCGAGGTTGCCAGTACAGGTTATTGCGTCCTGCGAGCAAAAAGCGATGTGATACTGCCAAAATGGATTTATTACCATCTGTTATCATCCAAATTTGGCAATTATGTAGAAGAAAATCAAATTGGCGCTGCTTACCCCGCAATCTCTGACACTAAAGTAAAAGAATTCAAAATGCCCATTCCGTATCCTAACGACCCTGAAAAGTCGCTTGCAGAACAAGCCAGCATCGTCACCATTCTCGACAAATTCGACGCACTCACTAATTCCATCAGCGAAGGTTTACCCCGTGAAATTGAATTGCGCCAAAAGCAATACGAGCACTACCGTGATCTGCTGTTGAGCTTTTCCAAGCCAGAAGAGGTGGGGGCATAATATGAGTAAGACGCTAATAAAAATAGCCCAGCAGCTAAAGGATGCCAATAGAAAGGTGCAGTTGATCTATGCCTTTAATGGCGTGGGTAAAACGCGCCTTTCACGGGAATTTAAAGAGCTCATTGCACCGAAATTTGAAGATGGTGAAGAAGCGAAAGTTCGTCGGGCCAAGGTTCTCTATTACAACGCCTTCACCGAAGACCTGTTTTACTGGGATAACGACTTAGAGGGTGACGCCGAGAGGAAATTAAAAATCCAGCCCAACGCTTACACTCAATGGGTGCTACAGGAACAGGGGCAGGATCAAAATGCGATCAGTCATTTTCAGCACTACACCAGTGATAAATTAACACCGCATTTTAGTGCGGATTTTTCGGAGGTTACCTTCTCTTTTGAGCGAGGGAATGATGAACGAACAGAAAATATCAAAATTTCAAAAGGTGAAGAGAGTAACTTTATTTGGAGTATTTTTTATAGCCTCATTGAACAAGTCATTGACGAATTGAATATCCCTGAACCCGGTGAACGCGCAACGGATCAGTATGATCCTCTGGAATATATATTTATTGATGATCCGGTGAGTTCCTTGGATGAAAACCATTTGATCGAATTGGCGGTAAATTTGGCGGCACTGATCAAGTCCAGCGATTTCACTAATGGGCAAGGTCTAAAGTTCATCATTTCTACTCATAACCCGCTTTTTTACAATGTGCTGTATAATGAACTGAAGGTTAAGTCTGGCATGATATTAAGGAAAAATGAAGATGGAACCTTTGACCTTGAAGAAAAGAAAGGCGATTCAAATCATAGCTTTTCCTATCACCTCTATTTAAAGCAACTTATTGAGCAGGCAATTGCTGATAATTCAATTCAAAAATATCATTTCACTTTGCTACGCAATTTATATGAAAAAACAGCAAGCTTTCTAGGGTATCCGAGTTGGTCGGAACTGTTGCCCGACAACAAGCAAACCTATTTCAATCGCATTATTCAATTTACGAGTCATTCAACTTTGTCGAATGAAGCCGTCGCTGAACCAAGTGGACCAGAAAAGAATACGGTCGCCCTGTTACTTAATCACTTGGTAACAAATTACGGATTTTGGCAGCAGGCAGAAATAAAAGAGAATGCCAATGGATCAGCACTCTAAAATCATACTGTTTAAAGAGAAGAGCATTCGCAGTTACTGGGATGCCGAACAGGAAGAGTGGTTTTTTTCTGTTGTTGATGTGGTTGCAGCGCTCACTGACAGTGCGAACCCCACAGATTATTTAAAGAAGCTGCGCAAGAGGGACGAACAATTAGGCGAGTACGTAGGGACAAATTGTCCCCAGGTAGCCATGCAGTCTGCCACGGGCAAATTGAGAAAGACGCTGGCAGCGACCAACCAGCAGTTATTCCGAATTATTCAGTCTATCCCCTCTAAAAAAGCAGAGCCTTTTAAACTGTGGTTGGCCGAGGTGGCAAATCAACGCTTGGAGCAACTGCAAGACCCTGAGTTATCCATAGAACAGGCCATGCTGGATTATAAGCGCCTGGGCTATTCGGATAACTGGATCAACCAACGGCTAAAAAGCATAGAGATCCGCAAAGAATTAACCGACGAGTGGAAGAAGCACGGCTTGCAGGAGGGCGGCGAATTCGCCTTTTTAACCGATGTCATTTACAAAACCTGGGCAGGAAAAACCGCCAAAGAATACAAGCAATACAAAGGGCTTAAAAAGGAGAACCTGCGCGACAACATGACCAATAAAGAATTGGTGATGAATATGCTGGCAGAGTTGTCCACCAAAGAGATTTCAGAAGTCGTTAACCCTCAGTCGTTTGCAGAACATGAGGATGTGGCAAAACGTGGTGGCGGTGTTGCCAAAGAAGCCAAACTGAAATTGGAAGCAGAAACGGGTAAAAAAGTTGTCAGCGCACAAAACGCCAGGCAATTGCAGTTATCAAACAAAGGCAAAAAGAATGATTAGCTACACCACGCCCATTGCAGAATCGAACAACTTTATCGTTCTGGATAAATACACCAAGGAATGGCAGGTTAATGAAAGCTACCAAAGCGAAGGCGACTTGGAGCGGGAATTTATTCGGGATTTGCAAAATCAGGGCTATGAATATCTCCCCGGCTTAAACACGCCCGAGAAGCTGCTGGCCAATGCGCGTGAGCAGTTGCAATCGCTGAATAACATGCAGTTTTCCGACGGCGAGTGGCTGCGATTTGTAGAAACCTGGCTGGATAAACCCAGCGATAGTATCGCCGATAAAACCCGCAAGATTCATGATGACTACATCCACGATTTTGTTTTTGATGACGGGCATATTCAGAACATTTATCTGTTAGACAAAAAGAACATTGCACGCAATAAAGTGCAGGTGATCAAGCAGTTTGAGCAAACTGGCACCCACGCAAATCGCTATGATGTGACTGTGCTGGTCAATGGCTTGCCCTTGGTGCAGGTTGAGCTGAAAAAGCGCGGCGTGGCGATTCGTGAAGCCTTTAATCAGGTGCACCGCTACAGTAAAGAGAGCTTTAATAGCGAGCATTCCTTGTATAAGTATTTGCAGTTGTCTGTAATTTCTAACGGTACCGACTGCCGTTATTTTGCCAACACCACCCAGCGCAACAAAAACAGCTTCGACTTTACCATGAACTGGGCGAAGGCTGACAACTGCCTGATTAAAGACTTAAAAGACTTTACCGCTACCTTCTTCCAGAAAAACACTCTGCTCAATGTGCTTCTGCAATATTCGGTATTTGATGTCAGCAACACGCTACTGGTGATGCGTCCTTACCAGATTGCCGCTACCGAACGCATTTTATGGAAGATTAATAGCTCGTATAAAGCCAAAAATTGGAGCAAGCCCGAAAGTGGCGGCTACATTTGGCATACCACCGGTTCGGGTAAAACCTTAACCAGCTTTAAAGCGGCGCGTTTGGCGACTGAGCTGGATTTTATCGATAAGGTGTTCTTCGTAGTGGATCGTAAAGATCTGGATTACCAGACCATGAAGGAATATCAGCGCTTTTCGCCGGATAGTGTCAATGGCTCTGACAGCACCGCCGGCCTCAAGCGCAACCTGGATAAGGACGACAACAAAATCATTGTCACCACCATCCAGAAGCTCAATAAGCTGATGAAAAGCGAAGGAGACTTGCCTGTTTACAATAAGCAAGTGGTGTTTATTTTTGATGAGGCGCACCGCAGCCAATTTGGTGAGGCTCAGAAAAACCTGAAGAAAAAATTCAAAAGGTTTTATCAATTTGGTTTTACTGGTACACCGATCTTTCCGCAAAACGCCTTGGGGGCCGAGACCACTGCCAGCGTGTTTGGTCGTGAATTGCACTCTTATGTGATTACCGACGCCATTCGCGATGAAAAAGTGTTGAAGTTCAAGGTGGACTACAACGATGTGCGCCCTCAGTTTAAGGCGATTGAAACTGAACAGGATGAGAAAAAACTCAACGCGGCAGAAAACAAGCAAGCCTTGTTGCACCCCGACCGAATCCGGGAAATATCCCGGTACATTCTGAATAACTTCCGGCAGAAAACCCATCGTCTGCAAGCCGGTGCCAAAGGCTTTAATGCCATGTTTGCGGTGAGCAGTGTGGATGCCGCCAAGCTGTATTATGAGTCGTTCAAGCAATTGCAGAAAGAGAGTGATAAGCCACTGAGGGTTGCCACCATCTTCTCGTTTGCGGCCAATGAAGAGCAAGATGCCGTGGGCGAGATTCTGGACGAAAGCTTTGAAGTCTCAGCAATGGACAGCAGCGCCAAAGAGTTTTTAGGCGCGGCCATCGCCGACTATAACGCGTTGTTTAAAAGCAACTTTGGCGTGGACAGCAATGGCTTTCAAAACTATTACCGCGACCTTGCCAAGCGCGTCAAAAGCCAGGAAATCGACTTGCTGATTGTGGTGGGCATGTTTCTGACCGGCTTTGATGCCCCCACGCTGAATACCTTGTTTGTCGACAAAAACTTGCGTTACCACGGTTTGATGCAGGCCTATTCGCGCACCAACCGTATTTTTGATGCGACAAAGACCTTTGGCAATATCGTTACCTTCCGGGATTTAGAACAGGCCACCATCGATGCCATTACGCTATTTGGTGATACAAACACCAAAAATGTGGTGCTGGAAAAGAGTTACAAGGAATACATGGAAGGCTTTACCGATGTGGTCACCGGTGAAGCCCGACGGGGCTATAGGGAGGTGGTAACGGAATTACAGCAACGCTTCCCCAACCCTGATGAGATTGTTAAAGAGTCCGATAAAAAGGCCTTCGCAAAATTATTTGGCGAATATTTGCGAGTAGAGAACGTGCTGCAAAACTACGATGAATTTGCCAGCCTGAAAGCCTTGCAAAGCATCAATATGGACGACGCAGAGGCTGTTGAGGCATTCAAAGCCCATCATTATGTAAGTGACGAAGAGCTTAATGCGCTGCAAGCGATCAAGATGCCAACTGAACGTACAATACAGGATTACCGCTCAACCTATAACGATATTCGCGATTGGCTTCGCCGTGAAAAAGCAGCCTCCGACAAAGAGAAATCCACCATTGATTGGGATGACGTGGTTTTTGAGGTAGATCTGCTCAAATCACAAGAGATCAACCTGGACTACATTCTGGAATTGATTTTTGAGAACAATAAAAAGGTTAAAGACAAAGGAGCGCTGGTTGAAGAGGTGCGTCGGGTGATTCGTGCCAGCCTTGGCAACCGTGCGAAAGAGAGTCTGCTGGTGGATTTTATCAAT
>SZYA01000049.1 GCA_005843815.1 Chlorobium sp.
CTCTATAACCAGTGTGCACCGAAAAATCAAGTAATCCGCACAAGAGACCAGTCACGATAATGTTAACAAGGCAGAGGCAAAGAATTTTCCATTCTTTTATTAAGCTGGCAGTAGTAAAAGAGAGAGAATAAATCCATATCCGTTACGTTGGAGGTTAACAAAATCCGGCCTTTAATTCAGCAGGAGGAGGGGCTATTTACTCATGAGTAGTTGGTCAGAATTACCTGACAACGTGGCGAAAATTTACCATTTTTTGGCCACTTTACAAAGCAACTATTTTCAAGAATAACAATCGATTATGCATCGAAAGCAGTAAACCCGAAGTAAGCGATGGATTTGCAAGCGCGCTCAGAATGGACAATCGTCATTTGAAATCACACTTCCGCTGTCACTCTCAAAAGTGGGCGGAGCGTAGGTCACTGGCTCATCGTGATATGAAGCAGCTCCCCCCCCTTCGTTAACACCCTCAATTTTCCAGGCTTTGACATCAGTATACCACTTTCCGTTAAACTCACGGCTTTCAATATCAAATGAAATGTTGAGCTTTGAACCCACTTTGAGCAGGTTTCTGTCGTGCTTCTCTCCCCATAACGAAATGCACACTTTTTTCGGATACTGACCCTCCGTTTCAACAATGATATCCTGTTTTTTCCAAACGCCATTCTTTCCGTTACCTGTCTGTTCGGGAAGAACCGAAGCAAGTTTTGCTGTTAGCTGCATAAAATATGTATGAGTGATGTTATGATTAAACTGTTTGTATTTCCTGCCGAAGATTGACTCTCAAATAATAGACTGCACAACCATAAGTAAAACCTGCCGCGCCGAGCAGAAGGTTATTACTGAGAAAAAATGCGAGAAGAATAGCTGACGATGACAATAAAAGTGCCGTAAGCTGCATAAAGGCCCGCTTCATGACAACCTGACCAACCAGTAATGAGAGTGCATTGTCGCTTCTCAGTGTTTCAAGAGAATTCGAGCGCATGATTGACGGAATGACAATATAGATCATTCCAATAAAGGAGAAAGTGATCCAGCCGAGCAGCGCCGCATGGGTGTGGGAATGGTAAATCCACATTCTGTCGAAACGAAGAGGGGGGAGGGTTCCGAAATGAACCCCCTTGAGATAATAGATGTTCATAATACCGAATGCGCTTGTGGCAAAGAGAAGGGAAAGACCACTTAAGAGAAAAGCGAGAGCCGGGTGATGGAACTTGTTATTAAAAAAAGTATAGAGATAGATGGCAAAACTGCCGAGAAGCGCCATAACACCAAAGAGCAAAAGATGGCTGATCATCATCATACTCAGATAGTTCTCAAGAAGGATAACAATCAGAAAAAAGAGAACTCCGCCAACAAAAATATAAAACCAGAGACTGAAGAGCCGTTTGGCCAGCTCACGCTTTGACGATCGGCCCCAGGCATAAGAATAGAGAAAACCCATCACACTGATACTGAGAGGAAATGATGAGCCAAGAAAATAGGAGGACTGGGTTACAAAAAAAGGAATAATACCCAGATTTGGAAAAGCCTCTTTAAGACCAAGCGTGAAGAGGCCGATATTGGCAACGAGTAAAAAAAGTACATCAAAAATGTAAAAGCGCACCGAAACCTCTTTCCAGATTCTCGGAATAGAGAGCGTCGTGAAAATCTCCCTGATTGGTCCGACAACAATACCGATAAGAAGCAACCCGGTCATGGCTTTCAAAAGAGGCCACTCCATGGCAATTGAAACGGTAATCATGAAAAGCGCAAAGAGTACGGCATAGATGTAGTGCAACTGCTTTGATGGATCGATCTTCAGCTCGGGATAAATCGCAGCGGTCAAATAGCGGTTGAGAATGAGTATGGCAAGATTACCGAATCCGATAAAAAAGAGATAGGGGTGCAGCTTCAATAAAAAGAGATTGCCACTCAAGGCTCCCGCCGCTCCCAAAAAAGAGGCCAGCGCAATAATGGTTACAGAGAGAGAGAGGAAGATTCTGGCAATAGTGCTCAGTTCCCCATCAAAACGAAACAGCCTCATTCAGATATCCGGGTTTGTGATGTTTTTAACTCCCCTGCGGCAATTACTGAGAGCGCAATCAGCGCCACATTCAGTGTCAAAGGATTAAACGGTAATGTAAACATTGTTGGCTCAAACAGGGCAACGAAAAAGAGGAGTCCGATCAATGCTGCAACATTGATCCAGAAAGCCCCACGCCATCGGGTCACCAGCAGGAAAAGTCCAAAAAGTATCTCTGCCACTCCCATCCAAAAAACTGCTTGACATGCCCACTGATAGTCTGGTATGATATGGCCAATCAGCTCAATTTCTCCTCCGCTCCGGCAAACTATTTTCGGCACTGCACCCTGATACATCCATGAAAAAGAGAGTGCCGCCCTGCAAAGCAAAAGTACAGGAGTCTCTCGTGAGATAAGGGTCATGGTCTGTTTCTGAATAATGAAGTTCATAAAAAAACTACCCCCTGAATCTTTTTTTAAGGAGTTCAACCTTCACAAGAAGATTATCGAACCAGACGTAAACCACCGGAATGACCAGAAGTGTCAAAAACATCGAACTGAAAAGACCACCCACAAGAGCAACAGAGAGGCCCGATTTCCACTCTGAACCTGAACTTTGCGACAATGCAATGGGAAGAAGCCCGAAAATCAGTGTCAAAGTGGTCATGAGAATGGGGCGCAGGCGCTCTTTGGCCGATTCAAGGATTGCTTCTGAAAGACCCATCCCCTCCTGGCGAAACTTATTAATAAAATCAACCAGCAAAATCGCATTTTTTGCAACAAGACCGACAAGCATGATAATGCCGAGAATCGTGAAAATACTGAGCGACTTCCCGGTTACAGCAAGAGCCGCCAACGCCCCGATAAGCGCAAGAGGAATAGAGAACATCACTACCATCGGCCAGATATAAGAGTCGTAGAGGGCGACCATGATGAGATAGACAAAGATAATGGCAACAAGAAAAGAGAGCAAAAGGGTCGAATTGGATTCACCCTGCCTCTTGAGGTCTGACTCGTAAGCATAAGAGACTGTCGAAGGCATAAGACCCTTTTGCTTCATATTGAGCAGAATACGGTCGATCTCTTTGCCAATGGTGCCAACAGGACGTCCGACAACCTGTGCCTTCACCCATACGGCATTGTTTCTGTTCTTGCGCTGCAACTGAGAATAACCCCGATCCTGTTCAAACGAGACAAACTGGCCAAGACGAATCAGATCTCCCTGCGGGGTACGAAAGGTAATCTCAGCCAGCGTTGAGGTATCCTGCCTGTAGTATTTGTCGAGCATCACCCTGATATTGTACTCATCTGCACCATCGCGATATTTCCCCGCTTCATCTCCAGCATAAGCTGTACGTAGGGCGGCTCCAACATCAGCAATGGTGATTCCAAATGAGGCCATTTTTTCACGATCGACCACAATGCGCATTTCAGGATTGCCCACCCGTGAAGTGAGCTTGATATCCGCGGCTCCTGGAACAGTCTTGAGACTGTCCCGCAAGAGTTCAGCAACACGGGTCACCTGGCTTCTCATCGGCCCGCTGAGAATGACCATGACTGGAGTATCATTAGCCGTTCCAAAAATACCGATAGGATTGATACTAACCTTAAGCCCAGCAATATCAACAAGATTTGCCCGAATAGCCCCCATTACGGCATCGGTTGAGCGTACCCTATCCTCCTTTGGGGAGAGCCTGACATTCACCTCAGAAACATTGTCTGCACTCTGGTTGAAAAAGCCTTCACTCGAAGAGCCAACATTAACCATTACTTTCCTTACCTCCGGCATTGCCCGAAGACGACGTTCAACAGCTCTTGTCAACCGATTGGTCTCCGCAAGTGGGGTGCCTGGCTCAAGCTCAAGTTTTACAGCAAACTCGCCCCGGTCAGAGACGGAGATAAACTCACCGCCGATAAAACCAAGCATTGGTAGAAGAAGAGAGAGTACCAGCAGCAGCATGGCGCTGAAAAAAACTTTTTTGGGGTTACCAAGACTCCATTGAAGAAGAGTGATATAACCCTGACGCATTCGAAGAAAGTTGCGTTCAAAAGAGAGTGCAAATTTTTCAACTAAATTTTTACCGGAAAAATGCTCCACTCTGGAAAAGCGTGATGCAAGAAGCGGTGTCACGGTAAAAGAGACAATGAGACTGACCAGCGTCGAAATAACCATCACAACCGAAAACTCTCGGAGGATATTACCAACGATGCCACTCACCAGTGAAAGCGGGAGAAAGACAACCACATCAACCAGGGTGATGGAAAGAGCTGTAAAACCAATCTCATTTCTGCCTGCAAGCGCGGCCAGCCGAGGCTCCTCTCCTCGTTCGAGATGACGATAGATATTTTCAAGCACCACAATGGAGTCGTCTACCAGAATACCCACCACCAGCGAAAGGGAGAGCAGTGTCATGAGGTTCAGGGAAAACCCGAACAGATACATTCCAATAAATGTGGTAACAAGCGAGGTTGGAATGGAGACCAGCACAATAAGAGAGTTTCGCAGACTGTGCAGAAACAGCAACATGACAAGCGCAACGAGACCTATCGCAAGAACCAGATCGTGCTGTACAGCGGTGACGGCATCAAGGGTAAAAGTTGATGCGTCCTGGGCAATATCAAAGCGGATATTGCTCTTGCTGTAAAGCTTTTCAAGCTTTGAGAGCGCAACCCGTGTTAACCGGCTCACATCAACAGTATTGGCATCGCTCTGCTTCATGACCATAATGCCCACTGCACTCCGGCCATTCAGCCTTGTAAGGGTTGTTATCTCCTTGAATCCATCCTCCACCTCTGCAACATCCCGAAGTGCAACGGTACCGGAAACTGTTGAACGCAGAGCAAGATTTTTCAGCTCTTCAAGAGTGGCAAACTTGCCGGCAAGTCTGACAACAAACTGCTGGTCACTATCATCAATTTTTCCGGTAGGAAAATCAAGATTGGCCTTCCCCACCTCTTTGAGCAGATCAGGCAGTGTCAAACCGTATCCCTGAAGTTTTGCGAGATCAATATTGACCCTGATTTCGCGCTCACGCCCGCCAAGAAGATAGACTTGCCCTACCCCATCCACACTTGACAGAATGGGCTTGACATTATCCTTGAGCATCTGGTAAAAATTCGCATCAGGGAGCGATGATGTTGCTCCAATGCGAAGCACAGGTACCTCATCAAGGGCAAAACGGGTAATAACCGGAGCCTTTGCCTCTACAGGAAATCTGTCGCCAACCTCATTGATCTTGCGCTGGGTATCCTGCAGCGCCTTCTCAATATTTGCTGAATTGGAAAACTCAAGAGAGACAACAGATAACCCCTCGGTTGATGTAGAGGTAATTGATACTATTTTTTCAATTGCCGAAATGGCCTCTTCAACCGGCTTGGTCAGCGATGTTTCAACCTCACCCGGCGAAGCGCCCGGATAGACAATGGAGACCGTAACCACAGGTGGAGTCATCTTGGGAAGCAGCTCATACTGCAACTGCTGATAGCTGAAAAGGCCAAGAATGCCAAGCACTGTAAACAGCACCACAATAAGTGATGGCCGTTTTATGGCGAGCTCAGTGAGCGTCATGGTGTCTCTGGACTCTTTTTCTGGTCGATGACAATAATACCAGCTCCATCATAAAGCTCATTTTGGCCACTTATAACCACACTGTCACCCGGAGCAACTCCTCCAAGCACCTCAAGATCTTTATGTATCTCCCGGCCAGCAAGAAATGGTTTCAGAAAAGCTTTACCGTTACGAACAATAAAAAGTTCAGGTTTTCTTATCCCGGAAACAAGCGCTACACGCGGAACCAAAACAGCAAGTCGGTCATCTTTTCCGGCAGAGAGAACTCTTGCAAACATCCCCGATCTGAAACCTGTTGTACCACCATTCTGCAACACTACCTCAACCCTGTAGGTATGATCACGGCCCGATTTATCACTTACCGAACTCACCTTGCCAGTAAAAAATTGGCCGGGAAACAGATCGCTGGTCACCTTGAGCATCGATCCCTCCACAAATCTTATAATCTCTCTTTCGGGGACAAAGATAATAATTTTAACATTTGTCAAATCAACAATATGGGCAACTTTCATCCCTTCACGAACCAGTTCACCCTGCTCCACAAAGCGTGAGGTTACAACTCCGGAAAATGGAGCCTTCACCCTGGCATCATTGTTTTTGCGACTCGCTACCGCAAACTCAGCCAAAGCCTCTTCACTCTGTAACTGCATGGCTTCATAAGCAGAGAGTGGTACAGCGCCTTCATTGTACAGATTTTTGTAGCGCTCCACATCCTTTTTTTTCTGGCGATAGTAGAGTTCCGCCTTTTTTTGACGGACAGTGGCAAGCTCATTATCAAGGAGAAACAAGAGATCTCCAGCTCTTTTATGCACTCCAGGCTCAGCAGAGACCCGTCGAACGATACCTCCGGATTCAGAAAAGATGTCAGCTTCCCTGAAGGCTTCTACAGTTCCGACAATGCTGAAACTGTCGCGAACAGAGGCTTTCGAAACCTGGGCAACCGAGACCGGAATACGATCAATACCCTTTGAACTGACTGCTTCATCTGTTTTTGGCTTTTGGCTGCGATTCGCCAATCCCCCAAAAACCACGGCAAGCACAATCAAGAGAGAAACTGATAAAAATTTCTTTTTTGTAATCCATCCGGTCATCGTGTGGGTAATCTTTATTCTCTTCAGCAGAAATTACTGGCAATAGAACAGGAAATATCCGCAGAAGCCTTTACATGTTCAACAATGGAAAGTATACCGGTAAGGTTGGTAATATTCTGATCATTGACTGATGACTTTATCTTTGCAACAGCGGCATCATAAAGAGACTGGATTTCAGTCATCATCACCAGGGTTTCACTGGCGTGTTTCGAGTTGCTGCTCACATAGGCTTCAACCGATTTCTTGATCATTTCTGCCGTTATATCGCCCATAGGCTTCAGGCCATACTCGTCCTTGTGCAGATCTTCAATATTTGCAAACCGCACATACTCAGCCTTGTCGGCAATATTGAGCGCCAACTGAGCCAGTCTTTCAAGATCCTTGAGAATCATCCTGGCATATTTGATTGCCTTGAGATCCTCTGCGCCAAGATCCTGAAAAGAAGAGTACGCAAGAGTTAGATACTCAACCTCAAATTTTCCTTTTCGGATATAAGCCTCATCAAATTTGAAGGCCGATGATGCAAGCTCAACATTTCCCTTTGTTGAGGCGCGGATGCTGAGCATCAGGTTATTTTCAACATTCGATGAGAGTTTAGTGAGCTTCTGCTTGAGTGATTCAAGCTGCACGAAAACGGTACCCTGGGGTTTCGTAGAGAGTGAGAACTTGACAGGATCAATTTTGATGGTAAAAGCTTGCGGGGTTTCAGTGGTCTTCGGTGCATCGCCGAAAAGTTTTCCTAACAATGTAGCCATAGGGTTCAAACACCATACTTACGTTTAAAAAATACAAGGTGACGCTAATTTAGCAGAGATGCAAGGTTAAATGCAAGAAAAAAACAAAAACTCTGTAGATATTCCTTGAATACCCTTGCACTATAACACTTTAACCTCTATGATCCATAATGGCCCGAAAGCAGGACTTTCAGGCCATTATAAACGAGATAGTCATATCAGAATCTTATGATTGAGATTTATGGAGATATCAATCGTCTATACCGAGTTTAGAATTATCGGCTCACGACCAGCATAATTAATAACTATCTATTGATATGCAAAACCTTTGCTGGCGGAAACCCATTAAAGTAAGTTGATGACGCATGACTGTAGGCACCAATATTTTCACTGTAGAGTAAATCCCCTATCGAAAGGTCTATGGGCAAAAGATTGGCCATCGTGATGGTGTCGAGAGCATCGCAGGTGGGACCATAAACCGCACACATATTCTCATTACCCTCTTTGAAGGATTTGATAGAATATTGGCAGTGATCAAAAATAATCCCCGAAAAGGTATGATAAACCCCGTCGTTCACATAATAACATTTTTTACCGTCACGATTAGCAGTACCAATAATCTCCATCACGACCCAGGCGGCAGTTGCCACCAAAAATCTTCCGGGTTCGGCTATGATTTCAATGTCGGGCGGAAAGAGCCGGTCAAATTCGGAATTGAGCATAACGGCAAGCTCAGCAAAAGGTTTTACATTTTTGTCGTAGGGAGCTGGAAAACCGCCACCAATATCAAGAATTTTTACCTCCTTATACCCTCTTTCCCACGACTCCTTGAAAATATTGGATGCCAGATTAAGGGCTTGAACATAATTCTGGAAATTTGTGCATTGACTGCCGACATGGAAGCTTAATCCTTCAACCACCAGTCCTCTCTTAAACGCTTTTTCTATAAGATCAACTGCATCGCCAGGATCTGCTCCAAATTTGGAAGAGAGCTCTACCATCGCTCCCGTATTAGGTACTTTTATTCGTAAAACAAGGCCTGCGTTCGGTGCATAAGTGGCGATTTTCGCTATTTCATCTTCATTATCAAAAGTAACCAGCGGTTTATACTGGTCGAGCTCCTTTAGGGTGGGTATTGGCTTTATCGGATTTGCATAGATGATTTTATCCCAGATAAAATTCTGTTGTTCTTCAGGGGTCAAGCTTTTAATATTTTCATAAACAGTAAGAAACTCAGGCATTGATGCAACATCAAAGCTGGCACCAGCGTCATAGAAGGTCTTAACGATTTCTTTGGCTGAGTTTGCTTTAACAGCGAAATATGCCTGGACCCTTGGAAGATGCTGCTTAAACTCACGGTAATTGGCACGCAAAACGTCGTGGTCTACCACAAACAACGGTGTGCCATGCTCCAAAGCCAATTGTTTTAAATTTTCAACTACCATCAGGCCTGTCTTTTTTAAATTGGTTAAATTGGACAAATTGGTTTCGGGAATAAGAAAGTTCTTGAACTGCCAAGGATCCGTTTCGTCAATATCAAGGATGTTAAAGTCTGGAAAATGGTTGGTATTGGTTTTTAAAGGCGTCCAATCGGAAGCTTTTGATATGAAGTTGCCAAGCCAGGGTTTTGCTATTCCGAGAATATACTCGTGATCGATATTATCTGGTACAACAACACCCCTGTCAGGATTTTCTATCATCCACATACAGGCCGCAACTACGGATATTGCCACCTGCACAGTGGTCGCATTCTGATGAGGTACCAGTGCTCTGGATTGCTCTATGCTCAGGTTGGAGCCTGTCCACCAGGAATTAAAAGCATGCCCCATCAATAATGCACCAAGAATATCCGAACCCTTGATGATTTCATCATTCATAATCCTGAAGTTGGGCTGAAGACGGTAATCATAACCACGCAACTCATGAAGAGAAATAATGGCGGCATCACTCGGACAATAGGCGTAATGAACCGTTGGACGGTAAATAGCTTGCCCATCTTTATAGACAGAGAGATATTCGGAAATCGTAAAAGCTTCGCCATGCCGGACGACCATTCCGTTGATATTGTAATCAGGCACCCATGAGTGCACCCAGGTATTCATCCCCATTCTGGCAAGACAAATCTGGTTTTGCGGTCCTTCCAGATGGGTAAAGGCAAATTTTGGAAGCTCTTTTTCATGTGTTCCCCAACCCATTTCTGCAGTTGTCATACCCTCTTCCCGGAATCCCTCGACACTCCAGGTATTGACAAACTCGTCAACCTGTTTTGGAACATCCGAAATTTGAGTATCCCTTTCAGAGCAGTGAATCACTTTTACGCCAAGCTCCATAGCCAGTTCATTGAAAATTCTTTTTTCAGCCAGCTCTTTAATAAGTTGGGCTTGATCGTGGCTGACTTTGTTCTGGGCAATGACTGCATTGGCAATGTCAAGCAACCCTTCTTTGGTAAAATGCGATATCAATCCGGGATTGGCACCATGCTCCAGCACAGCGGTTACACCTTTTTTTTGCCATTTTGAAGTCATGCGGCGGATATTCATATGCCGCCAGTAGAGAGTTCTTTCGGTAGGATGCAGTTTCACAGCCCCTTCATAAGGGTCCCAGACCTCTACCGAGGTATTTATATAGAGGACATCATGATCATGACACCATTGGAGAATCTCGCAACAGTCGATATTCCAGGCTAAATCTATG
>SZYA01000039.1 GCA_005843815.1 Chlorobium sp.
CCGTTCCGCATGACGGGCAATGCGCTTTTCCTGTTCAGCAATGAGATCACTCAATGCCGCTGCTTTTGGAGTCAACGCTGCAATCTCGTTTTCAATCGACAAGAAAGATTCGCCTGCATGTTTCAGCGCTTTGACTTGCTGCCTTTTGTTTTTATTGGCCCGCTCAATCTCTTTCAGCTCCCCGCCCAAACTCTTGATCTGCGCCTTGACTTCAGCAAGCTCGGCCTTGGGGTAGACTTCGTAATCCTCTTCGCTCCACGCGCCCTCTTCCAGTTCGTTCACCTCTTTGAACAATGCCTCCAGCTCATCCCGCCGCGCTTCGTTATCGTTCATCTCCTTGAGCACTTCGGGGAATTGGCTTTGCAGAATCTCCTCATCGGGAATAAGGTCGGCATTCCATCCGCTGGCCGAGACACTGCGAAGGTCGGTAAAAAGAGCGTTCCAGTAACTGGCAAAGGCACCGCGACTTTTGAACTCATCAAGAATACCAAGCTTGCTGATGCGATCGGCTATGGTTGTGGAAAAGGCGTGGTAGAGGTCATAGACGTTCTGCTTTGTTGGCAAATCTTCGAGGGCTGGCAGGTTTTCTTCCCACCAGTCGGCAAGGCTGTGCGCAAATTCCAGGTGTTTGCTTTTCAGTTCCAGGCTGGCATCCAGAAATGCCTTTACACACTCTTTGCTTGCAATTGCCGGTACAAATTCACAGTAGCTATTCTTCACCGGCACGAAAAGTTGTTCGCGAATACCGGCGTAGCTCTTCCAGTAATCGCCAAGGGCTTCAACTTCGCTCCCTGGAATACCGCCATGCAGGTGCGCATGAACATCGTGCGGCTCGGCGGGAGGGCTGTTATCGGCCGTAGATAATACGGACCATCAATCTGTTCATTTTCGTCAACTTGCACAATGGCCAGCACAAATTTTTCGGCCTGATTGAGGGCATAAAGCATCTCGTTACGGGTGACGAACAACGCCAACGCACCCCCATAAGCATAAAGCCCCGCATTTTCATGCGGGGCTTTATCAATCGGAGAGGAAACTGTTGAAAAAATTTGCCGGCGGAACCTCTCAGTTTGCCGATTGCAGCGCTGCAATCCGCGATTCAAGGGGCGGATGGCTGCTGAACAACGCCATCATTCCGCCACCCGCAATCCCGCTGGCCGCCATCTCCTTCGGCAATTTGCCGGCATCAAGGTTCCCCAAGGCACGCAAGGCATCAATCATCGGACGTCGGTCACCCAACAGCTTAGCCGCTCCTGCATCCGCCCGGTATTCACGCTTGCGTGAAAAGAACATGACGACGATACTGGCCAGAATACCGAACACGATTTCACATGCAATGCTGCTGATCCAATAGCCGATGCCAGGACTGCTCGATCCCTCATCGTCCCTGCGAAGAAAGCTGTCCACCGCATAAGCAACAATACGCGACAGAAAGATCACAAAAGTATTGAGCACCCCCTGGATCAGTGTCAGGGTCACCATGTCGCCGTTTTCGATATGGGCGACCTCATGAGCCAACACCGCTTCAACCTCTTTTCGATCCATGCTTTGCAATAGTCCGGTCGAGACAGCCACCAGCGATCTCGACTTGCTGGGGCCGGTGGCAAAAGCATTGGGAGCACCGTCGTAGATGGCCACCTCAGGCACCGACAAGCTGGCTTTGACAGCAAGCCGTCTCACAGTTTCCACAAGCCAAGCCTCCTCCTGGTTGGAGGGTTGCTTGATAACCTTTGCACCGGTGCTCCATTTCGCCATGGTTTTGGACATCAACAGCGAAATAAAAGAGCCTCCAAAGCCAATCAGGGCTGCAAATGCCAGCAGCATGCCCATGTTCAATCCATTGCCGGTCAAAAAGCGGTCGACGCCCAGAATACGGGCACTGATCGACAGCACCAGCATCACCGCCAGGTTGGTCAACAAAAAAAGAACCACTCGTTTCATCCAAATCCTCCTGCGTATAATTGTTATTGCCTAAACTGCGCGATTTAACATAAAAAAAGCCTCAATATTCTTAGTTAAAACGTTATATTATAATGGGTAACGAGCAATTACCATTTGTAACGTAACACAAACCAAGAAATCAGGAGGCTTTATGTCAGAAGATACAAAAAACAGCCGCAAAAAAGACCTTTACATCAGCTCTATTGAGCCAACCAATGATTGCATTACCAATCGTGCAGGACTGTTGTTGTTTGCCTCATACCTGCGGAGCACTCAGCTCATACTGATTATGGGAATAATGTTCAGTTT
>SZYA01000022.1 GCA_005843815.1 Chlorobium sp.
GAAATATGGAAAGTTGTCAGGTCTGAACCATGATTCGCCTGATTTTCTTGATTTCTTGATTTGTCGCAGTTGGGGTGGTATTTTAGATCAATAACTATTCAGTGAGGAGATGATTATGTTTCATTGTCATAATTGTGGGTCAAACAAGGCTCGAGAGGAAATCGTTGACGAGGTGTTCAAACTTGACGAGAAGCATGTGCTGGTGGAGGGTATCCCGGCTAAAGTGTGTGTACGGTGTGGTGATAAAACCTTTAGTCGTGAAACAACAGAGAACATTCGACGAATTATACACGGTCACCTGGAACCTGCAAAATCAGTTCCTATGGACGTGTTTGAGTATGTGTAACAAAAAACGCTCACTTTTGACGGTGAGCGTTTGAACATTCAGAACAAGCCCCCCTTACTCCACCATCAGCGCAGCAAGCCCCTCAACATAGTTGCCAACAACCGCTTTCTTATCCGTGATGATACCGCGCAGAAATTGGGCGGGTGTCACGTCAAAGGCGTAGTTAAGCACCGGCGTGTTTGGCGAGGCAACCTGGGTGCCGAAGATGGTGCGCAGCTCGTCGGCGTTGCGTTCTTCAATCGGGATGTAGCTGCCATCGGGAATGGTGATATCGATGGTTGAGACCGGCGCGGCGATGTAGAAGGGCAGCTTGTGGTGGTACGCGCTGATGGCGTGGGCGCAGGTGCCGATTTTGTTGGCGGTGTCGCCGTTGGCGGCAATGCGGTCGGCACCGACAATACCGAAATCAATCATTCCTCTCTGCATCAGGAAAGCCGATGAGGAGTCGGAGATGGAGACAAACGGGATGGCATCATGCTGAAGCTCCCAGGCGGTGAGGCGCAGCCCCTGCAGCAGCGGACGGCTTTCAGCGGTGATGACGCGCTCAATCAGCCCCTCCTGCCAGGCAAGCCGGATGACACCAAGCGCTGAGCCAGTGCCGCAGCAGGCGAGCGTGCCGGTGTTGCAGTGGGTCAGCACGTTGAGCTTGCGGCTTTTCAGGATGTGGGCAAGGTCAATTTTGATCTGATCGACACCGTGGCGCGACATTAAGTCGCAATTGGCGATTTCATCAGCATGGATTTTAAGTGCGGCAGCGTTCATCTTGGCAAAGAGCGCTTCGATGGTATCGGCCTCAAAGTTTTCAGCATAGACCTTTTTCAGCCGCGCAGCCGCAAAAAAGAGGTTGACTGCGGTCGGGCGCGACGCTTCAACTTCAGCCACCAGCGACCTGAAAAAGGGAGGAAACTCCTCTTTGCTGCCCTTGAAGCTGTTGATACCGAGAATAATGGTATAGGCGGCAGCCACGCCAATCAGCGGTGCGCCACGGACAGCAAGCGTCTTGATAGCCTCAATAGCCTCCTTGTAATCTTTTGTGGCAACGTAATTCTCCTTGAGCGGCAGATAACGCTGGTCGAGGTAGTGCAGAGTGTTCTCTTTGAACGATATGGCGTCTATCATACGGTATCAGAAGGATTAAAGGTTGGCGACAATTGATTTGAAAATAGAGGTCATTTTTGGCTCAGCATGGCCGGAGACCTCAATGATCTCTTCGATGCTGACCGATTTGAGGCAGTCGGGGAAGCACTCGTCGGTGATGATGGACATGCCGAAAACCTCGGTTCCCTGATGGACGGCGGCAATTACCTCCGGCACGGTTGACATGCCGACCACATCAGCGCCAAGGATGCGCAACATGCGGTACTCTGCGCGGGTTTCGAGGCAGGGGCCGGAGAGTGCGACATAGACACCGCGCTGCACCTTGATTCTGTGGTCGAGCGCAACCCTTTCGGCAAGTTCGAGAATGCGGGGAGAGTATGGGGCACAGAGGTCAGGAAAGCGGGAGCCGATTTCAGGATCGTTCGGTCCGATCAGCGGGTTGCCGCCAAGCAGGTTGATGTGGTCGTCAATCAGCATGATCTCGCCTTTTTTGTAGGCAGGGTTCAGGCCGCCGCAGGCGTTGGTGATGCCGAGGGTTTTGACTCCGAGATGTTTCATCACCCGTATCGGGAAGACAATCTGATGCATGGAGTACCCTTCGTAGAAGTGGAAGCGTCCCTGCATGGCAACAACATTTTTGCCTGCAAGTGTTCCGAAAATCAGTTTGCCGTGGTGCGTCTCAACGGTGGAGACAGGAAAATTCGGAATATCGCTGTAATCGAGTGAAAACTCAATATCAATCTCCTTGACAAGAGCGCCGAGGCCTGTGCCCAGTACGATTCCTACTGGATAATCGGCGGATGTTTTTTTTCTGATAAAGGCAACTGCCTCCTGAATCTTTGCCTGCTGTGAAATCATGATTGGGTTGTTTTACAGGGTTATGAATAAATGTGTTACAAAATCTTTTTTATTGAGCACCCCACAGCTTGTGGTGAAGTTTCTTCTAAACCAGGATTCTCCACAGTTTTGGCGGGGCGCTTTACATGATGACAACCCCTCCTCAGCGCCAGCCGAAAATTGCCGACCCAACACGGATCATGGTTGCCCCTTCGTGAATGGCATCCTCAAAATCGCCACTCATACCCATCGAAAGTTCAGTAAGCTTCGACGGCTCCGGGGCAATCTCACGAAGCGACTCAAGCAGGGTGTGCAGTTGGCGGAACTCCTGCCTTGCAGCCACCCGGTCATAAGAGGCAATGGTCATCAGCCCGCGAAGCGTAATGTTCGGGAGATGAAAGAGATTATCGGCCACCAAGAGAAGGTCGTCCGGTGACAAGCCATACTTTGATGTTTCTCCCGAGGTATTGATCTCAAGGAGATAGTCAACGTGGAGATTATGCTGAACCGCCCGCTTTGAAAGCTCCTCTGCCGTTGAAAGCTTGTCAATCCCGTGAACAAGGCTCACCTTGCCGATAATCGAGCGCACTTTGTTGGACTGCAGGTGGCCGATAAAATGCCACTCAATCGGGCACTCGTCAAGCCGGGGATCTGCGTACTTGTCGAGAAACTCCTGCACGTAGCTCTCGCCGAACTCAATCTGCCCGGCATCGAAGGCCTCACGCACAAGCTCTGCAGATTTGGTTTTGGAAACAGCTATCAGGCGCACCGAGGTGGGATCTCTTCCCGCCTCAATGCAGGCGCTGTTTATCTGCTCCCGTATGGTTTCGATGTTCGACGCAATGCTCTCCATGGTATGGTTATCAGGGCTTTGCTACCGGAACAATGGTCTCAATGGTGACCGGTGCTATCGGATTGTCGTTGGGGTCAGTCTTGACGGCGGCAATTTTTTCCACCACATCCATACCGTCATCAACCATTCCAAAGACGGTGTACTGCCCGTCAAGGAAGTCATTGTCCTTGTGGTTGATATAGAACTGGCTTCCTGAAGAGGCCTTCTGCGGGTTGTTATCTCTTGCCGCTGCAAGCGTTCCCTTTTTGTTCGGGTGCTTGATCTCTGCTGGAACCTTGGTGGATGGCCCGCCAGTGCCGTGCAGGGCGCGCTTTTCGTCAAACCTTGAGAGCGGATCACCAGTCTGGATCATAAAGCCCTGAATAACCCGGTGAAAGCGGATGCCGTCGTAGTAACTCTCGCCGGTCAGCTTGACAAAGTTATCGCGATGCAGCGGGGTGTCGTCGTAGAGGCTGATGGTGATGTCGCCGAGGTTTGTCTTGATGGTAAATTGTTCAGCCATGGGTATGAAAGTAGTTGTGATTGTAGGTTATTACAGGTTACCGGAAATTTGCCAGAGTGAGCGCTGTGCAACTACAGCTCCAGTTGAGCCGGGATAGTCAGCGATGATTTTGGTATAGAGTTCGGATGCTTTTGCAAGCTGCTTTGACTCTTGGAAGCTCTTGGCGGCATTGGTGAGATATTGTGCCTTGAGTGCGCTGTTGTCAGCTTTTTTTGATGCCTCCTGATAACTTTCGGCGGCTTTGGCAAACTGGTTTTTATTGAAGTAGCAGTCACCTGTGCCAGCCAGCGCTGCGGCAGCAAGATCGTTGTTCTCCATCGATACCGTTTTAAAAACGCTGAGCGCCTTGTCATACTCTTTACTGGAGTACCATGCATTGGCCAGCAGCAGATTGGCCATGTTACCACTTGGTGTTCCGGTATATTTTCCTGAGTACTCTTCAGCAATTTTTTTCAGGCCGGCAACATGGCCTTTGCCGTTGATGGCCACTCCATACTCCCCCACGTCAAGCAGTGGTGCTATTCGTGAGAGTTGCATTGCAGCCTCAAGTTCATTTACTTTTTGCTGGCGTACCCAGAAGAAGGTGCCAGCTCCGAGAGAGATGAGCAGCACAAGGGTTGCAATAAGCGCCGTTTTATATTTAATGGCATAGTAAAGAAAATTCTCTTCGGTCGATGGTTTTACGCTCTGTTCCATAAGGTCTATTTCGGGTTGTCAGCTTTTGTCGGGAATGGCCCCCAACCTAAGCAAGTTTGTTTGATTTTCAAAATATGAGCAGAGCATCAGTTTGCTACAGGCTCGCAGAGTCTTTAAGGTGGCCCTGCAACAGGTAATCTGAATATGCTGGCAGCATTGTGTGCAATCCTCATTGCGGCCACGTCAAGTGAGATCTCTCTGATGCGGGCAATGGCCTCCGTGACCGTGCGAACATAAGCGGGTTCATTTCGTTTCCCTCGGTAAGGGAGCGGTGCCAGGTAAGGAGCATCAGTCTCCGTGAGCAGATCATCAAGCGAAACCGCTCTGACCACTTCGGGAAGAGAGGAGCGCTTGTAGGTGACCGTTCCGGGAATGGAGAGCTTGAACCCTTTGCAGATACAGGCTTTGGCAATCTTCGTATCACCCGAAAAGCAGTGCATGACACCCCGCATGGCTGAATGGCTCTCTTCGGAGAGAATATTCAGCATATCCTCCCAGGCATCGCGGCAATGAATTACTACAGGCAGGTCAAGTGATCTGGCAAGTCGCAGCATCTCCCGGCAGGCATCATGCTGGGCTGTTCGGTTATAATCGGGATAGTGGTAGTCGAGGCCTATCTCTCCAATGGCGACAACTTTTGGCAATACCGCAAGTGTTGCCAGCTCTTCAAAGATTTTATCGTGGACAGAATCTCTCACTTCATGAGGGTGAAGACCAACATTGGCATAGATAAAATCAAACTCGCTGGCCAGCGCAATCGATTTTCTGCTCGTTGCAATGTCAATGCCGGGGTCAATCAGCAAACTTATCCTGGCCTCTTTGAGACGAGCGATCACCTCATGTCGATCCTGGTCAAACTCCGGGAAAGAGAGATGGCAATGAGTATCAACGAACATCGGTTGTGGATGCAATGCTTCCGTCAGGAAAGAGTTTGTTGTGAAAGATAATCAAAAGAGATGCGCCGATGGAGATGGCTGAGTCGGCAATATTGAAAATCGGCCAGAGGGAGAGATAGGTACCAAAGAGATAGCCGTTATAGAGATCAAAATAGAGAAAGTCAACCACCCGGCCAATGGTGATCCGGTCAATCATATTGCCGATGCCTCCACCGATGATAAGGGCAAACGGCACAAGAAAAAGCGCAGTGCGGTTTTTCGACTTGAACACATAGATGAGCACCAGAGCCGTAATGAGGGCGGTCAGGAGGAGGAGGACAATCGGTGGCGCAAA
The DNA here is from genome assembly GCA_005843815.1 of Chlorobium sp. Taxonomy (GTDB): domain Bacteria; phylum Bacteroidota; class Chlorobiia; order Chlorobiales; family Chlorobiaceae; genus Chlorobium. The sequence goes on from SZYA01000022.1 coordinate 5,563, forward strand.
TTCAAGGCCAAAGGCAACTCCCCTGTTTTCCGCATAAGTGAGCGAAAAGAGATCAGGAATAATGGAGATACTTTGCCCCTTATCCTTAAGAAAGGCGATAGCGAGCTTTTTTGTTGCCTGATCAGCCGCAATGACCAGAAGAATAAGGGAGAAAAACAATTTCATGAGTCAAATCAATTATTGTTGGATCTCATGCAGCAGCGCCTCACGGACAGCGCTTGCCGGCATGGGCAGAGCAGTCCAGAGAGTGAATGCCCGTTCTGCCTGGCCAATCAGCATCTCAATACCTGATATGGTTGTTGCTCCAGCGAGTTGTGCGGCTTGCAGCAGAGGAGTATCAAGAGGGTTGTAGACCATGTCGTAGACAATCTGGCCCGGGTTGAGCAATCCCTGGTCAAGGGGAATGGCCGAGCCGTTATCTCCTCTGGTTCCGAGTGGTGTGGCATTGACGATGACCCGGCAATCACGGATCTTTTCCGGATGCTCTTGCGGGAGTATGGTGAGCGGAGCGCTGTTGTCGTAACCGCTCTCCTCAAGCTGGGCGCGCGCTTTTTCTGTGTTGCGAACAAAGAGGAGAATCTCTTTCGGGTTGAACAGCGTGCTGAATGCCTTGATTGCTGCCAATGCAGCTCCACCAGCGCCGAAAAGAGCGACGCTTTGGCCAGTTATACTCTCACTGTATGGGAGGAGGGGTGCAGCAAAACCGCCAATGTCCGTGTTGTGGCCGATGAGTCTGCCGTTGTCATTGACAATGGTATTGACCGCCTGAATGGAGGCGGCTTCGTCAGAGAGCTCATCAAGAAAGGGGACAACGGTTTTTTTATAGGGAATGGTGACACTGAATCCTCCAATTCCAAGGGCTCTTGCCCCACGAAGGGCATCACCCACCAGATCAGGATCAGGAATATTGAACACCGTATAATGACAGGGCAGCCCTAGATCCATAAACGCCGCATTATGAATCACCGGAGAGTATGAATAGTCAACTGTCCGGCCTAGAAGAGCATAGATTTTCGTGGATTTCATCATGAAATACCGAGCATCAGTCTGACGGAATCCTGCTGATAAAGTTCAGGAAAAGTGCTTTGAAACAGCTCTTTTTTATCTGGATCAATCTTGAATGCCTTGCTCAGCGCTTTCAGGGTGCTAAGCTTGTCGCCCATGGCAAAATAGGCGGCAGCAATTTCAAAGTGGGCATCAGCCGACAATGGCTGAAGTTTCAGCGACTGATTCAGCGCTTCCAGAGAGGCATTAACCTGCCCTCCCTCACGAAGGACAATGGCTAAATCAACCCATATCTGCGGATTGTCGGGTTCAAGGGTAATAATCTGCTGGTAGGTGGCAATAGACTCTTCCAGTTGGTCGAGATTGTACTCAATCTCCGCCTTCAGAAGGAGAAATTCGATGTTGTCAGAGGTGGTTTTAAGAGCCTCCAGTGTTGCCTGATACGCCTCTTCATACTCCTCCAAAGCTTCATGGCAACAGGCCATGGCAAACCATGCGTCAGCAAATTCCGGGCTGATGGCAATACAGTGGCGATAGCGGGGGATAGCATCAGCATACTTTTCAAGCTCTTCGTAAGCTATCCCGAGATTATAGAGGGCATTGATATCATCAGGCTCATAGTCGAGCGTTTTTTGATAGCTTTCAGCCGCCTCTTCAATACGTCCGGTAATGGCAAGAACATTTGCCCGGTTGTACCATGCTGAACTGAAATCATCAGAGATGGCGATAGCCAGATCGTAAGAGTCGAGCGCCTCATCAAAGCGCTTCATTTTGCTCAGCACAAGGCCATTGTTGTACCATGCGTTGATATTATAGGGGTCATGATCCACAGTTTTGCGGTAGCAATGGCTGCTCTCTTCAAGTTTGCCCAGCACATCCTTGCAGTAGGCAAGCTCATACCAGGCATCCGCAAATTCAGCATCCAGCTCCAGAGCCTCTTCAAAGTCAGCCTCAGCCTCTTCATATCGGTCAAGTCGTTGCAGAATAATTCCCCGGTAGTAGCGGTACTCTTTCTCAAGAGAGGGTTCAATGAAGCTCTCCTCGATCTCTTCAAACGCCTGTTCAAAATTACCGGTGTTGAAGTAGCCAAGCGCCAGGTTGAGCCGCATCTCTCCGTCTGAAGGGCTGAAGACAACCGCTTTGAGAAATGCCTCAAGCGCTTCGTCAAAAAAGCCGTTCAGGGTGAGGCAGTTGCCAAGAAAAAACCATGTTTCATTGTTACACGGAGCTATATCTGCCAGACGACGGGCAACGGCCAGCGCCTCAAGCGTAAATCCATCCTCATTATACTGGGAGATACGGTCGAGAAGCTCTTCGGAATCGAACATAGAATCAAGACCGTCAAGCTCTGGCGGCTCTTTCCCTGAATTTTCCGTTGGGTCAATTCGATTATCGTCGAAAAAATCGGACATATCCATAAACGCACTATCAAGAATTTCTGTGTCTCTCCTGAAATCATATCATCACTCTCAAATATAACAGAATTTTTTTAAGAAAAACATTCTGGCTGGGGAGAGAAGATTTCATGGCCGGTAAAAATGGTCGATGGCTTCGGCAGCTTTTGCTCCTGCGGTTTTTATCAGCTCTTCCATGGTGGCCTTTGCAACACCCTCTGCAGAACCGAACCGCTGCAGCAGCTTGAATGCGGTTTTTTCTCCGATACCTCCAATGGTGGTGAGCTCTGTCTGCAGGGTTTTCCCGGATTTCAGTTTGCGGTGGTAGGTGATGGCAAAACGGTGTGCCTCATCACGCAGTTGCTGGAGCAGTTTGAGCGCCGGAGAGGTTTTTGGGAGATTATAGGGATCTGACGAGTGTGGGGTAAAGATCTCTTCGATACGTTTTGCCAGACCAATAACCGGAATTGAAAGGCCAAGATCGTTCAGGGTGCAAAAGGCGGTGTTGACCTGCCCCTTGCCACCATCGACAACAATCAGGTCAGGCAAGGGGAGCTCGGTCGAAAGCGAGCCACTGTAACGGCGCCGGATCACCTCTGCCATGGCGGCGTAATCGTCCGATCCCTCAAAACTCTTTATTTTGAACTTGCGGTAGTCAGACTTTTTTTGTTTGCCTTTCTCAAAACAGACCATGGAGCTCACATAATCGGTGCCTTGAAGATGGGAGTTATCAAAACATTCGATCCGTTGTGGCAGTGTTGGTAGATGGAGCAGATCCCTGAGTGCCGTGAGTCCGAAGTGCTCGCGAACAGCTTCGCCCCTCTTCTGTTTCTGGATGAGGTACTCCTCCAGATGGTGACGGGCGTTATGGCGGCACATATCGACCAGATGCGCCTTTTCACCGATTTGCGGCACAATGAAGCGGATCTGTTTTTTCTCCTGCTGTTTTTCTGAGATAAAGGCTTTCAGTGTCTCCTCCTCCTCTTTTCCCAGCGGCACCTGAAGCAGAATTTCATCGGGCACCCCTTCAAGGGTTTCGATATAATATTTTTCAAGCGCTCTGGCCTGCAGTACAGCTTCACTCTCTCCTTCGGTATTGTTCATATAGATGCGCTGTGAGCCAAGCAGCTTTCCCTCCCGTATCTTGAAGATGACGCAGCAGCCATCATCCTCACCGGCGGCTATGGCAAACACATCCCGGTCGAGCCGATCACCGGCCACCACCTTTTGCCGTTCACCATAGCGTTTCAGGCTGTCGAGCTGCCCTTTTATCTCAGCCGCCTGCTCAAACTTCAACTCCCGGGCGCAGAGCTGCATGGAGTCGGTGAGTGAACGGATCATGGTGGAGGTCTTGCCTTTCAGGAGCTTGATAATTTCGTTAATCATGACCAGATACTCCTCTTCCGACTGGAGCCCTTCACATGGCCCTTTGCATTTATGGATGTGGTAGTCGAGGCAGAGCTTGTATTTTTTTGAGGCAATATTTTCTTCGCTCAGCCGATATTTACAGCTCCGCACGGGAAAAATAGAGCCGATAAGATCGAGGATTGAGCGAAGCTGGCCCGCTTCGGTATAAGGGCCAAACCAGGTGGAGCCATCCCTTCTTCGCTGGCGGGAGAAGAGGATGCGAGGGAAGGGTTCATTGGTGATAACGAGGTAGGGGTAAGTCTTGTCATCCTTCAGGTTGATGTTGTAACGGGGCTTCAGCTCCTTGATCAGATTGTTTTCAAGTATGAGCGCTTCAACCTCGGATGAGGTGATAATAACTTCAAAATCCTCAATATGGGTAACCAGCACCAATGTTTTACCGAAGAACTGCTGTGCATTGCGGAAGTAGGAGCGAACCCGGTTGCGGAGATTTTTTGCCTTCCCGACGTAGATCACCTTGCCACTTGCATTTCTGAACTGGTAGACTCCGGGGGAGGCGGGCAGTGTGGCAAGCTTTTCATGAAGCACTTTTTTGATGTCGGTGCGAGCGGCAAGTTCATCCAGAGTATCCATAGGTGATTCGGGTTGGTTGCTCTTTTTAGTGTTTGCGGAAAAAAGAAAAGCCGCACGTAAGATGCGGCTTTTCTTTGAGAAAAAAGAGGCGATTACCTGCAAAGCCTATTCAATAGTATCGTATTCACCTTTGAGCGCAAACACTCCGAAGGTAATGAGGCTGAAGGCGATAATAGGCATCAGAACGACAATCACAATTGACCAGAAAATCCAGTTCTCTTCACTGGGTTTTGCGGCAATCTCTTTCATGGCCTGCATGATCACCAGGGGGATGATTCCTATTCCCATGAGTGACCAAACAATGCCGAAAAGTTTTTTAATTGCTGACATAATAGATGAAATTAAATGGTTCTTGGTTACTCAACGTCCATGTTGTTGGTTTTGTTTGAGATGTACAGCATACCGATAACGAAGCTTACACTTGCAATCAGTATCGGGTACATAAGGCCAGCGAGTGGATCCGCAGGTGGAAGACCAGGCGCCGGGCGGGTTGCTTCAACAAGACGGGTTGAGATAAGCGGAACCAGACCGCCAAACACGCCGTTGCCGATATGGTACGGCAGTGACATCGAGGTGTAGCGGATACGGGTCGGGAAAATCTCAACCAGGAAGGCTGCAATCGGGCCGTACACCATGGTGACAAAAATCACCTGGATGAGAACAAGACCAATCATCTTGATGTAGATGTCCTGAGGCAGCGTGGTCTCCTTTTTGGTTTCAGGTTTCAGCTTGCCTGCTGCTGCAAGTTCAGCTTTCTTTGCCTCGTCAAGCGGAATCGTCTCCTTTTTGGTCTCTTTGTAGCTTGTGCCATCGGCGAAGGTTTTCTTCGTCACGGTGGTGATGACGTTGTCGGTACCTTTCACAGCCTCTTTTTTCTCAACAGTTGTCTTCTCAACAATCTCTGTTTTGTTTTTCAGATTGGCTTCATCGTACATCATCTGGTAAATAGGCTTATAGGAAATGACCGCAATAAGCATACCTGCCATCATGATGTACTTCCGTCCGATTTTGTCGGACAGCGCACCGAAGACAATAAAGAAGGGAGTACCGATAAGAAGGGCAATCGAAATGATCATGTTGCTCTGCACAAACTCAACGTTACAGGCATTCTGCAGGAAGGAGAGCGCATAGAACTGACCGGTGTACCAGACAACACCCTGACCGGCAGTGGCGCCAAGCAGTGCAATAAGCACCATCTTCAGGTTATCCTTCTGCTTGAAGCTTTCAGCCAGAGGGTTTGCGGAGGTCTTGCCCTCTTTTTTCATCTTTACAAACATCGGCGACTCAGACATCTTCATACGAATAAAGACCGAGACACCGACAAGAAGCGCTGAAAGAAGGAATGGAATGCGCCATCCCCAGTCAGAGAAGGTCTCAACACCAAGTGTCTGGCGGATAATAAGAATAACGCCGAGTGCAAGAAAGAGACCCAGGGTTGCCGTTGTCTGGATAAAGCTGGTCCAGAAGCCCCGTTGCCCTGCTGGAGAGTGTTCGGCAACATAGGTGGCCGCTCCACCGTACTCACCTCCAAGAGCAAGACCCTGCAGTAAACGTAAAATAAAGACAATAGCCGGAGCAAAAAAGCCGATCGTTTTATAACCGGGAACAAGACCGATGGCAAAGGTGGAGCCACCCATGATCACCAGGGTCACAAGAAAGGTGTATTTTCGACCGATAAGGTCACCAAGGCGGCCAAAGAAGAGTGCGCCGAATGGCCGGATGACAAAACCGGCGGCAAAGGTCGCCAGAGTGGCAAGCAGCGCGGCTGTCGGGTTGTCTTTCGGGAAGAACTGTTCGGAAATAATTTTCGCAAGAGTACCGAAAATATAAAAGTCATACCACTCAATGAGTGTCCCTACCGAGGAGGCAGCAATAACCCGCCGGGTGCTGCTGACCTCTTCGGTCTGGGAAACGTTTGTGACATTTCGTGCCATAAAAGTTTTCTTAGATTGTTAATAAAAAATGTTGTGAACTTTTTCCTGGGTTCCATTGCTGGCTGATCGAAAGAACGCCTACTTGATAAACTCGTGCTCGTTCTCCTTGACCACAAGCACGGGGCATGGAGCGCGACGTATCACATGCTCTGCAACACTGCCAAGGATCATCCGCTTCAGTCCGCGGCGTCCGTGAGAACCCATGATGATGACATCGGCCTCCTGGCGTTTGGCATAATCAAGAATACACTCTTCAGCAAATCCCTCATAGATGACATAATCGGCCACTACACCCGCCATGTCTTCCTCTTTGATGAGACTTACAAGCTTCTGCTCCTCTTCAGCGCGCTCTTTCTCAAGTCCGTGTGAATAGTTGATTGATGGGTCGTTCTCAATAACACCAACAAGAAACACCTGGCCATTGGAGAGCCTTGCAAACTCATTGGCATATTGCAGCGATTTGCGCGACAACTCTGAGAAATCAACCGGGCAGATGATTTTTTTAATGGTAATCATAGTCCGCTGTTGTATTTAAATTATTGAATAATAAAGAGTTAAAAAGAACATTTACTATTGTGTCCGCCTGCATCGCGGCGTGCAGTAAACAAATCAGTGTCATTCACAAAAGAGCGTGTGCTCCTTCTTATGGTGCAACCATATTAGTTGTTGATAACGACACTGAAAACCGGATTCAAAGGCGGTATTCCTGCCGAAAGAGTATAAAACTACAGATAACAATGCTGTCCAGTATCCCAGGAGATTCTGCGCATTGTTGATATTAACTAAATATTATGAAGTTAACAATTGTGATAGCCGGAAAACGGTAAACCGGAAAAGTTTACACTCCACACAGGAATATATAAAAAATAAAGCCGTAGTCCCCCACGGCTTTATTTTTTGGAGAGAGTCCGTGACTTAGAAGGTCACCGTTGCATAGAGTTCGCCACGAAGCTGGCTGTTTTTGTCTGTACCAGCAACGCTAACAACATCCTTACCGCTTGTACGATAGCGAATGGTTGGAGTAACGCTGAAGGTTCCTGTTGCCGCTTCGTGAACCTTGAAGTTGTATTGCGCCCAGACAAAGACGTTGTTGTAGGTCGCATCCAAGGCTGGTGTTTTATCGCTGGTACGGTTGTAGTCAACCCATGCCATGGCTGGGCCGGATTCAGCTTTAAGTCTCAGAAGGTAGCCGCTGTAATCAATAGTAGTTCTCGCTCCAGCGGATAAGCCATTGCTATCTTTGCAGACAGTGTAAAACGCGCTTGCTCCGATTTTGGATGAACCTGTGGGAATTGTGGCATTAAAACCAAAGGTGTTTGGTGAAACCCTCTGGTAGGTTAAACCCTGTGCGTCTGTCAACGAAATGATCGCCTGCGGCTCAAATGCTATATCGCCAACAGAAGTTTTGTAGGATACATGTAATACGTAGCCATCATTTAACATACCAGGAACCGCTGTAGCACTGGGGGCGTTGTTATCAAGTACGACAAGCGTGGTATTCAGGTTGCCGTCACCAATCTTGGTTCCGTAGTTGAAACCGAACACACGGTCAAAGTTATAGGTTGCCACCGGGACATCAACAGCATATCTGCCAACAAACGGGATCGGATACAGTGCAAGATCAAAAATCGGATTGTTGAAGCTGTTTAAAGGGATACGGCCAATGCTGTAATTGGAATCTTTCAGTGTGCGACCAAAGTAGAAATTTGAGACATCAAGCTGATATACCTCAGTATTATTTGCTGCTACAGTTGTGTATACACCGGGAACAGTCTCATTCAGTACCAATGCTTTAAAGAAGTAGCCGTCACCGAGGTCAGAAGAGGCTTTCAAGCGGACCCTGTACTGATATTTCAGATCATCAGTATTTGTGCTTGTCAGGGCACCAGCAGCTTTGGTGGTATTGTACTCACCTCTCGCACGAACGGCGGCATCTCCACCGATTTTCAATTCAGCCGACGCGGGCGATGCGTAAGACAATACTGCAAGCATTGCAGCAAGCGATAGCATTTTTTTCATTTTACTTTTCTCCGTTAGGTTATGTGTGTGTTGAACGATCGAATATTATTTTCTGCACCCTGTGCAGGTGCAAAAACTAAATGTCCAGCTTATTGTAGTAGGTGAACATCTACTACTACCAAAACGTTCAAAGATAATAAATATCACAGGAGATGAACAACAAAAAAATATTCACCTTATAAATCGATAATAATTCCGGCAGTGGTATAGCTTTCGGGATGGTAGAAGTACATGCCCTGACGGCTCATGCCAGTGTAGTAGTTGCAGGCGATTCTCACCTTGTTCAATCCTATACCGTTGAGTCGCATACCAGCCTGCACGTTCCAGGTGCCCCTGTGCCCTTTTGTTGTCTGAAGAGAGGTCTGCCAGATTGGAAGGAGTTTAAAATCCGCTGCAATAAAGGTGTTCCCTGGTGTGGAGAGTTCAGCACCAGCATGGAAGGCATGAGGGTTAATACCTTCGGGGAGTGTATGGTAGAGGTATTGATAACCTGCATAAACCCGATGTTCAGGTGAGCTGAGCGCCAGAACGACATTGACGAATTCACGGCTGTAGGTGAAGGGAATTGTTCCAGACCACCCCTTTTGCACTATCCATTGACTGTTGGCTATATCGTAATGTCCATCTTCAAAATGGGCTGAAATATGGCTGAGCTGCACTTTTGCGCTGAAGGTGTCGAAAGGCAGTACATTGCTCTGGAACGGTTTTATCCAGCTTGAGTTGATGCCGAACAGATAATCTATGGCATCGACAGGAAATTTAAACTCATTGGTTCGTTTCAGTTGTGACCAGGTGCCAAAATCAACGCCAATGGCAAACTCTTTGCTCTCGTTCTGGTAAAGGTCGGCAGATGAGCCGATATCGAGCTGCAGGGTGCGCTGACTCATCGAAGGCATCACCGCAATTCTTGGCTCAAGCGGGTCGGCGAGGAGTGGAGCAAAAATGGTTCTGCTTGTTGATTTTTCGAGTTGATTCGCAGAGGCATTGTTATGAGTGATAAAAAGTGCGGCTGTCAGAATCAGGATTGTTCTGCTGAGGCAACAGGTGCATGTCATGATGGTGATTGATTAAATTGTTACAAACTGCTCACTGTTTGGCAAGCAAGGTTTGCAGAACGGCCATGCGGATAGCAACTCCATTGGTCACCTGTTCAAGCAGGACGCTTTTCGAATAGCCAGGTGGTTGTATGCGGTCGGCGACATGGTTGGAAATCTCAATCTCCCGGTTTATCGGCCCGGGATGGAGCACCAGAAGGTGTTTCTGCATCCGATCGAGTCGTTCATCAGTCAGTCCGTAATGGACTGAATACTCTTCAAGTGAGGGCAGGTAGCCACCGGCAGCACGCTCAAGTTGCAGACGAAGCACAATCGCGGTATCTGCCCAGGCAATGGCCTGGTCAAGGTTGGTGAACAGGGTAACACCAAGTCTGTCAGCATCGGGTGGCATGAGGGTGACTGGAGAGCAGATTCCGACTTCAGCTCCAACGGTAAGGAGTCCATAAATGTTGGAGCGGGCAACGCGGCTGTGGAGGACATCTCCGATGATAATGACCCTGAGCCCCTCTATTTCCCCAAAATATTCACGGAGCGTAAATATGTCGAGGAGTGCCTGCGTCGGGTGCTCATGCGAACCGTCACCGGCGTTGATCACATTTTTGGAGGTGATGCCGGTGATGAGATCTGCTGCTCCCGAAGAGGGGTGGCGCAGCACAAAGGCATCCATCTGCATTGCTTCCAGGTTTTTGATGGTGTCGCTCAGCGTTTCGCCTTTGCTGACGCTGCTGGAAGAGGCGCTGAAGTTCAGTGTTCCTGCGCCAAGATGACGGGCGGCTATTTCAAAGGAGAAGCGGGTTCTCGTAGAGTTCTCAAAAAAAACCAGTGCAATGCGTTTGTTGCGAAGAGATGGCTCAAAAGAGGGGTTTTCGCTGATCAACTCTTTTTTGAACCCGGTGGCCAGATCGAGGAGCGTTGTAATGTCGCTGGCCGGAACATTGCATAATCCTGTAAGGTGCTTCAACTCTTGCTTTTGTTTGCGGCGTTTCAGGAAGATTTTTTTCAAATGTACGATAAAAATTGAAGATCATGAAGTACCTTGGGGAAGTGGGCAGTATTCAGTAATCGGTAATCAGTGGTCAGATATTATTTACGATTGTTATGCATGAGATGAGTATTGCGATGTCAATTGTTGAGTCTGTGGTGGCTCATGCGCAAAAGGAGGGTGCTCTGCGGATTTCCGGTGTTGAGCTGCTTGTTGGAAAACTTGCGGGTATTGAGGCGGAGTCATTGAAATTCTGTTTTTCAGCGGCGGCGGCAGGTACTCTTGCTGCAAAAGCGCTGCTTGTGGTTGAGGAGCCGGAGGGGGTTGGCGAGTGTGGGGAGTGCGGGATGAGGTTTCAGGTCACTTTTTATTATGCTGAGTGTCCCAAATGCCGTTCGCTCAGGATAACTATTGTCTCGGGTGAGGAGTTTTTGATTCAATCAATAACCATAGAAGAAGAGGGAGAGCAAGAGAATGTGTGATACCTGCGGTTGTTCGGCTGATGGCGGGGCAGTGCTTCGCAAACCTGGAGAGAGCGATTATCTTATGTATGTCAGCGATGGCAATCATGGCTATACCCATCATCATGCCGGAGAGGAGCATCACTCTTCAGCCAATGTTCAAGGGGAGCATCACGATCATGCTCACGACTATCATCACCATGAGAGCATAACACGGAAGATTGTGCTTGAGCAGGACGTGTTGCAGAAAAACAATCTCCTTGCCGAAAGAAACCGGGGATATTTTGAGGCGAGGCACATTTTTGCACTGAATTTTCTCAGCTCTCCGGGGTCGGGAAAAACCACGTTGCTCGAAATAATTATTCCACTTTTGCAACAGCGTATTCCGGTTGCTGTTATTGAGGGTGATCAGCAGACCACCAATGATGCCGACCGTATCCACGCCCTTGGGGTTCCGGTGATCCAGATCAATACAGGCTCGGGGTGTCATCTCGATGCCCTGATGGTGAATCGGGCGGTCAAGGAGCTTGAGGTGCAGGATAATTCACTGCTCTGTATCGAGAATGTAGGAAACCTTGTCTGCCCGGCGCTTTTTGACCTTGGTGAAGCGCTGAAGGTGGTGATTATCAGTGTGACGGAAGGAGACGACAAGCCGCTGAAGTATCCGACCATGTTTCATGAGGCAGACCTCTGCATTCTCAACAAGATTGATCTGCTGCCTTATGTTGAGTTTGATGTGGCGAAGTGTCGGGAGAACGCCATGCGGGTTAATCACCATCTGGAGTGGTTTGAAGTATCAGCGAAGAGCGGCGAGGGGCTTGCGATATTGCTGGAGTGGCTGGAACATAGATTATCACACCATTGAACACTCAGACGGAGGTGCGTCGGCACCTGCTGGTTAGCGGGATTGTACAGGGTGTTGGGTTCCGCCCTTTTGTCTACCGTCTTGCCGTCGGGTCAGGACTGAAAGGATTTATCCGCAATACCCCGTCAGGTGTTGTGATTGAGGTACAGGGCTTTGCCGTGAGTCTCGACAAATTTTGTTGTGCATTGCAGAGCGCCCCTCCACCGCTTGCCCGTATTGAGGCAATCAAAGAGAGCGACATTGACTGTGTTGCGGAGGAGGGGTTTGTGATTGGATACTCAAGTGTTGGCCCTGAGGTTGAGACACTCATTCCGCCCGATATTGCTCTCTGCCACGATTGCTGTCTTGAACTTCTGGATCCGTTCAATCGTCGGTTTCACTACCCTTTCATCAACTGCACCAATTGCGGCCCCCGTTACACCATTGTCGGGCATCTTCCTTATGACCGTCCCTCGACATCGATGCACTCTTTCACGATGTGTCCGGAGTGTGAACGAGAGTACCACGACCCGCTCGATCGCCGTTTTCATGCCCAGCCCAACGCCTGCCCGGTGTGCGGCCCTGCACTTCTGCTGCTTGACGCAGCGGGTTTGCCGTTGATGGTGGCTGATGTGGCGCAGTCCAATTGTCAACCTGAGATTGCAACGCCGAGGCTGGGTGATGCTGTGAGAGAAGCTGTTGTGTTGCTTGAACAGGGGCATATTCTTGCTCTGAAGGGGCTTGGAGGTTTTCATCTGGCTGTTGATGCGAGTAATGAGAGTGCGGTAATGAGACTGCGGGAGCGGAAGGGGCGTGAGGCAAAACCCTTTGCCGTGATGATGCGCGATATCGTTCAGGTCAGGAGCTGCTGCGAAGTAAACGAGGGTGAGCTTGCCGCCTTGACATCAGCGGAAGCCCCAATTGTGCTTCTCAACAGGAAGATGGGCAGCATGGTGGCACCGTCGGTAGCTCCGGGCTACGATCGACTCGGAGTCATGCTTCCCTATACTCCGTTGCATACACTGCTCTTCGAATCGGGGCCCGACCTGCTGGTGATGACCAGTGCAAATTTCAGCGAAGAGCCCATTGTCAATGACAATGATGAAGCGCTCTTGCGTCTCACAGCCATTGCGGATGCCTTTCTGCTCCACAACCGCCCCATCTATCTTAAATGTGACGATTCGGTAACCATCCACCTTTCAGGAGAGCTCCGCCATATCAGGCGGAGCAGGGGATATGTGCCAGCGCCGATCACTCTCCGTGAAGGTGGCGCAACGGTGCTTGGAACCGGAGGAGAGCTTAAAAACAGCGTCACCCTGTTGAAAGGCACATACGCGCTGATGAGCCAGCATATCGGTGATATGAAAAATTTTGAGGCATACCGCCATTTTGAGCAGGTTGCTGAACACTTGCAGCGTCTTTTTCAGGCCACACCAGAGCTTGTGGTGCATGATCTCCATCCCGGCTACATGACGACGCAATGGGCGTTACGCCAGAATATTCCACTGCTTGGCGTTCAGCACCATCACGCCCATCTTGTTGCCTGTCTTGCAGAAAACAGGGAGGAGGGGCCAGCTATCGGGCTTATTCTTGATGGCACAGGCTACGGAACTGATGGCACGATATGGGGAGGTGAACTGTTGATCGGCGACGCTGCCGGAGTTGAACGGTTTGCCTCGCTGGAGTCCATGCCGCTGCCGGGTGGTGATGCGGCGGTCATGCAACCATGGCGTCTGGCGCTTGGTTATCTTCACCGAAGTTGCGCCGATATGCCCGACCTGCCGTTTATGAAAGGGCGGAATATAGAGCAAATCCTTGAGCTGCTCGAAAAAAAGGTGAACATTGTTGAAACATCAAGCTGTGGCCGCCTCTTCGATGCCGTCGCCGCGCTCTGCAACCTGCGGGGAGAGATCACCTATGAAGGAGAGGCTGCCATAGCACTGATGCATGCTGCGGGCGGGGTTGTCGGAGATAAAGAGTTTCGTAACGAATTGTGTGAAGAAAATGGTCGCTGGATAATGATGGTATCCCCAATGATTCAGGATATCTCCACTGTATTGCACAAAGGGGTCTCCGTCCCAGAAATCAGCCAAAGATTTCATCGCACCCTGATAAGCTGCTTCTTGGAGATAATTGGCAAAGCCGCCAAAGCTGCCGGCATAAATACAGTCGTACTGAGTGGAGGGGTTTTTCAGAACGAACTTCTCTTTATTACCTTGCTGCATGAACTGCAACAGGCAGGCTACAGGGTGCTCACCCATGCCAAAACCCCCCCCAACGATGGTGCACTTTCTCTTGGTCAAGCCATCATTGGTCGCAATTATCTCAAAGCTATTCGTAAAGAAGTTCCGTAGTTTCTTATTATAAGTCCTATTATTCCCATATATCATATTCCACCTTTCTTTTTAACCCATGTGCCTCGCCATCCCCGGAAAACTTCTCGAATTTACCACTGAGAATGGCCTCAAGATGGGTACCATTGACGTGAACGGGTCAAAAACAAGAGCATGTCTTGAGTATGTCCCTGATATCAAGGTTGGTCAGTACACCATAGTTCATGCCGGTTTTGCCCTGAAAATTATTGACGAAGAGGAGGCTGCCGAGAGTCTGAAGCTCTGGCAGGAGCTTATCGACAGCGGGGCATTTCACCCTGATGACGAGCTTCCTTCACCAGAATCGTTGTGAAGCCGACACCAATGAAATACATCGACGAATACCGTGATCCCGGGCTTGCGCGGAAGCTGCTTGATGAGATCCGCAGAAAAGCCACCCGACGCTGGACAATCATGGAGATATGCGGAGGCCAGACCCACTCCATTATTCGAAACGGTATTGACCAACTGCTGCCGGACACCATCGAGCTGGTGCATGGTCCCGGCTGTCCGGTCTGCGTCACCCCCCTTGAATCCATTGAGCGAGCTCTTGCCATCGCCGCGCGGGAAGAGGTGATTTTTACCAGTTTTGGGGATATGCTTCGGGTGCCCGGCAATGCAAAGGATCTCTTTATGCTCCGTAGTGCCGGGGGGGATGTGCGCATTGTTTTTTCACCTCTTGATGCCCTGCAGATAGCCCGTGATAACCCGTTAAAAGAGGTGGTCTTTTTTGCTGTCGGGTTTGAAACTACGGCTCCGGCCAATGCCATGGCGGTCTACCAGGCTGCACGTGAGGGGATAGGGAATTTCACTGTTCTGGTGAGCCAGGTGATGGTGCCACCGGCAATGCGGGCCATTCTCTCATCACAGGGGAACAGGGTTCAGGGTTTTCTTGCCGCAGGGCACGTCTGCGCGGTGATGGGCTATGAAGAGTATGAGCCGGTGGCCCGTGAGTTTCATGTTCCCATTGTGCCAACTGGTTTCGAGCCTGTTGACCTGCTTGCCGGGATTTTGAAAACCTTGGAGTTGCTGGAGGAGGGTAGAGCGGAGGTGGTGAACTGTTACGGTCGTATTGTCAGTCGTGAAGGTAATCCTGTGGCGCGGGAGATTATGGCAAAAGTATTTGAGGTGATTGATCGTCCGTGGCGCGGGATTGGGCTGATTCCCGACAGCGGTCTTGGCCTCAGAGAGTCCTATGCCCGTTTTGACGCTGAAAAAAAGTTTGATGTTACCAATATTTCTGCCGAAGAGTCACCACTCTGCATGAGCGGCAGTGTGTTGCAGGGGATGCTGAAGCCCGACGGCTGTCCCGCCTTTGCGAAAGAGTGTACACCGGTGCATCCGCTCGGTGCCACCATGGTCTCCTCAGAAGGGGCCTGTGCCGCCTATTATAACTTTCACACCACTGTGTCATGACAATCACACCGACCTGTCCAACTCCCATTATGCAGCACGAAACTGTTCAGATGGCCCATGGAGCCGGGGGGCGGTTGTCACAGGCGCTCATGCAGCGGGTGTTTATGCCGCATCTCTCCAACGCTTTTCTTGATCTGCTTGATGATCAGGCAAAGCTTGATCTCCCGCCCGGACGAACCGCCTTTACCACCGATACCTACGTGGTGAGCCCGGTTTTTTTCCCTGGCGGTAACATCGGAGAGCTTGCCGTCAATGGTACCGTTAACGATCTGGCTGTGGGTGGCGCCAGGCCGCTCTACCTCAGCGCAGGGTTTGTGCTTGAAGAGGGGCTTCTGCTGGCGGAGCTCGAAACCATTGTCAAAAGCATGGCAGAGGCTGCCCGTCGAGCAGGGGTGATGATTGTGACCGGTGACACCAAAGTGGTCGGGAAAGGGCAGTGCGACCGGATTTTTATCAACACATCGGGCATCGGTGTTATCCGGGAGGGAGTGAACCTCTCGTGCCGAAATCTGAAGGCGGGTGACAGTATCATTCTTTCAGGAACGGTGGGCGATCACGGGATGGCCATCATGACCTCGCGAGAGGGGCTCTCATTCCAGTCGAGGATAACAAGCGACTGTGCGGCGCTCAATGGCATGATTGGCTCCATTCTTGATGAGCTTCCTGTTGCAATCCACGCCATGCGCGACCCGACCAGGGGTGGGGTGGCTGCCACCCTGAACGAGCTGGCAAGCTCCTCTTCTGTTGGTATTGAGATCAATGAGAGCACCATTCCGGTCAAACCTGACGTTCGGGGTGCCTGTGAGCTGCTCGGTATTGACCCCTTGCACGTGGCAAACGAAGGCAAACTTGTTGTGGCTGTAGCGGCAGACTACGCCAAACAGGCGCTCGACGTGATTCGTTCCTTCGACCTTGGCCGGGATGCCGTCATCGTTGGATCAGTGGTTGACGATCATCCCGGTATGGTTGTTATGCGGACACTCTATGGCAGTCGGCGGATTATTGATATTCCGCTTGGTGAACAGTTGCCCCGGATTTGCTGAACCTTACATATTCAGCGCCCTTTTATCAATGGCGAGGGCAGCTTCGCGCATCACCTCCGAAAGGCTTGGATGAGGATGGCAGGTACGGGCGACATCTTCTGATGATGCACGGAATTCCATGGCGAGCGCCCCTTCGGCAATCAGGTCTGAAGCGCTGGCTCCAATGATATGCACTCCCAGGATCTCATCCGTTTCAGCATCGGCAACCATTTTGATAAACCCCTCGCTGTCTCCAAGGCCAAGCGCACGCCCGTTGGCGGCAAAGGGAAACTGTCCTGTCTTATAGTCGCGTCCTTCGGAGCGAAGCTGTTGCTCAGTTTTTCCCACCCAGGCAATTTCAGGGGTGGTGTAGATAACCCAGGGCATGCTGTTGTAGTCGATGTGCGGCTTTTGGCCTGCCAGCAGTTCGGCTACCATCACCCCCTCGTCTTCGGCCTTATGGGCAAGCATGGGGCCACGAACCACATCCCCGATAGCATAAACACCCGGAGCCGTTGTGGCGCAATGGTCGTTGACGGGAATATAGCCTCGCTCATCGGTCTGGAGGCCGACAGCCTCAAGATTAAGTTTGTCGGTGTTGGGAATACGGCCAACCGAAACAATCAGTTTATCGCATTCGAGCGTGTGCTCGGAACCCTGATCGTCGGTATAGGCAATACTGACCCCATCTTTCGTGAGTTTCGCCTGGCCGATTTTCACACCGAGCTTGATGTGCAGCCCCTGTTTTAAAAAGAGCTTTGATGCCTCTCGTGAAATACTCTCATCTGCGGCACCAAGAAATGATGGCATCACTTCAAGAATGGTAACCTCTGCGCCAAGTCGGCGCCAGACTGAACCCACTTCAAGCCCGATGACTCCGGCACCAATAACTCCCAGTTTTTTTGGTGCTTCAGTG
Source organism: Chlorobium sp. (assembly GCA_005843815.1). GTDB lineage: Bacteria > Bacteroidota > Chlorobiia > Chlorobiales > Chlorobiaceae > Chlorobium. The sequence continues at coordinate 22,984 of SZYA01000022.1, forward strand.
AATTTCAGGGCACCCTCATTGTCGCAAATTGCTACATTGTCAACCGCAATATTGGGGATATGTCGTGCTTTTGAACCAGTGGCGACAATCACCTTCTGCGCCAGAACCTCCTCCTCACCATCTTTACCGCTGATGATGATCCGATAGCCGGCATCGTTTTTCCCGGCAAAAGAGCCGCGCCCTTTGAGAAGGGTGATCTTGTTTTTTCGGAAGAGGAACTTGACACCCGCCGTCATTTTCGTGACAATAGCCTCCTTGCGCTTTTGCATCTTTGTAACATCAATGCTTATCCCATCAGCAGTGATGCCATGATCAGGAAGGTGACGCACCGCTTTTTCATAAGCTTCAGAGGAGGCGACAAGCGCCTTGAGGGGAATACATCCTGCGTTGAGACAGGTGCCGCCAAGCCGTGGTTCTTCTCCGGGATCATCGTAGGCGCTGAACTCGCAGCAGGCCACTGAAAAACCAAGTTGGGCAGCGCGGATTGCGGCGATATAGCCGCCAGGCCCTGCGCCGATAACAAGAACGTCAAATTGTTTGCTCATGGTAAGTTTCTCTTTTAAAGATCAAGTAACAGTCGTGCCGGATCTTCCAGCGCATCCTTAATTGCTGCCAGACCAAGAACAGCCTCTTTGCCGTCGATAATCCTGTGGTCATAAGAGAGCGCCAGATAGTTCATCGGTCGTATGACAATCTGCCCATTTTCCACGACGGGCCTCTCTTTGGTCGCGTGGATTCCAAGAATTGCCGATTGTGGTGGATTGATAATTGGGGTTGAAAGCATGGAACCAAAGACCCCGCCATTTGAAATTGAGAAGGTGCCACCGGTCAGCTCTTCAAGGGAGAGGCTGCCCAGTTTTGCCTTGGTGGAATAGTCGGCTATTGAGCGTTCAATGTCGGCGATGGTCATCTGGTCGACATTTCGCAGGATAGGTACAACCAGGCCTCTTGGTGAGCTGACGGCAATACCGATATCGAAATAACCGTGATAGATGATATCCTTGCCATCAACCGAAGCGTTGAGTACGGGATATTTGCGCAGGGCGTGTACCGCAGCTTTGACAAAGAAGGAGATGAAGCCAAGCTTGACACCGTGCTCTTTTTCAAAAGCAGCCTTATAGCGGTTGCGCAGCTCAATGACCGCTTGCATGTTGGCCTCATTGAAGGTGGTGAGGATGGCGTTGGTGGCCTGGGACTGGAGAAGCCGTTCTGCAATCCTGGCCCTGAGACGGGTCATGGGTACACGCTGTTCCGACCGGTCAGTCATAAGCGGAGGCTCAAGGTGTGCCTCCACCGCCTTGAGCTTTGGAGGTGCTGCAGGTGCCGATTGAGCAGTTGGCTCGCTACCAGCCGCTATGGCGTGCAAAACATCGCTTTTGGTAACTCTTCCCTCTCTTCCGGTACCCTCTATCTGTGAAAGCGTGAGCCCGGTTTCAGCCATCATTTTTGCCGCTGCCGGCATGGCAATTTTCTCTTCAGTCAGTGCTTCCGTCGGTTGTTGGACTGCCTCACTCTCTTTTTGTCCCACCGTGGCCGCAGCAGACTTTCCTTCGCTGTCGATGCGCGCCAGAACCTGATTGGGGACTACGGTGCCACCGTCACCGACAAGAATTTCAAAGAGGATTCCTGCTGAGGGTGACGGGACATCAAAGACAACTTTATCGGTTTCGATTTCAAAAAGGATCTCATCTTCAGCAACAGCATCTCCAGGTGATTTTTTCCAGTTTAACAGCGTTGCTTCCGCAACTGATTCAGATAACTGTGATATAGTGACGTCAATGATTGCCATTGGTGCATATTATTTGTTGAAAAAAAGGCTGAACTCACCGAATGCCTGCTCCAGCAGTGCCTTTTGCTGTATGGTATGTGTTGCAGCATAGGCACATGCGGTAGATGCGGAGGCGAGCCGTCCGGCATAACCGAACTGCTGGCCCGGTGTCATGGCGTTCATGATGTAGTGCTGGAGAAAACGCCAGAATCCCTGATTTTTCGGTTCATCCTGGCACCAGACAATCTCCTTGAGCCCGGTATAGCGCAACAGTTCATTGCTGAATTCGTCGAAAGGGAATGGATAGAGCTGTTCAATACGAATAATGGCTACATCTTCCATGGTGTTTTCCTTTCTCCTGTTGACAAGATCGTAGTAGATTTTACCGGAGCAGGCAAGAACTCTTTTCACTTTCTCAGGAGTGACTGAGGGGTCACTGATAATATTCCTGAAATTAGCGCCGGAGAGTTCGTCGAGCGAAGATACGGCATCCTTGTTGCGGAGCAGAGATTTCGGGGTGAGAATGATCAGTGGCTTTCGGACCATTGTTGTCATCTGACGGCGTAGCAGATGAAAGATCTGGGCAGGGTTGGTCGGTTGACACACCTGGATATTGTTTTCTGCGCAAAGCTGGAGGAAACGCTCTGGTCTGGCAGAAGAGTGTTCAGGGCCCTGCCCCTCATAACCGTGAGGCAGCATGAGTGTCAGGCCTGATGCAAGTCCCCATTTTACTTCGCCTGATGTTATAAACTGGTCGATAAGCACCTGCGCCCCATTGGCAAAGTCGCCGAACTGTGCTTCCCATATAACCAGTGTATCAGGTGCCGAGATAGAGTAACCATACTCGAAGCCAAGCACAGCCTCTTCGGAAAGTACTGAATCAATAACGGTGAAGGGTGCCTGATTGTCGGCGACATTCTGAAGAGGAATGTAGGTGCCGGAGTCCCATTTTTCTCGATTCTGGTCGTGCAGCACAGCGTGACGATGCGAGAATGTTGCCCTGCCGCTGTCCTGACCGGTGATACGTATCGGGTATCCTCCGGCAACAAGTGAAGCAAATGCCAGATGCTCACCCATCCCCCAGTCAAGCGGCAGCTCTCCGCGACCCATAGTGGCACGGTCGTTGACCACCTTTTCAACCAGGGGATGAAGCTTGAAACCGTCAGGAATTCGGGTGATTGTTTGTGAAAGTCGTTTGAGTTCGCCCAGCGGGATTCCAGTTTCGGAGGCTTCATAGCGTCCTGCTGCGGGTTCTGCCGTAAAGATAGTTTTATTGAGCAGAATTGGATTGGTGGAGTATCTCCCCTCCTCAAGGTTTTGACGGAACTGTTTACCAAGTGTTCCGGCATACCCTTTATCTATAACCCCTTGCGATTCGAGCTTGTCTGCATAGAGCTTTCGGGTGCCGGGGTGCGTGGCTATTTTTTTGTACATCAGAGGCTGCGTCATGGCTGGTGTATCCTGCTCATTGTGGCCAAGCTTGCGGAAACAGATAATATCAATGACGACATCACGCTTGAATGCCTGGCGGTAATCAAGAGCCATCTGTGTCGCCAGAACAACCGCTTCGGGATCGTCGCCATTGACGTGCAGCACCGGGGCCTCAATCATCTTGACGACATCGGTGCAGTAGGTTGTTGAACGGGTGTCGCGGGGGTCGGAGGTGGTGAACCCGATCTGGTTGTTGATGACAATATGGATGGTGCCGCCTGTGCCGTACCCTCTGGTAAGGGCAAGGTTCAGTGTCTCCATAATGACCCCCTGTCCTGAAAAAGCCGCATCGCCGTGAACGAGAACCGGAAGTACCTGTGCGCCATCCCTGTCGCCCCGGCGTACCTGGCGGGCTTTGACAGCACCCTCTACCACCGGATTGACAATTTCAAGATGCGAGGGGTTAAAGGCCAGGGAGAGATTGATCGGCCCACCAGGAGTCGCCAGGTCGCTGGTAAATCCCTGATGGTATTTTACATCACCGGAGGGGAGGTCGTCGGCATGTTTTCCCTCAAACTCTGCAAAGAGATCCAGCGGATTTTTCCCCATGATATTGACCAGTACATTCAGTCGTCCCCGGTGTGCCATGCCAATCACAATCTCCTGAACCCCGGCCTTTCCTGCACGCTGAATAAGCTCATCCATAGCGGCAATAAAGCTGTCTCCACCTTCGAGGGAGAAGCGGGTCTGACCGATAAAACGGGTATGCAGATAGCGTTCAAAACCTTCGGCAGCAGTCAGACGCTCAAGAATATGTTTTTTCTTCTCGGCAGTAAAATCCGGTTTTGAGTGTATTGTCTCAAACTTTGCCTCCCACCACCGTTTTTCCGTCTGGTCGGTAAGATACATGAACTCCAGGCCCAGTGTGCCGCAGTAGGTTTCGCGCAGATTCTGGAGCAGCTCGCGCAGTGGCATACTCTCTTTGCCAAAATAGGTATTGCTTGTATTGAAGACAATATCCATATCGGTCTCCGTGAAGCCGTAAAAAGAGGGGTCAAGATCGGGCAGTACTGGTCGTTCCTGACGTTTCAATGGATCAAGGTTTGCCCATCGTGATCCGATGTTACGGTAGGCTGCGATCAGTTTTTGTACCGATACACGCTTGCGCCCAAGTTCAGCATCCGGGCTGGCCGTGACTCGGCAGATAGGTCCCAGTCGTGCCCGTTCGGCAAACGAAGCCTGAATGGGTGAGTGTGCGATATCGGGAGCTTCACCATTGGATCCCGGCATATTTTGCATGGCATCAAAGTAGGCTCGCCAATTTTCAGACACAGAGCCCGGATTATCAAGATAATCTTCGTAAAGATCTTCGATATATGGGGCATTTTCCCCAAACAGATAGGAGTTGCTGTTAAAGTGTTGCATCATGGTGTGACGTGCTTTTCTTCGAAAGGCTGGAGGCGGAAATGGTTGAACCGGGATATATACTACTCGGGGTTAAAGAGGGTAATTGATTTTTCCCGTTTGAGTCACAGGAAAAAGGCGGTACAGATCGGTCCATTGTAATATGTAAGTACAGCGCGCAATTGTTACAACTATGATTGGGAGTATAATTATATCGCTGGTTAATGCGAAAGAGTTAATTGAAAAAATCTACCGTGTGCCGCAGGTTGGGCATAAGCTGTTACGCTGGACTTTGACATTGCGGATTTTCATGGTGAGGGTGTCGCAGGTGAGCAGGGTATTGGTGAGCGGGGTGCCGATTGAGAGGATATGTTTTATGGCTTCGGTGGCCTGGATGGAGCCAATGATGCCGGGCACGGCACCGAGCGGGCCCTTTGGTATACTGGTGATAGGGGCTCCCTCTTTGTGGAAAAGGCAGTGGTAGCAAGCGGTGGCACCGGGGTGGACAGTCATGGTCTGGCCATGGAATTCTCGAATTCCCGCGTGGGAGTAAGGTTTTCCTGTGTTGTGGCAGGCTGTATCGATCAGAAATTTTGAGTCGAAGTTGTCGGTGGCATCGATGATAAAGTCATAAGGCTCAAAAATTTCTGTTGCATTGTCGGTGGTGAGTCGAAAGGGGTAGAGGTTGAGCTTTATCTCCGGGTCAAGGGCAATAAGTCTCTTTTTCGCAGAGGTGACCTTCTCTTCTCCGATGGAGTCGGTGGTATGGAGAATCTGGCGCTGGAGGTTGCTGAGGTCGACTTTGTCTCCATCCATGAGCCCTATGGTGCCGATGCCTGCGGCTGCAAGATAAAAAGCGACAGGGGATCCAAGTCCTCCGGCACCGATGACCAGCACCTTTGCCTTGAGCAGTTTTTCCTGTCCCTCTTCGCCGATTTCGCTCAGGGAGAGGTGACGTGCATATCGTTTGCGCTGGCTGTTGTTCAGTGGCATGTTTCTGTTTCAGGAGTTATTGTGGAGGCTGACCTGTCGGCATCTCTTTCATGATGTATCGTGGCAGATGGCCCGTTGTAGGCTGGTTCCCAGTTTTTGAAAACCGGCACAATGTTCTGATGGCGCAGTGCAGCACAGAACTCTCTGGCCGTGCGGTCGTCGGATATTTCAAATTGCCCCTTGTCACTCTTGTTTCCGGGTTTATCGGTTTCATCATACCCACCAACAGTTGTCTTGCTCTCAACGCTCATTCGGGTAATTCCCAGCGGGGCCATTCCATCACGAAAGGTGGCGCTCTCCCTTGTTGAGAGTACCAGCTCAGTATCAGGGAGAGCAATGCGGAAGGCAAAGATAATTCTGGCAAGAAGGTGATCGTTCACCGGAAAGGGGGGCTCATAGCCGCCGGTCTGTGGTCTCATGCGCGGGAATGAGACGGAGAGGCCCGCACGCCACCAGGTGCGTCCAAGATGTCGGACGTGGCGGTAGAGGCAGAGTGCATCTTCAACCGGATTGGAGAGCCCGAGCAGTACCCCAAGTCCCACGTTTTTTATCCCCCCGTCAAGGGCACGTTCCGGAGTTTCAAGGCGGTCGATAAAATCTTTTTTGGGGCCCCAGCGGTGCAGCTCCTCGTATTGTTCCCGGTTGTATGTCTCCTGGTAAATGGTGATGCCGGTGCAGCCGCAGTCGGCCAGTGCGCGGTACTCGCTGATGCTCATCGGGAATGCCTCCACCGCGACACGCGGCATCTCCTCTGCCGCAATGGCGACACTTCGCTGCAGATAGTCAAAATCAGCCGCAGCGGTGCGTTCGCCGGTGAGCAGCAAAACATCGCTGATGCCAAGCTTTTTCATGGCGGCCAGTTCGCGGCGTATCTCATCCGGTTCAAGACGGTGGCGCGGCGTTTGCCGGTCGGAGGCGAAGCCGCAGTAGGCGCAGCCGCTGGAGCAGTAGTTTGAGAGGTAGAGTGGGGCATAGAGCGTCATGGTTCGCCCGAAACGGCGCAGCGTCATTGCCCGCGATTCAGCGGCCAGCTCTTCAACCGGGCGAGATGATTCCGGCGACAGCATATTGGCCAGCGCTGCGGTGTCGCGATTGTCTGTAAGCCAATCCGGTAACGTTTTCATCAGAATGTTCCCAGAAAAGTGAGTGGGCTTGTTGCCACAGCAGAGCCACTTTTCTCCATCAGTCCAGCCCTGAATGCTTTTCTGCCTGCTGCGACCGCTTCCGCAAATGCCTCTGCCATGACCGGAGGGTTGCCCGCTGCCGCAACGGCGCTGTTGACCAGCACCGCTTCGCACCCCATCTCCATGGCGTGAGCTGCTTCGGAAGGGGAGCGCAGCCCGGCATCAACAATGACCGGAATGCCGCTTTCGCGTATAATGATGTTGAGCATTTCGGAGGTAGCAAGCCCCTGCCCGCTGCCAATGGCCGAGCCGAGTGGCATCACGGAAGCGCAACCAACCTCTTCGAGGCGCTTCGCCAGAACCGGGTCTGCTGCGATATAGGGCATCACCAGAAACCCCTCTTTTGCCAGAATCCTGGATGCCTCAAAGGTTTCGATCGGGTCGGGCATCAGGTGTTGCGGGTTCGGATGAATTTCAACCTTGATGAAGGGGCTCCCGGAGAGGTCGCGGGCGATATGGGCTGCCCGGACAGCCTCGGCTGCGGTTGATGCGCCCGAGGTATTTGGCATGAGTGTTATTCCCTCAATGGATGAAAGGGGGCCAAAGAGGTCATCTTCGGCCTGCTCGCGGTTGAAGCGGCGCAGCGCCACGGTCACCAGTTGTGCGCCTGAAGCCCGCACGGCCTCAAGCATCACCCTGGAGTTGCTGAATTTCCCTGTTCCGAGAATCAGGCGTGAAGAGAAGGTATACGAGCCGATCTGTAATAAATCCATACTTTGATATAATCTGTTAACCACCACCAGCAAAGATAAGCAATTCAACTCGATCTCCTTCGTGAAGCTGATGGGTAGAGCGGTTGTCGGGGCGGATGACAGCATCATTGACCACCACTGCCAAGCTTTTTCCATCGGAACCAAGGATCGAAAGAAGATCACTGACCGACGAATCGGGTGGAAGTGGCTGCTGTTCTCCGTTCAGTTCAATAGTAATTATTTGTGCCATTTTTTCATTATTTCTTTTGTCGTATTCCGCAGGTGCAAG
>SZYA01000026.1 GCA_005843815.1 Chlorobium sp.
ATAGTTACCACTGACTTTGGCGGCAGTGATTATAGCTCCAGTATCACCGTACAACCTGACAGCAAGATTCTTCTCGCTGGCTTGGGCAATGGAAATTTTGTTTTAGCTCGCTATAACAGCGATGGCTCTCTTGATACATCCTTCGACTACGACGGTAAACTTGCCACTGACTTTGGTCGCTGGGATGGTGGCTACAGTGTCGCCTTGCAGCCTGATGGAAAGATTCTTGTCCCGGGTTTGAGCGATGGAGATTTTGCCGTAGCTCGTTATAACAGCGATGGAACCCTTGATACATCCTTCGGATACGATGGTAAACTTACCATTGACTTTGGTGGCGGTGATCATGGCAATAATGTAACCGTGCAAGCTGATGGCAAGATTCTTGTTACTGGTGCGAGCGGTACTGATTTTGCCGTAGCTCGCTATAACTATGATGGTTCGCTTGATACATCCTTCGACTACGATGGGAAGGTTGCCGCTGGCTTTGGCCACATGTGGAGTTCTGGTAACAGTGTTGCCTTGCAACCTGACGGCAAGATCCTTTTCGCTGTGGAGTCAGGTGGGGTCTCATCAGGTGGTTCTCGTGCTGCTGCGTTTGCCTTGGCTCGCTATAACTATGATGGCTCGCCTGATACATCCTTCAACTACGATGGTAACCTTGCCACTTACTTTGGTTTCTGGGATGGTCGCTTCGATGGTGGCTACAGTGTCACCCTGCAATCTGACGGCAAGATTCTTGTCGCAGATACGAGCGCTCAGGTTATTAATTCTGATTTTCCCGTAGCTCGGTATAACAGCAATGGCTCTCTTGATACATCCTTCAACTACGATGGTAAACTTGCCACTGACTTTGGCAACAGTATAGCCGTACAACCAGACGGCAAGATTCTTGTCGCAGGGACGAGCGCTCAAGGTATTAATTCTAATTTTGCCGTAGCTCGCTATAACAGCGATGGCTCCCTTGATACAAGATTTAATGCTTTTAACACACTTAATGGCGCACCAAAGTATATAAAACAAGGTCGTGCCGTAGTGCTCGATAGCGATGTACAAATTTTTGATATTGAACTTGCCGCATCAAATAACTATGCTGACGCATCTCTGACGCTTGCAAGACATCGTGGTGCAAATGCTGATGACCACTTTTCTGGCGCAGGAATTGTCGCGGCTGCTGCAAGTGGCGTTGTCACCATTGACAGCACAGATATTGGCACCTACATATTGTCAGCCGGAACGCTTGCTCTTGCCTTTAACAATAATGCTACACAAGCGTTGGTGAATCACGCCATGCAATCGCTTGCTTATGAAAATGCCAGTGACGCCCCACCCTCTTCCGTACAGATTGACTGGACGTTTAACGATGGCGACAGCAGCGGAGCATTAAGCACAATGGGCAGCACAGTTGTTACCATTTCCGATCCTGTTGCAACAACAGCAGAAGATCAACCGGTAAAAATTTCTTTCTCTGATCTGGTAGCATACAATAAGACTTCTGATGTGGATGGTAGCGTTGACAGTTTTACAGTAAACGCGATCAGCAGTGGCGCACTAACCATTGGTCGTGATGCTTCAAAAGCGACAGCGTGGGATGCCACGACTAACCATACCATTGATGCAACTCACGACGCATGGTGGAGACCAAACCATAATGCCAATGGCATGCTTGACGCATTTACCGTTGTTGCGCACAATAACGATGGCGGAGAATCAGTAACAACTGTACAAGCATTCGTAGAGGTAACCCCTGTTAACGATGCGCCCACCTTTATACCCGGTAACGGCAAAATTACCACTGACTTTGGTAGCAACAGTGTTACAGTGCAAGCTGACGGCAAGATTCTTCTTGCAGGGTCAAGCGGTGATGATTTTGCCTTGGCTCGTTATAACAATGATGGCTCTCTTGATACAACATTCGGCTCCAATGGTAAACTTGCCACTGATTTCGGTGGCGTTGATTATGGTTACAGTGTAACCGTGCTCCCTGACGGAAAGATTCTTCTCTCGGGGAAGCACTATCATAACGATAGTACTGTCTATAATCAAGATTTTGCCGTGGCTCGCTATAACAGTAATGGAACCCTTGATACAACATTCGCCCATGATGGTAAACTTGCCACTACCGTTGCTATTTATGGCGGGATCAGCAGTGTAATCGCCCAACCTGACGGCAAGATTCTTGTCGCAAGTACGAGCTATGGTGCTTCTGCCGTAGCTCGCTATAACAGCGATGGCTCTCTTGATACGACAATCGGCTCCGATGGCAAAGTTGACTTTGGTCGCTGGGATTCTGGAAACAGAGTAACCATCCAACCTGATGGCAAGATTCTTGTCACGGGGATGAGCTCCAGTTATAATCCCTCTACTTATACCCGTGACAGTTATTTTTTCTTGGCTCGATTTCAAAGTGATGGAGCGTTTGATATAAGAGTGATCACTGACTTTGCTGTCAACAGTGTAGCCGTGCAACCTGATGGCAAAATTCTTGTCGCAGGTTCGAGCGATGGTGATTTTGCCCTGGCTCGATATAACAGCGATGGTTCAATTGATTCAACATTCAGCTCTGACGGTAAACTTGTCACTGATTTCGGTGGCAGTGATGATCATGGCAACAGTGTAACCGTGCAGTCCGACGGCACGATTCTTGTCGCAGGTTCGAGCGATGGTGATTTTGCCCTGGCTCGTTATAACCGCGATGGTTCACTTGATACCTCCTTCAGCTACAATGGTATAGTTACCACCAACTTTGGTAGCAGCGATGATAGCTGCAACAATGTAACCATGCAAGCTGATGGCAAGATTCTTGTCACGGGTTCAGGGGGTGGTGATTTTGCCGTAGCTCGTTATAATAGCGATGGTTCCCTTGATACAACGTTTAATGGTTTTAACACGCTTAATGGTGCGCCAAAGTATATAAAACATGGCAATGCTGTTGTGCTCGATAACGATGTACAAATTTTTGATGCTGAACTTTCAGCTTCAAATAATTATGCCGGTGCCTCTCTGACGCTTGCAAGGCATGGTGGTGCAAGTACTGACGACCGTTTTTCTGGCTTGGGGATTGTTGCTGCTGCAAGTGGCACAGGTGGTGTCGTTACCGTGGACGGCACAGATATTGGTACGTACATATTGTCGGCCGGAACGCTTACTCTTGTCTTTAACAATAACGCTACACAAGCGCTGGTGAATCACTTCATGCAGTCGCTTGCCTACGAAAATGCAAGTGATGCCCCACCCTCTTCCGTACAGATTGACTGGACGTTTAACGATGGCGACAGCAGCGGAGCATTAAGCACGACTGGCAGCACAATGGTTCTGATAACCAATGGGCAAGCAGGTATAGCTCAAGATGGTTATCTCGCCCATGCCCTTGTATGGGTTGACAGCATCAATAACGGTGTGCGTGATTGGACAGATGCAAACAGCAATGGTCTCTGGGATAGCGGAGAGGGTGAAGCATGGACGCTCACTGACAGTACCGGCCAGTTCGCCAATTTGCCTGGTAATGGAACACTGCGCATAGCTGCTAATCCGGCAGGCGGAACAACCGATATTTCAACAGGTTTGCCCTTTACCGGTACTTTTTCAGCCCCGTCAGGCTCAACGGTTATCAATCCGCTGACCACACTGCTTGTGGCTGCCGGTGGTGATGCAACAATCGTCAATAAAGCACTTGGTCTTGATATTGCACTGAACCTGGCAACCTATGATCCTCTTGCAGCTCTCTCGGCATCAGGAGCAAGCAGCGGGGATCAAGCTCAGGCATTGGCGATACAATGCAAGGCGATCCAGATTGCCAACATCATGGACATTGCCATCAGTGCCGTACATGGCGCAGGCGCAACCAATGCCAACATGAGCGATATGGCAACACGTATTGCGGCCTCATTGCTTGCCGACGCTGGAACAGGAGCTGTCAATCTCGATAATAGCGCTGTTATTGCAAATGCCATGACATCAGCAGCTCAAACGGTTGTTGGCGATATAACGGTACTGAATGCTCAAAAAACAGCCATTGCTGATGCTACTGCTCTGATTAACAGCAAAACAGGAACGGCCTCAAATAGCAGTGATCTCCCTGGCAGCATAACCAGTATGGTGGCAGCTCAGATTGTGGCACAGGAGACGCTTGCAAGCCAGGCTTCGCATGCGGTACAAAACAACAGTAGCACCTATCTTACTCTTGATAGTGGAAATATTGATAGTGCAATAAGTGCAGCAGCCTCTCAAGTCGGCGTCATTCATCCACCAACCATTACCAATTTTTCTCCGCTCGATGGGGCAACTTACGTACCGGTTGACAGCGATCTGCATTTCACCTTCTCGGATGCTATCCAGCGCGGAATCGGCCTGATTGAGATTCACCGTGATTCGGCAACAGGCCCTGTTGTTGAAAGTTACGATCCTCTGCACAGCGGTAATCTCTCTATTTCAGGTAATGTGCTCACCGTTAACCCCACGAACAACCTGGGTCATAATTCCCATTATTATGTCACTTTTGCCCAAAGTTCGATTGATAATCTTTTTGGAGATCATTTTATCGGCACTATTGATTATGATCTGTTTACCGTAGCCGATCCTTATGCTGGAAGTGATGGAAATGGTGATTCCACACCGAACGTACTTTTGGGTATTGGTGGTTTAGCTTTTCTTGCATGGGCACTCCTGTAATCAGTTACCGCTAACTTCGCAGGGAATATGGGGTACATTTTAATAGTGCTCGTGCCGGATACTGTTTATGCTATCATAACATGACCAGCGCAAGCCGATAGACAACAAACGAGAGTATCCACGCCACCGAGAGAGAATAGGCAGAGTAGAGCAATACTGGCCTCCACTTGCCAACCTCTTTTTTCATCACGCCGATTGCGGCGACGCAGGGGATATAGAGCAGCACAAAGACCATCAGACTCAGTGCGGTTGCGCGGCTGAATGAGGGGTCGTGCCGGAGAATTGATTTCAGCTCTACCGGAGAGTCATTGCTCTTGCCGATAGAGTAGATGGTGCCAAGGGTCGAGACAACAACCTCTTTTGCTGCCAGGCCGGTCACAAGGGCGATACCAATCTTCCAGTCGAACCCAAGCGGCTTGATAAGCGGTTCAAGCACTTTGCCTGCTCGTCCAGCCAGAGAGAACTCCAGTTGTTCTGATTTGATGCGCACTTCAAGCGATTTTCTCAATGCTTTCTTGCTGCCTTCGCTCATGCCACTCTCTGCGATCCCGTTGCTCTCGGCGGTGTATGCCCTGTCAAGAGCACTGTTGTGCGGATAGTTGCTGACCGCCCAGATAATAATGACCGCGCCAAGAATAAGTGTGCCCGCTTTTTTCAGGTACATCAAGGCTTTGACTTTCGCCTGAAAAAAAACCGATGCCAGGGTTGGCCAGCGATAGGGTGGAAGCTCCATCACAAAGGGCTCAGAGTCGCTTTTCATCACCGTTTTTTTCAGGATCAATGCCGTCCATAGACCAACGACAATGCCAAGCAGATAGATGCCGAACATGATGTTTGCGGCAATTTCCGGCGGAAAAAAAGCAGCAGTGAGCAGCACATAGACCGGCAGTTTTGCCCCGCAACTCATAAACGGGATGATCATGATGGTAACCAGCCGGTCGGTGCGGCTTTTCAGAGTGCGTGTGGCCATAATGGCGGGAATTGAACAGCCGAAGCCCGTGACCATGGGGATAAACGATTTACCATGCAGGCCGAAGCGGTGCATGACCCGGTCAATCACAAAGGCGGCGCGGGCCATATAGCCTGATGCCTCAAGAAAAGAGAGTCCAACAAACAGAAGCACAATATTGGGAAGAAAGACCAGTACCCCTCCGACACCGGCGATAATGCCGTCAATGACAATGGAGCGGAGCGTCTCATTGGGCAGCAGGGGCTCAATGGTCGAGCCGATAAGGCCGAAAAGAAGCTCCAGCCCCCCCATCAGGGGAGCGCCCAGCGTGAAGGTCAGTTGGAATATTGCCCAAACGACCAGTAAAAATATTGGCAGGCCAAGGATCCTGTTGAGTACCACCATGTCGATATAGTCGGTTGGAGTTGCCTTTACTCCTCCCGGCTGCTGGACGCACTCCTGCATTGCTCCACGAATGAATGCGTGACGATCTTCGGTAATGAGAATCTCCGGCTCTGAATCGTGCATCCGTTCAGCCTCTTTGAGCGCCTCCTGAAGAGCCAGCTCAACCTTGACCCAGACGGGATGGTGCTGTACCTCCTGATAGACTTCACGGTCATTCTCCAGCAGCTTGATTGCCAGCCATCGGGGGTTGAAGCCCTCCAGCTCCTTCTGACGAGTGAGTATTGTGGTAATCTTTTCAACTGATGCTTCCAGCCCGGGGCGGAAAAAGAGCTTGTTTTTGCGAATCGTTATATCCTTGCGTGCAACCCTGATGACGTGGTCAAGCAGTGCATCCAGCCCGATACTTTTTTTTGCCGATGTTGGAATAATATGACAGCCGAGCAGTTGCTGTAACTGCTTTATCTCAATGACGATGCCTTTCTCCTCTACCTCGTCAATCATGTTGAGGGCAACCAGAAAATCAACCTCCAGCTCCATGAGCTGGGTGGTCAGCAGCAGGTTGCGCTCCAGGTTCGGCCCTTCGAGCACATTGACCACCACATCCGGTGGCTCTTTAATAAGATATTCGCGAGTGACAATCTCCTCAGGAGAGTAAGGTGTGAGCGAATAAATGCCAGGCAGATCAACCACCGTAATCCTGTATCCCTTGTAGTCGAGATACCCTTCATGCTTTTCAACCGTGACACCGGAAAAATTTCCAACTTTCTGGTGAGCGCCGGTGAGTGCATTAAAAAGAGAGGTCTTTCCGCAATTTGGATTACCTGCAAGCGCGATACGAATCTCGTTCGGTTCACTCATGGTCACTCTGACCCTTTATCAGGCTGTTCAACAACAAAAATTCCCTCAGCCTCATTTTTTCTCAGGGCAAGATGGAGCCCTTTGAAAAAAATCTCCATTGGATCGCCGAGGGGGGCGACTCTGACCACTTTGAATCTGGTCCCTTTGATGAGTCCCATATCCATAATTCTCCTTCTCACAGCCCCTTCGGCCTTGACCGCCGTCACTTCAGCCTCCTTGCCAACCTTCAACTCTGATAGCCGCATTCCATGATCTCCAGTACTAACAATGAAAAAATAAATCGGACTGATTATAACCAGTATAACAGCAAGGAGCAAAAAATAATTCATGGGCATCGATTGTTTTTGCAGAAAAAGTGGTGCAAAGCTGTAACGATGATGATCAGGGAAAAGGTGGCCAGCCCATCTGTTGACCGCCTATCAGATGGGCGTGGATATGAAAGACGCTCTGCATGGCATCAGCGCCGGAGTTAAAGACAAGCCGATAGCCAGATGCTTTGATACCCAGTATTTCAGCAACCGCTCCGGCGGCAAGAAGAATCTGACCGGCGATTGCTTCATCTTCGGGCTGGAGCTCACTCAGTGAAGAGATATGTTTGACAGGAATAATTAGCGCATGTTGGGGAGCAACCGGGGTAATATCTCTGAAAGCCACAACCTGCTCGTTGCGGTAGATAATCTTGGCGGGGATCTCTCCGCGCACGATGCGACAAAAGAGACAATCTGCTTCCTGATGTTTCATAACTGGTTAACTTCCTTTATGTTAACAATATTCTGAATTTCCCTGTGCTTGCGTATAGTGCTGCCATGATCACTCTGCTGGTGTGGTATTGGGTGAGTTTTCTGCCTCTTGTTGTGGGACGTCAGAGAGCTTCGATGCCAGCACCTTGTCAATTCTTTGGCCGTCAAGGTCAACAATTTCGAGGCTCCAGCTCTCCCAGGTCATGATGTCGCCGGTTCGGGGCATACGCCCGAGCAGCCACATCATCAGGCCGCTGAGTGTATGATAGAGCCCTTTATCCTCTTCTGGTACGCTTTTCAGTTCAAGGGTATCCTTAAGCTCTGGAACAGGAATAAGGCCATCAAGCAGCCATGAGCCGTCATGCCGCTGCACAGCCCATGAATCTTCCAGATTTCTTGGAACAAACTCTCCGGTAACAGCTTCGAGCATATCTTGCAGGGTGACCAGCCCCTGAATTTCACCATATTCGTCAACAACAAAAACCATCTGGCTGCCTGATGTCCTGAAATGGTCGAGCAGCTCCATACCGGTAAGGGTCTCTGGCACATAAACACAGGGCTGCAACTGGGAGGTAAATTCTGTCAAGCCACCCTTCAGGGTTTTCGACAAAAGCTGTTTGGCGTTGACCACCCCAATCAGAGACTGGAGATCGCCGTTACAGACAGGAAAGCGTGAGTGCTCAGACTCTGTCACCCTGCGGATATTCTCTTCCAGCGCCTGTGAGACATCAAGAAAGACAATGTCAGCTCTCGGAACCATCAGCGAACCCAGTTGACGATCATCCAGACGGAAGACATTGCGCACCATCTCATGCTCCTGCTGCTCAATCACCCCGGCTTCAGAGCCCTCCTCAAGCATCGCATGAATCTCCTCTTCCGTAACGCTCGGCATGGTTTGTGAGTGGTTTCCCAGCAGACGGAGAACCGCATCGGTTGAGGCCGAAAGCAGATGCCCAAACGGTCGGGTTATTGCCGAGAGGGTGAGCATGGGGCGCGCAACCAGGCAGGCAATCCCCTCTGGATTCAACTGCCCAAGTCGTTTTGGCACAAGCTCACCGATGACGATGGTGATGTAGGTGATGGCAAGAACCACAACTGCTGTTGCAAAAATATGGCTTGGTTCAGGATTCATTCCCAATGTCTGCAGCGTCTTGGCCAAAGGGGCCGCAAGAGCGCTCTCCCCGACAATACCGTTGAGAATCCCGATAGAGGTAATGCCAATCTGGATGGTCGAGAGAAACCTTGTTGAGTCCTGGCCAAGTTTCAGCGCAGTTACCGCAGACCTCTCCCCATCTTCTGCAAGTTTTGAAAGGCGGGAGCGCTTTGCGGTCACCAGCGCAATTTCTGACATGGCAAAAAGGCCGTTAAGAACAATCAGGGCAAAAAGAAAAAGTATTTCCATAAATTCAGTTTAGAAGCTTCAGAGATATCGGTGCCAGTGCGGCGACAGATTTCTGTAACGCTTCGTTTACAAGGACAAACTGTTATCGTTAAGATACCAGCCTGCACATTTCTACCGCATTCTACGAATAATTGTTGACATTATTCATTTGCAACGCCAATCAACTCCTGCGCTTCATGCTCTGAACAAAACTTCTGCAGTGATAGGGTTGTGGCATCTCCCTATAGGTTTTCGGTGTTTGAGAGGCTATCTTCCTGAACAATAATCAATGACACAGGGGGAAACTAACCTCTCTTCACCTCTTCAGCAAGTACTGTTGACCTAAAAAGTATGATGGATTTTACCTGGTGTATGGAGCTGGCTTTTCGGGAAGCCATGAAAGCGTTTGAACGAAAGGAGGTTCCCGTTGGCGCAATTGTGTTCGACAGCAGTGGTCGCGTTATTGGCAGGGGGTATAACCAGGTGGAGTCACTGTGCGATGCTACAGCGCATGCCGAGATGATTGCCTTGACCTCCGCAATGGCAACTATCGGCAGCAAATACCTCAACGATTGTACGCTTGCCGTAACGCTGGAGCCCTGCCCCATGTGTGCCGGAGCTATTGTCAACGCAAAGGTAGGTCGTGTTATCTTTGGCGCATACGACCCAAAAGCGGGGGCATCAGGCACCGTCTTGAACGTGACCGGCTGCCAGCAACTCAACCATCAACCAGAGGTCTTCGGTGGCATCATGGAGCACAAATGCCAGACCCTTCTACAGGACTTCTTCCGCCAACTCCGCCAAACCAACTAACAATTCATAACTGCCCGCTACCCATTCTCCTTCAACATACTCTTCAACGAGCTGGCCAGATGAGAGACAATCTCTTTGGCCATGCCGCTTCCGGCGGAGGGGGAGTGCATGGTGTCGAGACTGTCGATACCAGCTTTTTTTATAGCATTACTGATGGTGACCGATAAAATCGGGTTACACTCCCTGACAATCTCTTTCAGCATGAATGAAGCTTCGAATATGCTCTGTTGAATAATCTCCCTTTCGTCTTCACTCGTCGTGGTCTGGCAGTGGCGAGTGGCGATAATTCCGGCAAGACAGGTGAGGTAGGTGTTGGTGGCTCCGGCCAGAAAAAGGTTGAGGAAAAATGGAGCGAGCAGATTCCCGGCTGGCAGCAGGGAGGAGAGGGTATTGCTGAACGCTGACTGGATAATCGGTTTGATATGCGCCTGAATGTCCTCCTTTTTAAAGTCAGACAGGGGAAGATATTCGTAAACGGAACGAGAGAGGGTTATGAACTCCCTGAAGTGTTGATCGCGGTTGTGGCTGGTGTAGATATTCCACACCAGCTTGAGATTATTGAGCAGAGATGTGGTTGTTCCGTAGGATGTGTTTTGGGCAAAAGCTCCTACAAAAAAATTTCGGGTGGCAATCTCCCTGGTTATGTTGAGTGCGTCTGTATCAAGAAGCTTAAGGTTGGTGCGAAGCCATCGCTGATCTTTTTTATTTTTTGATGGTTCAGGATGCATGGGATGAACCGGAAGCCGTCCGGTCATATAGGCAAGGTATGCGGCCATTACCTTTGCATTATCATCAGTCGGAAGCGCCGGCTTTTTTGGCAGAGAAAAAAAACGGAGTCCGGTAATGAGAGAAAAGAGGAGAACCGCCGAGCTGAACAGCAGGAAAAAAGCTCCTGCTGCGGGATGAAGGGAGCTGATAAGCCCGGCGAGCGCTATAAACTGGTTTGCGACAGAAACAACCACAAGAAGCGTTGTTATTGCAACGGTGGCTGAGAGAAACAGGCTCGCTTTTCGTTTCATGTTATCTCAGGTTCTGGAAGCCTGATGGAGTGATCGCTGCTGAACTGATAGTCATGAAAAATATCTTCTGCTTTGGGAAGTTGCCATTTTCCGTCCGGCAGGAGGTTGGTTGTCTCCTTGAGCCGGTAGGTAGTGTGGCCGCAAGTCCAGCAGTCATAATTGGCCATACCGGTACAGAGACAGGTCTTCTCCTTGACAACAAGCGGAGATCCCGCTTTCCTTTCCGCAAGGGCTTGATAATACTCGTCGATATAGGTGCACTTTCCACCGTTTTCGAGGAGGTAGCCGAGCCCCTCGCAGTTTGGTTTTATTGCATAGCGCAGGGTTGGTGAGGAGGTGAGCATGCGCATTGGATAGCCTGTGGTTGAGGCCATGTTGACGACAATATCCTCCTCTCTGGCATTGATATAGTTCTGTTTAACGTCGGCAGGTAATCCAGCCTCCTTGCTGATGGTGAATCGGGTTGCAACTTGCACCCCACCGGCCCCCATCTGGAGATAATCGACAGCATCAGTGCCGGTAAAAATACCACCTGCCGGGATAACCGGAATGTTCAGCCCCTCTTTTTTAAGAAAATCCAGTACGTCCGAAAAAATTGTTTTGAGATCAAAGGTGTGCCAGTCGGCAGGTCCAAACCCAAGGTGTCCTCCGGCAAGTGGCCCCTCAACAATAATGTAGTCCGGAACCCGGTTCAGGCGTATGGCACGTTTCAGAAATATGGCAAGTGCCCTGACTGAGGAGATGATAATACCTATGTTGACATCGCGGAATCTTGGGTGATCCTGGATAAGGTCGAGTGTCCGAAGGTTAAGACCAGCCGCCAAAGTCAACCCGTCAATACCAGCATCCATTGCAGCGGAAAGTCTTACTTTCAAGGTTTCAATACCGCTGTTCATGGTCAGCTTCTCCATACAGTTCAGAAAAACAGCGCCCTTGCCTGTTTTTTGGGAGATGGTGTGTTCAATATATTTTTTTTGAGCCTCAGCAAGCTCTTCAAGGTCAAAGCGTACCGCTGATTTATCAGGGGTTGCGCTGTATTGGGAGTATTGTTTCCTTTTTCGACTGACATAAGAGGTGCTGAAGATTCTGTCGCAGACATAAGTGATCAGGGCATCGGAGATATGGCCGATGCCGCCAAGCTTTTCAGCAGCAAGAGCAAGTTCTGTTGTCGAAATATTTACTCCCATCCCCCCGATAATGATAGGGACATACTCTTTTCCGCCTAATTGCAGTCTGAAATTGTCTACGTTCATTGTTGTGTAAGTCAGTATAAGAGCATTTACAGATCAATCACTACCACTGAGCTCAGGAGACAAGCGCACGTACGGCCCCCGTACCCTGTACCAAAATTACCTAAGATATCACATTTCAGATTATAAATCTACAGCCATTTCTTTCAAAATCCACGGCTTTTCAACTATTCCATTCCTTCTTGGGTAAACTTTAGGGCTCTGGGGAGGATGAAGTTTGAGAAAAGGAGAAGAGAATATTAAATTGCGGGCCAAAGAGGCGAAGCGGAAAAATTATTCGGAATAAAAAAATCCAGAAAAGGGAGTGCTACTATGATAAAACTTGTCTTGTTGCGGCATGGTGAGAGTCAGTGGAACCGTGAGAACCGCTTTACTGGATGGTATGATATTGATCTGAGCGAGCAGGGCCGGGCAGAGGCTGCAAACGCAGGAAAGCTGCTTCGAGAGGGGGGATTTGTTTTTGATGTTGCCTATACCTCGGTGCTGAAGCGCGCCATCAGGACGCTCTGGGGAGCGCTTGATGCCATGGATTTAATGTGGATCCCGGTCTTCAAAAGCTGGAGGTTGAACGAGCGCCATTATGGTGCGTTGCAGGGACTCAATAAATCGGAGACATCCCAGAAATATGGTGAAGAGCAGGTGCTGGTGTGGAGGAGAAGTTACGACACGCCTCCCCCTGCCCTTGAAAAAAGTGATGAGCGCTATCCTGGAACAGAACCTCGATATGCTGCTCTGAGCGAAGAGGAGATTCCTTTGAGTGAATGCCTGAAAGATACGGTTGAGAGGTTCCTGCCATTGTGGCACGAGACCATAGCGCCTGAAATCCGCAAAGGCCGGAAGGTTATTATTGCCGCTCATGGCAATTCATTGCGTGCCCTGGTTAAATATCTTGACAACATCTCCGAAGAGGATATTGTTGGTTTGAATATTCCTACAGGCATCCCCCTGGTATACGAGCTTGATGATAATCTTAAGCCGCTGAGAAGTTATTACCTTGGCGATCAGGATGCCTTGAAGAGGGCTGTTGATGCGGTGGCCAGCCAGGGGAAAGCATAGTTTGATGGAGAATGTGGTTTTCGGGTATATTGTTGAAAAACATTTATATTCTTCGCCACGCTCTTTATGTCGCCTTTTTTTTGAAACTGTTTGAAAAGTTTTGCCTGAAAATATGGATGTTACGTTAAATGCAGGGCTCTATGATCCTCAGTTTGAGCATGATGCTTGCGGTGTGGGTTTTATTGCCCATATCAAAGGTGTCAAGTCACACGATCTTGTCGAGCAAGGTTTACAGATCAATGAAAACCTGAAACATCGTGGAGCGTGTGGCTGTGAAAAAAATACCGGCGATGGTGCGGGAATTCTTCTTCAGGTGCCCGACAAGTTCCTGCGCCGGGTTTGTGCTGAGATAAATATTGATCTACCCCCGGAGAACAGGTATGGTGCAGGTATGCTTTTTCTGCCGCCGGATATCTCCCAGAGGCGCGCTATTGAGGATATTTGCCGTGTTATGATTCAGGCTGAGGGGCAGAAGTTTCTCGGTTTCAGAAAGGTGCCGACCTGCAACGATTCACTTGGCGACACAGCACTTTCGCAGGAGCCGGTTGTCAAGCAACTTTTTGTTGGATGGGGCAAGGAGACGCAGTCAGAACTCGAATTTGAAAGGAAACTCTATATCATCCGTCGTCGCATCACCAAACGGGTAAAATATACTGCCGGCCTTCTGGGAAGCAGCTTTTTCTATATCTCCAGTCTTTCCGGCAGGACTCTTGTCTACAAAGGGATGCTCCTGCCAGAGCAGGTTGGTCTGTTTTATCCTGAATTGCACGATCCTGATATGGAGAGCGCCATTGCCATGGTGCACTCACGCTTCAGCACAAATACCTTCCCGAGCTGGGACAGGGCACATCCCTATCGCTTTTTGAGCCATAACGGCGAGATCAATACGCTCAAGGGGAACGTCAACTGGATGAAGGCGAGGGAAAAAAATATTGAGTCGACGGTTTTTGGGAATGCGCTGGAGAGTATCAAGCCGGTTATTCTGGAGGATGGGAGCGATTCGGCCATTCTCGACAATGCCTTTGAGTTTCTTGTTCTGTCGGGCCGTTCACTTGCCCACGCGGCGATGATGATTATACCTGAACCCTGGTCTGGCAATGATGCGATCTCTGCCGAGAAAAAAGCATTCTACGAGTATCATAGTTGCCTGATGGAACCATGGGACGGGCCAGCCTCTGTCACCTTTACGGATGGAGTGCAAATCGGCGCGGTGCTCGACCGGAATGGTCTGCGCCCTTCACGCTATTACATCACCAAAGATGATCTTGTGATTATGGCATCCGAGGTTGGTGTGCTTGATATTGCGCCGGAGAGGATTCTTAAAAAAGATCGTTTACAGCCAGGTCGAATGTTTCTGGTTGATACAGCCCAGGGGCGCATCATCTCAGATGAGGAGATCAAGAGTGGCATTGCTGCTGAACAGCCTTATAGTGAGTGGATAGAGCGGAACATTATCGATCTGGATTCTCTTCCTGATCATCCGCAGATGAAGAATCCTGATGAGGATAAATATAGCCTCACAGCCCGGCAGAAGGTCTTTGGCTATACCCAGGAGGATATCACTCTCCAGATAAAGATTATGAGCGAAAAGGGTGTGGAGCTGGTCGGCTCTATGGGCAATGACACTCCGCTTGCAGTGCTCTCCAACAAGCCAAAGATGCTGTATGACTATTTCAAGCAGCTTTTTGCCCAGGTGACCAACCCCCCCATCGATTCGCTCCGCGAGGCGCTGATAACCTCTACCACCGTTATGCTTGGCACAGAGGGAAATCTGCTGGAGCCTACTGAGGTGAATTGCCGCCGTATTCGTTTGCCGCATCCTCTCTTGACGAACTACGCGCTTGAAAAGATTCGCGGCATTGACAAGCCTGGATTCAGGGCGGTGACGCTGCCTGTTTTTTATGCGGTCGCCGAGGGTGGCAAGGGTATCGAAGTGGCTATGCAGGCTCTCTATCGCCAGGCTGAGCAGGCGGCAAGCAAGGGCGTCAATATTATCATTCTCTCGGACAAGGGAGAGATTGATAGCAACCGGGCACCGATTCCTGCGCTGCTGGCAGTCTCAGGCTTGCATAACTTCCTCATTAATGCCGGGATAAGGACCCAGATCGGACTTGTGCTCGAATCCGCAGAGCCGAGAACGGTGCATCATTTTGCCATGCTTATCAGTTATGGGGCTGGAGCGGTTAACCCCTATATGGCTTTCGAAACCATTCACTCTCTGGTTGCATCAGGTCGTATCAAACTGGATGAGACGGTTGCGGTCAAGAACTATGTAAAGGCTGCGGTTAAAGGCGTGGTGAAGACCATGGCGAAAATGGGTATTTCCACCATTCAGAGCTATCGTGGTTCCCAGATTTTTGAGGCAGTTGGTCTAAATACCCAGCTTGTTGATGCCTATTTTACCCGTACTCCTACCCGAATAGAGGGTATCGGGCTTGATACGGTTGCGGAGGAGGTACGAAGACGCCACGAAACGGTCTTTCCTCGTACAGGCAATAAGGTTGATCGTGGTCTTGAGGCTGGTGGAGAGAGAAAATGGCGTCATAGTGGTGAATTTCATCTTTTCAGTCCGGAAGCGATCCATCTTTTGCAACACTCTTGCCGCACTGAAGATTATGGGCTGTTCAAAAAGTATGAAAACCTTATTGATGATCAAAGCGAGCACCTCTGTACGATTCGAGGCTTGATGGATATTCGGTTCAGTGAACAACCGGTTCCACTTGAGGAGGTTGAACCTGTCGAAGCAATCCTGAAAAGGTTCAAGACGGGGGCGATGTCTTATGGCTCTATCAGTCAGGAGGCTCACGAAACGCTTGCTATTGCCATGAACAGGCTTGGCGGCAGGAGCAATACGGGCGAAGGTGGCGAAGATCCGGCGCGTTTCCTTAAAGATGCCAACGGCGACTCAAGAATGTCGGCCATCAAGCAGGTTGCTTCCGGACGGTTTGGGGTTACCAGTGAGTACCTTGCCAGCGCCAATGAGATTCAGATCAAGATGGCCCAGGGGGCAAAACCAGGTGAAGGGGGGCAGCTTCCAGGCTCAAAGGTCTATCCATGGGTTGCCAAGGTTCGTTATTCTACCCCTGGAGTTGGACTCATTTCTCCGCCACCGCATCACGATATATATTCTATTGAGGATTTGGCCCAGCTCATCCATGACCTGAAGAATGCCAATCCCGAGGCTCGAATCAATGTCAAGCTTGTCTCTACGGTTGGTGTTGGTACGATTGCGGCAGGTGTGGCAAAGGCTCATGCCGATGTTGTGCTGATCAGTGGTCATGATGGTGGCACCGGCGCTTCGCCTGTTTCGAGCATCATGCACGCGGGTATGCCGTGGGAGCTTGGCCTGGCTGAGGCGCACCAGACACTTTTGCTCAACAATCTGCGCAGACGTATTGTTGTTGAGACTGATGGCCAGTTGAAAACAGCAAGGGATATTATTGTTGCGGCCATGCTTGGCGCTGAGGAGTTCGGTTTTGCAACGACCACCCTTGTGGTGATGGGCTGTATCATGATGCGCTGTTGCCAGGACGACTCCTGTCCGGTTGGTGTTGCCACCCAGAATCCGGAATTGCGCAAGCATTTCAAGGGAAAACCGGAGCATGTCGAAAACTTCATGCGCTTTCTTGCTGAAGGGGTGCGGGAGTATATGTCGCGTCTTGGAGTGCGTACCATCAACGAGCTTGTTGGACGTACTGAACTGCTCAGCATGAAAAAAAATGTTCATCACTGGAAGGCGCAAGGGATCGACCTTTCAAAGATTCTCTATCAGGCAGAGGTTGGCGAGCATGAGACAAGGTACTGCACCATTGCCCAGGAGCACGGCCTTGAAGAGAGTCTTGATCGTACGACATTGCTCTCGCTTTGTGAACCGGCGATCAAACGAAAGGAGAGGGTTTTTACCACTCTTCCGATAAAAAACACCAACAGGGTTGTCGGCACTATAGTTGGTTATGAGGTAACCAGGGCGCATGGCGCTTCAGGCTTGCCGGATGACACCATTCACCTGAAATTTATCGGTTCAGCCGGTCAGAGCTTTGGTGCGTTCATGCCGAAGGGGATGACGCTTGAGCTTGAAGGTGATGCCAATGACTATGTTGGCAAGGGGCTATCCGGTGGGAGAATTATTGTTTATCCCTCCAAGGGATCATCTTTTGTGCCGGAAGAGAACATCATCATTGGTAATGTCGGCTTTTACGGTGCAACCTCCGGCGAAGCTTTTATCAGAGGGATGGCTGGAGAGCGTTTCTGTGTTCGCAACAGCGGCCTTCGGGCTGTGGTTGAGGCAATTGGTGACCATGGGTGTGAGTACATGACCGGCGGAACCGTGATTATTCTTGGTAAAACAGGCCGGAATTTTGCTGCGGGTATGTCGGGTGGCGTTGCTTATGTGTATGATGTGGATGGCGCTTTGGCCAGCAACTGTAACCATGAGATGGTGGCTCTTTCGGCAATTGAGGATCCCGTTGAGTTGGCCGAGTTGCAGTTGATGATTCAGCGGCATGTCGAGAGTACGGGAAGTGAGCTGGGTCAGTCAATTCTTGGCGACGGAGAGCTTCTGTGCAAAAAATTTGTTAAAGTGATGCCGCATGATTACCGTCGGGCGCTGGAGGCCATGAAGGAGGTTGAGGCTGCTGGCCTCAGTGGTGAGGAGGCGGTTATGGCGGCATTTCATAAAAATATTCACGACCCGGCACGAGTTTCAGGGAATTAATGCCGTAAAAGATTAACTCATTGATATGGGCAAAGTTAAAGGTTTTATGGAGTTCCAGAGAGCGCTGCCAGTTGACAGGGAGCCTCTGGAGAGAATACATGACTGGCAGGAGTTTCATAAGGAGATGGATCCTGCTGAGTTACAGAATCAGGGCGCTCGCTGTATGGATTGTGGCACCCCCTACTGTCATACCGGATTCATGCTGAGCGGAATGGCTACCGGATGCCCGATTCACAATCTTGTGCCTGAGTGGAATGATTACCTCTATAATGGCTTCTGGCATGAAGCGTACGAGCGGCTGACCAAAACCAACAACTTTCCGGAGTTTACCGGCAGGGTCTGTCCTGCTCCGTGTGAGGGCTCCTGTGTTCTTGGCATTATTGAGCCTCCGGTGACCATCAAGAATATTGAGTACTCAATTATTGAGCGCGCTTTTTCTGAAGGCTGGGTTGAGCCGAAACAGATTCTGCATAGAACGGGCAAGCGGGTTGCTATAGTGGGATCAGGTCCTTCGGGCCTTGCCTGCGCTGACCAGCTTAACAAGGCTGGTCACAGTGTGACGGTGTTTGAGCGAGACGACCGTTTTGGCGGCCTTATGATGTACGGCATTCCGAATATGAAGCTCAATAAAAAACTGGTGATTGATCGCCGAATTGATCTGATGAAGCAGGAGGGGATCGCCTTTATGGAGAGCACCGAGGTAGGCGTTGATTATCCTGCGGACAAGCTTCTTGAAGAGTTTGATGCTGTTGTACTCTGTACCGGCGCTACAAAGCCCCGTAATCTGGATGCAGAGGGGCGTGACATTCCGGGAATACACTTTGCAATGGATTTTCTGCGTTCCAGCACCAAGGCTCTGCTTGACCAAACAGCGCCGCTTCTTTCCGCTGAGGGGAAGAATATGGTGGTTATCGGTGGTGGCGATACTGGTACTGACTGTGTTGCCACGTCACTGCGTCAAGGGTGCAAAAGCGTCATTCAGCTTGAAATTATGCCGAAGCCCCCTCTTGAGCGTCAACGGGATAATCCGTGGCCGGAGTGGCCGAAAACCTTTAAGGTCGATTATGGACAGGAGGAGGCGGCCTCTGTTCAGGGGGAGGATCCAAGAAAATACTCCATCATGACCAAGAAGTTTCTCGCTGATGATCAAGGGCTACTGGAGGCTGTTGAGGTCTCAAGAGTTGAGTGGATTGAGGTGGATGGGCGTTTTATGCCACAACCTGTAGCGGGTACAGAGCAGATGCTGCCTGCTGATTTTGTGCTGCTGGCGATGGGATTTATCGGGCCTGAGGAGCATCTGTTGCAGCAGCTTCAGCTTCTCCAGGACGAGCGTTCGAACATTCGTGCAACGGATAAAACCTATCTCACCAATCGTGAGCGAATTTTTGCTGCTGGTGATGCTCGCCGAGGCCAGAGTCTTGTTGTCTGGGCAATTCATGAGGGGAGGGCTGCTGCCCGTGAGTGTGACCGGTTTTTGATGGGTGAAACGCATCTTCCGTAAATTTTTATCAAGGATGGATTATGGAACAGCAAAAGCTGAGGGAACTCCTAAAGACGCTTCATCAGGAGCTTGAACAGGTAGACTCTGTTGATGAAACCACGGAAGTTGTTCTCTCTAATCTCAGGGCGGATATGCAGCGACTTCTTGACGAAAAAGTTGGCACTGTTCACGAGGATGCCTCCCTCATGGAGCGGATGAACGAGGCCCTCGACCACTTTAAGGGCGACCATCCAAAGTTGAGCTTGACCATTCAGCATCTTCTGGATAGTCTTGCCAGGATGGGATTTTAAGATTGTATACCTTTTTAACGTGACAGAACGTGTGATTGTTTCATGACCAGAGAACCAGCAAAAGGAAAAACAAGAGGAGGCAACGGCACCACTGACCAGGTTTACTGCTCTTTTTGTGGCAGAAGCGCCCAGGAGGTCAACAGCATGATTGCCGGCCCGAATGCTTTTATATGTGACCGCTGTATCAAAACATCTTTTGATATTCTGCGCAAGGAGATCAACGTGGAGCCTCAACCTGAGCGGCTTCGTGAGCAGCCATTTCAGCCTCGCCTTGCAAACCCTAAAGCGATAATGAGTTCTCTTGACCAGTACGTTGTTGGGCAGGAGAGAGCAAAAAAGTCGCTTGCCGTGGCGGTTTACAACCACTATAAGAGGATTGAGTCGCAGGAGCTTCAGAATGAGCATGATGAAGTTGTTATCGAAAAAAGCAATATCATGCTCATCGGTCCGACGGGGACAGGAAAAACCCTGCTTGCCCAGACGCTTGCCAACTTGCTTGAAGTGCCCTTTTCCATTGTTGATGCCACATCGCTGACCGAGGCGGGATATGTTGGTGACGACGTTGAAACCATTCTTGCCCGACTGCTTCACGCTTCCGATTTCAACCTCGAACGGGCGGAGCGTGGTATTATCTATGTTGATGAGATCGATAAAATTTCTCGTAAATCGGCAAATGTCTCCATCACCCGCGATGTTTCCGGCGAGGGTGTGCAGCAGGCGTTGCTGAAAATTCTTGAGGGTGCCGTTGTTGGTGTTCCACCAAAAGGAGGACGCAAACATCCTGAACAGCAACTGATCAACATTAACACCAAAAATATCCTTTTTATCTGTGGCGGAGCATTTGAGGGGCTTGACAAGATTATTGCCAAAAGGGTTTCAAAGTCCTCAATGGGCTTTGGTGCCAAGGTCAAAACGACTCAAATTGGCTACGATCCGGAAATTCTCAAACTTGTTATGCAGGATGATCTGCACGAGTATGGGCTTATTCCTGAATTTATCGGTCGTCTTCCTGTTATTTCGACTCTCGAAATGCTTGATGAAAAGGCATTGCGCAACATTTTGGTTGAGCCAAAAAACGCCATTACCAAGCAGTACAAAAAGCTCTTTGAGATGGATGGAGTGGAACTTGAGTTTACCGACGAGGCGCTGGACAAGGTGGTCAAGATCGCCATTGAACGGGGAACAGGTGCCCGTGCGTTACGCTCAGTACTTGAAAATGTGATGATTGATATCATGTTTGAGATTCCTTCGATGAAGAGTACCCATAAATGTGTTATCACGGCAGACACCATTGAGAACAAGAGCGAGCCTGAATATGTTACGGGGGAGAGAAAAAAGAAAAAAATTGCATAAAGTGCCGATTCATTGTGCTTGTTCTTTGTGTTTTTGTGTTGAAAGTCTATATTGACAGCCTTTCGGTCAGGGCGATTAGCTCAGTTGGTTAGAGCGCTACATTGACACTGTAGAGGTCAGAAGTTCGAATCTTCTATCGCCCACCCTTTCTTGACCTGTTACTCGCTGAATGTTTGCGGGTTCTGAGCTGTCCCGGTTAAACTTTTTGCTGAGTAGAAGATTTCAAGAATTTTCACCGGAAGTTCCGGTGTGATATATTGCTTTTCGGCAGTTATTTTTTATCGCATAATTACAATAAACATTTTACAGGGAGAAAAATATGCAGACAATTTATACCGATGGTATTGCCAACATTACGCTGATTGATGGCATTATTCGTCTTGATCTGGTCAATATCACTCAGGTTGAGCAGGAAAAAGCCAATATCCGCCCAGTTGCAGCGTTGGCGTTATCGGTACCAGCACTGCTTCGTACCCATGAGCAACTTTCACAGGCAATCAACAAGATGGTTGAAGATGGTATTCTGAAGAAGAATGATCCTGCAAATGCAGTTACCGATGGTGCCACCCAGCCTGGGTAATTTGCTGATTTTTTGGTAGAACAGGGCTCCATGATCACCACTCCTGCAACAGTCGGGAACCTTGGTGGTCATGGTTTTCTGCAGATGGGTTCTGCCATACCGATAACTCCGCATACTATCAGCCCCCCCCGCATTTTTTGTTTCGCATGATCGGCACCAGCCTGATTAGCTTAATTCGATCAAATAGTCAATCCATCAACTCCGATAGTTTTGCTTTTGTGGCAGTGATTAGTCTATCAAGATTTTCACCTGATTTTGGTTGTCAAGGGTGATGTTGATGAGAGCTGGCTGGCGTGATTTTTTTTAAATTTTTTATCGGAAAATGAAAAAGGTGTAATAATTATTATTTCATTTTTTTTAACTTGAATTATATACGCATTAGTTCGCACAGTGGTTGCTGCGGTCGATCAGACGCTATGCGGGTTGGAGGGAATTTTGTAAGATTCTGTTGCGTTGTTTGTTTATCAAATTGGTTTGCTGCGTTCACATGAAAATTTTCAAGGGGTGACTTATGAATATTGATGCTGTTGTCGAATCCAATGGAGCAGCCTTGTCTGGCGCTGATCTTCTGAAGAACTTCTGCTCAATGGAGGAATTTGATACTACCGAAAACAGGGAGCTCCGGACGCTGGTTATTGCTGATACCGATATTGAGGATGCTGCTGTTTTACTGGAGCAACTTGAGCCGGGGACTGAGCTTTGGCGGGTTGATTTACGGTCGGATTTTGCTGATACTCTTCATAATGCACTCTCAGGAGGATATGATAAACTTCATTTTGTTGGGCATGGTCAGCCCGGATCGATAACTCTTGGCGGCAAGGTGCTGGAGGCTGAAGATTTTACCGCATTGTCGGGTGCGCAGGTCGATGCCCCATCCATCCATTTCTGGTCGTGCATGACCGGCGCCGGGGCGAAAGGGCGGGCATTCGTTCATCATATAGCCGAGGCATTTGATACCGTTGTGACAGCTTTCGGTGGTCTGGTTGGTGCTGGCAACAAGGGTGGCAGTTGGATGCCTGATGTCTTTTCACGTGCAGATGCTTCTGTTGCGCCTCCTTTTGTGAATGCTTTGGCTTATCAGCACACACTGTTAGCTTCGGCGCTGAAACTGCTCTCAGTAGTTACTGCTACTGGTATAGATGTTCAGGTGAGGTTGGCAGCAGGTACTGTTATTGACAAGGCGGATCTTGTTCTGAGTTATGATACTGCGAAGGCGAGCTATACGGGCGCGAAAGGCAATCCTGCCTTAACAGGTTGGAGCTGGGTGCCTAATCTTGACTCCCCTGGTCATTTGCTTATAGGTGGTTCTAGCTTAACTTCAATAAACAACAGTACGTCTGAAGTTGTGCTGGCGCGAATCAGCTTTACGCTTCCTCAGGGAAGCACTGAATTTGGTGCATCATTGGCGAGTGGCACCACGCTTTTGGTCGGTAATTCACAAGTGTCATTGGGCACACTTCCGACACTGGATACCATCCTCATCTCATCGGTGCCTGTCTGGCAATCGTTTACACCGCCAAGTGATTTAACCTATACCGCCGGTTCGACAATTTCTCTTGATTTTCCTCTCTATGCGACGGATCCGGATGGGGATGCCATAACCTACAAGGCTTCTGTGGGGCAAATGGTTGACAACATATTTTTTGGCGTAGCCAATGCTCAACAAATTTCTCTAACATTGTCGAACGGCCATTTGACAGGCAGTACAACTGTGCCTGCACAGGCTGCAGCGGGTAGCTATGTGATGCGCTTGCTTGCTGATGACAAACTCACGGATACGAATAATGGAGCTGCTCTTGATGTGCCTTTTTCCGTGATCTCTACGGCGACCATCAATAATATCACCATTAACACCACCGGCAATGTCAGTGGAACTCCTCTTCCAAGCGAGAGCTACTATGCATTCCATTCAGCCACAGATGTTCTTGCCGCAATTGGAGATTACGGTTTCAGCCTTAATCTCAAGACTGATACCGACACCAATCCCCTTACCTTCAATGCAAGCTGGAACTGGCTGAACTCTTCGGGAAATATCAGCCAAACCAGTGCTGGCGTGCTGACGTTTCAGGATACTGATACCTCTAAATCTGGCCCTGAGCTATGGAGTGTAACATTCAACAATGTTGACACTGGAGTGCTTCTTGCGGATGGTACTGATGCCGATACTCTTCCTGATGGTTTTGTGAGCAATGATGTCAGCTTTCCGCTGGTGTGGCAGGCAAAAGATGCAAACAATGTCATTGCCACCTTTACAGCTACGGGGAAGGACTCCAGCAACTCTGATGTTACCATCAATGGCGTGTTGAAAGACACCAACAGTGATGGTAAACCAGATACCATAGCCGGAACACAGGGCACCCAGACCTTTAATCTTCCCTTCAGTTTCACGGATACCAACAATGATAGCATACCTGATCATTTCACCATAACAGAATCCCAGATACGATCAGGTCGTGTTCAGGTGGATGCATCGGGTAATCCTGCGGGGCTCTATCTCAATAATTCGATAACCTTTGACCTTGGCACCACCGGAGCTGCGCTTGCTTCATTGGGCTCGATTGTGGTCAAGCTGGCGACGGCAAACGCGGGTATGAACGGGGCTAATGTTTCGGTCGCTTCACTGACGTTTGATGGCACGCATCTTACGGTTCCTCTTTCAGGAACTGATGCAGTTACCTCCCAACCCTATTATTTGTACCCAAACTCCGGTGCAGATATTTTTGTTAAGGTGCCTGCAGGAGTTGTGGTGGGGCAAACTGATATCGTCAAGGCGTGGCAGGTGGGCAACGTGGACAACAACAGCTACTCACTTTCACCGATGACGGTTGTGGGGAGTAGCGGCACAAGTGGCGCAGACTGGGTAACGGGTACCGCTGTTAATGACAGCATTGAGGCTGGAGCGGGGAATGACATCATTCAATGGTCGGCTGGAAATGATACGGTAGATGCTGGCGACGGCTATGATAAAGTGTATTTGCAGCTTTCAACTCCTGCTACATCAAAAGAGCTTGATGCCGCAGGGGTGCTTCATATTAAAACAGTGGCAATATCAGGTACAGGTACCAGTACTGGTACTGGTACTGGTACTGGTACTGGTACTGGTACTTCGACCATGGTTGATGCCTACAGGATTACGAAAGAAGCGGCTGCTGATTCTTTTAAGATCCAGAAAATGGATACCGCTGGCACCTCTGTTGCGCAGACCATGATCCTGAAAAATGCAGAGCTTGTTGCTGCTGGTTCCCAGACATTTCAGCTCAAGATTGCCTCTGGTGGTGGTCAGTATGTCAGTGGTACCCCCTGGGATGATCAAATCAATCTTGATGCAGCATCTCTTGGAAATTTGGTGCAGGTTTTTGGTGATACCGGCAAGGATCTTCTTGTGGTTGATATGGGCGCAGGATACAACAAGTTTGAGATGGTCAAAAGTGGAACCTCCTATCTTTTGAAGGGTACGCTCATTTCAGGTGGTTCCCTTGTTGAGCTGGGCCATCTAATGCCCTTACAATATGGCAACGGTGCTACGATGACGGTGGGTACAGGGACAACCGCCAAATCTTTCGGGGTTTACGATATTGAATCATTCCGCCTTGTCTCTGGCAGTGTGATTTTTGATGTTGATTCATCACAGTTTGCTGAGGTTTCGTTTTATGGAAACAGTTATCAGAACAACATCTATGGCACATCCAATGCAGATACTATTGATGCCGATGCTCTGGCTTCTGCCAACAGTGCCACCACAAATAAGGACTGGATCTATGGCATTGGCGGAGCCGACAGCATCAAGGCTGGTACTGGTGATGACTACATTGATGGTGGCACTGGTAATGACACGATTGACGGTGGCGCTGGCAATGACACTGCGTACTTCCAGGGCTCCAAGTCTGATTATACAGTGACCAAGGGCACGGATGCGGGGGGGAAATACCTTGAGGTAACGGGCAAAACCGGTGAGGTTGACAAGCTGTACAACATTGAAGTGCTCCAGTTCATGGATGGCAGGCAGGAGTTCTCGGTCACCTTTAATGCTGCCTATGACAGCAACAACTGGTCGAGCAACACTATCAACGGCACGGGTCTGGATGATGTGATTGATGCTGATGCCCTGGCAGCGGAAAATCCATATAAGGGGAGCAAATGGCTTACGATCAACTTTACTCCGGGGCAGACGGACTATGTGCTTGGAGCAAAGGATTTTGCCAATAATGGTACGGTTTCCTTTACAGCCACAGAACTTTCAAGTCTGACTGCTGCCAATCTTGAACTCAGGCATAACGGCCAAGTAGTTTCAACGCCTCTCAGTGGTGTTACTGTAGCAGACATAACTAATGGCAGCTATATTTTGCACTGGACTGGCACCACAACTCCGCTATCGTCAGTATTCACTGTTGATGTGGAAGCGGTTAACAGCCATAACGACAGGATTGAGGGCAACGAGGGGAATGACTCTATTATTGCTGGTGCCGGTGATGACACTGTTCATGGTGGAGCAGGTAATGATTCTATAGATGGCGGTTCAGGCAAGGATACTGCATCGTATAATGGAAATACGTCAGATTACACGATTACCAACGCTAATGGCGTGTTGACGGTCACGGACAACAACACGACCAATGGTGATGATGGCACAGATACTCTCCTGAATATTGAGCGCTTGCAGTTCCTGGATGGTGATCAGGTTCTTGCGGTGAGCTTTACAGCGGCAAACGACAGTGGAAGTTATGCGCAGAATAATATCACCGGCACGCTGCGTGATGACACCATTGATGCCGACGCTCTTGCTGCGGCTTATGTTGGAACTCTGGCGACGCACCGTGACTCAATTGATGCAGGAGCGGGCAACGACTTGATAGATGCAGGGCTCGGAGGAGATCAGATTCGTGGTGGAGTGGGTAATGATACCATTGATGGTGGTGAGGATACCCTGGCAGACCGACTTCTGACAGTTAATTCCAACAACGGTTTCGGTTTTGAAAACCGGGCGATATACACCGGCCAGGCAAAGAAATACACGATTACCGAACACATTGGCGAAGCAGGTAACAGCGATCATGTTCCTGCAGGGCAGCGCTATTATATTGTTGAGGATACCCGGAGCGGCTTCCCGGATGGCACAGACATTGTGTACAATGTTGATACCTTGCAATTCAGCGACAAGGAGGTGCGTCTTTCTGCCAGCCTCTGGTTTAACCGCTTTTCGCAGGATACACTTGTTACTCCGACTGGATCACTGGTCGATAGCGCGAAAACCGTTACTGCTGCCGATTTTGCGCCCGATCAGCAGTTGTCACAAGTGACGTTCAGTCGTGAACAGGTAAATGGTACCTTGAGGTTGAATGGGGTTGATTTAGTTTCGCTTGTTGTCAGTGGTGCTGATATTGCCGCAGGGAAACTCACCTTCCAGCCCTCTTCTGGTCAAGATTTCAGCCTCCGTGCCAATGTTGAAGTGTATAACCTCAATGCTGATGGCACAGCTTATGCTGATACCATTGGTTATGCCTTCGGCGCTACGGTGCCCACGGGAAGTTACGACTTCAGCGGTTCCGATCGTCTGAATGGTGGAGCAGGGAACGACAAGCTTTACGGTGGATCAGGAGCTGACACTTTCAGAGGAGATGCAGGCAATGATACTATTGATGGTGGAACAGGTCGTTCCTTGCTGAGCAAGGCTACCTGGGATCCCAATGGCTCCAATGGCTATGATGTTGCCGAGTTTACAGGCATTGCCAGCCGTTACTCTATCACGTTCACGAATGATTTGGGTGTCACTGTTGATGGCTTCGATCCGGCAGGATCGGTTATTGTTAAAGACAGCAAGCTTGACAGCAAGGGTGGTGATGGCACGGATACGTTGAGCGGTGTTGAAGTGCTTCGTTTCTCCGACGGTGAGAAAAATCTTTCTGTTCTGGAGTATGAGAATTTCTACTATGACTGGCTGACCCAGGCAAAAATTTCCACAGGGTATCGCTGGGAGGGCAGCGATTATGCTGATACCATCACGTCGACTTCTCCCCTGCGCGATGAAGTGCATGCCAAGGCCGGAAATGACACGATATCGACCGGAGGAGGCGGTGACTGGATAGATGGAGGTGAAGGAAATGACACTATTGATGGCGGAACCAATGGTACACTTGATCAGTGGGTCAACATAGCCGTCGACATAGCAAATTATGATGCTCCAATGCGCCGTTTCGATATCACAAAGAATGGTGACGGAAGTATCCAGGTAACTGATCGTCTTGGGGCGGAATTTGGCGGGTTTGGAAGTGACAAGCTGAGCAATATCGAGCAACTGCAGTTCAATGATGGTTCAATTGACCTGGCGGTACAGTTTAATAGCAACAATGGCGCTTTTGGTCAGAATAACATTACTGGTACTCAGTTTAAAGATGTCGTTGATGCAGACTCTTTTGTTACCATTCAGGGAGGCAATCACAACGATTACATTGACAGCAAGGCTGGCGATGATGTGGTCTATGCCGGCCTTGGCGCTGACCGGATCAAGGATGGCACCGGTAACGACTTCTATGATGGTGGAGCCAACGGGACATCTGAGCAGACTTTGAATAATCAGGATGTGGTTGAGTTTACAGGGGCACAGAAACGTTATTCTGTTGATGTGATTAAATATGCCGATCTTGATAGCACCGTAAAGGCCAATATCACAGAGAAGTACTCGGGTGCAGATATTCCTGCGACGATAGTTCGTGTGACCGACAAGATTCCCGATGTTAGCGGTGGTGACGGGGTCAACTACCTCATCAACATTGAGCGCATCCAGTTCCAGGATGGCGGTATTGATCTCGGCATTAATTTTAACCCTGCATCTTCAGGAGCATCATGGGATCGTAACAATATTCAGGGTGGTCTGCTCGATGACAGTATCAATGCCGATACGCTTGGGAGCAGCGCACCAGTTCACCGCGATTATATTGATGGCGGCGCCGGTAATGACACCTTGCTTGGTGGGGCCGAGGGTGATGAACTGAGGGGAGGTCTCGGCAATGATGTGCTGGATGGAGGAGAGAACGGTGCGGCAGACGAAAATGGTTACTTCGATCCGTGGCAGGATCTTGATCGTGCCACCTTCAGCAATTCCATCAATCGTTACGATATACAGTTTTTCCGCACAGAGTCGGGTGGTGGTTACAACAATATGGGTGTTGCCTTAGCGAATGGTGGTTATGCCAAGTCCGATTATTACACTGACTCGGGCATTATTGTGGTACAGGATCTCTATGATGCGGCACATGGTGGTGAAGGTCGTGATGTTTTGAGTAATATTGAGGTCTTGCAGTTCAGCGATACCTGGGAGCAGCTTAAGGTGCAGTACCAAAGCTCTTCCTATGACCAGTATGGATATGTAGACAAGGGGGCTGGTAACTGGAGCTGGGAGATGACTGGAACAATCAATCGCCTTGATGGTTGGGGTACTCGTTTCGGGGATCTGATGGTCGGGACAACCAATGCTCAAAACAATCTCAATGGCAACGGTGGTAACGACAGTCTTGTTGGTGGTGCCCTTCGTGACGACCTGCATGGTGGTGCCGGTAACGACACCATTGATGGTGGTGGCAACCCGAGTCCTAATCCGACCACACCCTGGGATACCAGCGGTTATGATGTTGCCTGGTTTGATGCCGATCGCAGTGAATTTGAAATTACTCAGAATGGTAACAGCTTTACCGTCAAGCATCTTATTCCGGAAAGTCTTGGAGGACAAGGTACTGATATTGTGCGAAATGTCGAACGTTTGCAGTTCCGTGATACTTCTGAGGATCTTGTCGTTTTGGTTACGCAAGGAGCAAGTCATAAGAATGGTGACGTTTGGGTAACTTATTCAAACTACGTTGGCACTAATTTTGCCGATAATGTTCAGGATGCCGTCGCCGGAGGAGAGAGCGACTTCCAGATGAAGAACGGCAACGACACGGTTGTCGCGGGCACTGGCAATGACCACGTCAAGGCAGGTGGTGGGGATGATCTCATCTATCTTGATACAACAGATATCAATGCTTCTGGTGGTGGTGATGACCAGGCCAACCTTGGCACAGGCAATGACACCGTCTATGGAGGCACAGGCTATGACAATGTCTACTACGACGACGCCGTCCAACGCTATGCGATAACTGTTCATGCCTCAAATGGTAACGCACAACTGGCAACCTTCTCTCTGGCTGGCCCTCCTTCTGGGGCAGGTGTTTATTCAGGAACCCTTAACTTTACGAATACAACCCTGGGCAGCAGCTACGACGATACAACGATGTATGTCAAGGTTGTCGACACCCTTGCTGAGCAGTATGGCGGTGAGGGGACGGATCAGTTGCATGGCATTGAGCAGATAACCTTTGAGGGGGGAATCCTCCATCTGCAAACTGGCACGATCAATGAAGTGACTTACCAGACAGGTGATTTTGCAGTAAAGGAGACAACAGTTGGTACAGATGGCACAAATGGCACCAGCGCAAATGATACTATCTCGGGTACCGACGGTACTGACTGGCTGCAGGGCTGGGCGGGCAATGATTTGCTGAGCGGAGGCGCCGGTGATGACTCACTCAACGGTGGTCTTGGCAACGACACTCTGATCGGTGGGCTCGACAATACCGCTGACCGGAACAGCTACTGGAACGCTGGCGACACGGCACAATATGCCGGTGCCGTCCGTGAACGGCTGCATATCAGCGGGAAGATGACTGACTCCAACGGTTCTGTCACTGGGACGTCAGGAGAGAGCTATTATATCGTGACAGATCTTGCTTCATTGAAAGACAAAACATTAGCAGACGAATTAAAATACTTTTCCAGTAATGTCAATCAAAACGTGGGTTACGGGCAGGATGCCCTTGTCGGAATTGAGCGCATACAGATTGGCGATTCACTACTGCAGCTTGCACCGGTAACCAATACATCTACCTGGACAAGCTCCTGGTGGGATTATACGACAGGGCAGAGCCATGAGTATCAGGTGTCGCGCACCTATATTACCGGCACCTTCCTGGACGATCTCCTGATGAGCACAACAAACGGGGGCGATGAGATTGACGGCAAGGGAGGTAACGACACCATTGATGGAGGCAATGAAACTGCCGCTCTTGGCAACCTTTGGGAAATTCAGGATGTGGTGCGCTACACTGGATCTCGGGAACGTTATATCGTCAAAGGTGTGCTTGTTGATATTGCAGGGACAACCTATACGATTGTTGACCCCTCCAATGCCAAAGCAACCTCCGTTTTTGGTATTCAGATCCAGGATGTGCTGCCTGACAGCGCGGGCGGTACCGGCACTGACCTGCTGGTGAACATTGAGCGGGTTGAATTCAACGGTTCACAGCTCAGTATCAAGCCAATGGTCAATACATCTTTTGATGGCTCAGTCAATGTTCAGGGTACCGAATTTGACGATGTGCTGAATGGCAAGGAGGGCAATGACCAGATCAGTGGCAATGCAGGCAATGATACCCTGCTTGGCGGTGCCGGAGGCGATAACCTTGAAGGCGGCGCGGGTAATGATGTGCTGGTTGGCGGTGCCGATGGTGCCAACTCCTGGGAAACCGATACTGCACGCTACAATGCAAGTATTGACAGGTTTACCGTGGAATCGGTTTATGTGAACAGTAGCTATGCTGTTGTCGACTCTGGAACAACTGGTGCAATTGCGGCTTACCGTGTCACTGATATTTTGCCGGCAACTGACTCAGCGTCACTTGGCTCCGATATTCTTGTTGGTATTGAGAATCTCAGCTTCAGCGACCGCTGGGTGTCGCTTGCGGTGAACCGTTGGTCATGGAGTGACGGGCAGGGCAATACCAATGTCAATGCTGAAGGAACGATATTTAACGACATTATTATTGAGCAGGAATCCGGCTCTCGTGACTCTATGAATGGCAAGGAGGGCAACGACGTGCTGCTTGGTGGCGGTAATGGTGATGCCCTTCGTGGTGGTACCGGCAACGATGTGCTTGATGGTGGAGCCAATGGCACCAGTGGTCAGGGTTGGCAGGATCAGGATGTAGCTGAATTCAGTGGTCCAAAGGGGAGGTACCTCTGGACAGCCTTGATCACCACTGGCGATGCGACCACTGGTACGGTTGTATGGAATGGCAGTGAGGTCGGCACAGTTTCTTCTGGAGCATTAACG
This sequence comes from Chlorobium sp., assembly GCA_005843815.1. Taxonomy (GTDB): domain Bacteria; phylum Bacteroidota; class Chlorobiia; order Chlorobiales; family Chlorobiaceae; genus Chlorobium. The sequence continues at coordinate 31,719 of SZYA01000026.1, forward strand.
CTTTCTGACACGCTTTCAACCGATGCAGCCTCCGTACTGCGCCTTGCATTTACGACCGGCAACCTTTTTGGAAAAGGGGCTGGCTATCTTGTGGTTGATTCACTCTCGGCGGATCTTGGCGGCGATGGCACCGATCTTGTCTTTAATGTTGAGCGGTTCCGCTTTAACGATGGTGATGTGGAGCTTGGCATCCGGGCCGATGCCTGGGACTGGAGTGGAGGTGAGGATGGCGGGCCTGACGGTAAACCCGATTCTGCCAATGTTGTCGGCACAGGCGGAGCTGATCATGTCACTCTCGGCGATATTGCGACACTGACTGCCAAGCCGGGTGTCTCTGTTGAGACTCAAATCGGTTATCTCGAAAAGATTCGTCTTGATGTTGATCTCAAGGAGGGCGATGATACCTATATTGGTGGCAAGGGAGGCGAATCTATCCGTCCAGGGGCTGGAAACGACTACATTGATGCCGGCCTTAACGAGGGAACCGATCAGTGGGGCGCAGCCATGCGCGACGAGGTACATTTTGAAGGCAAGGTCTCGCGATATGTGATTGAGGATGTCGCCCTGACCAACAGCGGTGGTACCTGGTCTATTACCAGTGACCACGATACCTTGACTTTGACCTCCAATACAACGTTAACGTCAACCAATGCCACCTCACTCACTCTTGACCTTGCAGGGATGCAACAGGGTGTTCTTGCCATGATTGCTCACGCCGAAGGTGCGACCACGGTCAACGGCTGGCTGGTGATCGACAAGCTCCCTGCAGAATTTGAGGGAACGGGTGTTGATGCCATTGTTGGCGCTGAGGCGTTTGCGTTCAGTGACTCCTGGATGCCGCTGACGGTTGATACCTTTTATCAAAGGGACTGGAAGTCGTCAGAGATTATCAGTGCCAATGTTCGTGGCACCGGTGGTGCTGATACCATCAAAGGCAATGCCACGTATGATTTCAACGGCAATGACTGGATTGAGGGTAACGGTGGCAACGACAAGATCCTTGCAGGAGCTGGTGGCGACAACATTCGCGGAGGCGATGGTGATGACACTATTGATGGCGGTGCCAATGGTACCCCGGATCAGTGGGGCTACACACCGACCGATACGGCCGCGTATTCCGGAGCCTTTGATCGTTACGTTATCACCAGGGGTACCGATACGAATGGCCGCAGTTATGTAACGGTCAGCGATACTGACCCGGCGGGTGATGGCACCGATACGCTTTACAACATAGAAAATCTCGCATTCTCTGACCGTGGGGTACGACTCGGTGTGGAGAGCAACACGTGGCGTGACTGGCAGAGCGACAAGATCATGGGAGTCTCGGTCAACGGTTCAATGCTGGCCGACCGCATCGATGCCTCTGCAGATGAATATGTCGGGCTGCCTCACAATATCCAGGGTATGGAGGGCAATGATACCCTCATTGGTGGCTCCGGACCGGATAACTTCCAGGGTGGCACCGGTGACGACGAGATCATTGGTGGAGAGAACGGGGTTGACCAGTTCGGGAACCCCGGTAATGATGTTGTTACCTACGATGGCATGTCTGACCGCTATACGGTTACTACTATTGCGGCGGGAACAAAGGTTACCATTGACGGCCATGACTATACCGCCGGAACAGATGGAGCTATCGTCCAGGTTGTTGACTCAATGAGCGCTGAAGATGGAGGCAATGGCACCGATACCCTTATCGGTATTGAGTCCATCAGCTTCTGGGACAAATGGATGCCTCTGCAGGTCACCAAAACATTTACCGACTTCAACGGTGATGGCAAGGCAGATGAGGCTTACCAGCGTGGTACAGATGGCGCTGATACGCTGGTTGGCGGGAGCGTCAATGACCGCATTGATGGCGGTGGAGGTAACGATACCATCACTTCCGCTGCTGGTGGAGATGTCATTACCGGTGGTGCTGGAGATGACAGTATTGATGGCGGTGATGACGGAACGGATACCTTGGGTAACCCCCTGGTTGATGTGGCTGTTTACTCCGGAAATTACTCAAACTATACCGTAAGTCGTTCGGTGAGTGGCGTTGTGACCGTAAAGGACAATCGTACCGGCACTGACAATGTGAGCGGCACCGATACCCTCGTCAACGTTGAAGCGTTGCAGTTCAGCGACCGCTTTATCGGCCTGCAGTCAACCCGTGAAGTGAAAGACTTTAATTTCGACGGAGTTCCTGACCAGATTGTGCTGCGCGGCACGGATCTTCTTGGTGATACGATGACAGTAACGCCTTTGGAAAGCAAAATTAACCATCTTTTCGAAGGGCTTGCCGGGGCCGACAGTTTGACTGGAGGTGAAGGTAACGATCTTTTCGATGGTGGCGCAGGTAATGATACCATTTTTGCTGGTGCAGGCAACGACAAGGCGATTTTCAGCGGCAACTATGGAGATTATACTGTTGTCATGCCCGGTAGCGCAGGGGCTGATTTTACTGTCACCCACAACAATGGAGGAACAGATGGTGTAGATACCCTGAACAGTATTGAAGAGCTGCTTTTTGCCGACAAGGTTGTGAAAGTTATTGTTGGTGGGGTCGCGGCCAGTGTTACTTCAATACTTCTTGATACCGATGGTAACAAAAAGGTTGACCAGACCATCTGGACTGGTACCGATAATGCCGACACGATTACCGGCAGTGCAAACATGACCAACATTATTGATGGTGGAGCAGGGAACGACACACTTACTGGCTCCAATCTGGCAGATACCTTTACACCGGGCGCTGGTAACGATGTTATCGACGGAAAAGGTAACGAAGGGGTGGATGCCAGTGGTATGCAGTCTATGGATATTGTGCAGTTCAGTGGTAACAAGGCAGACTATACCATTTACACGGTAGAGAAGAGCAACTTCACCTTGTCGGGAGTTGTTGAGGCTGGCGACATCTATACCGTCGTGGTGGGCAGCCAGACTGTAACGTACACTGCATCTACAGGTGCAACATTGCCAACGGTGGCCACCGGTCTGGCAGCCGCTGTTCAGACAGCGGTAGATACCGCTTCAACGGTTTTCGCAGCCGCAGCAGATGGTGCCGCTATCACCCTGACAGGTGAGGATATGATATTTGCTGTTACCCCGTCAGTGACCAACGGCATTCGCTCTGCGACTGGTGCTACAGGACTTGCCGTAACAGGTGTGACCGTCAGCGGAGCAAACCAGAGCGGCTCCTCTCTTGTGGTGAACAAAGTGGATGGATTGTCGGTGGGCGATTATGTTGCCTACAGCGTTTTGACGGATCTGAATGGCAACGGTAACACAAGCGATGCCGGGGAGACGGTGAGCTATGGACCCTACAAGATCACCTCAATTGATACAGGAACAACGAAGACGCTCACCTTGAACAGCACTCTTGGTGTGTCGCCAACTAATGGCGCGACGGTAACGCTGACTGAGGATAACCCCGATACAACGGGCGCAGTTACCGCAGTGACCTATGACCGTTCTGTTACCGTGAGCAAAGGTGGTGAGAGCGATATTCTGCGAAATATTGAAAATCTGGTATTCGATGACCAGTCCATGCAGCTCATTGCAAGTCATACATCCAAAGCTGTTATGACCACTTCTGGCCTTGTAACGACCAACTATATCACGGGGACAGCCCTTGCCGATCTGATACTGGGAAGCAGCGCAAAAGAGATTTTTACCGGTGGCGATGGCAGCGATCACCTTGTGGTTGGCGATGGCAGCGGTGTGGATCAGGCGCAGGGGTTTGTGGCTGGTGCCGGTGGCGATGTGCTGTCGATTCTTCTCGGGGCCAATGATACCGATGGCTTGAACGGGACAAAAATAGACACTGTTTCCGGAATCATGGCGCACGCCGCTCAACAGGGCAGCGATACCCTGGTAGACCTTGGCGCAGGCAACTCTATTCTGCTGGTGGGGGTTTCAAGCAGCAGCCTCACCGCTGCAAACTTTGAAATTGTTCATGCAGCAACCTTCTGACCACTCCCTGTTCACCCGCCATCATGGCGGGTGAACAGGGTTTACTCCTGTCGGTATTCTAATAATTAACGGTAAGGTACTTTACACATGGCATACGAAACCGAACACAGCCTGAGTACAGGCGTATCGAATGGTACTGCGGCACAAGCCAATCTTCTCAGTGATGGAGTTCTCACCATTGGAGCATTGGGCAGTGCCAGCGATGTTGATTATTATAAGGTAGTCACCACCGGTCCTGCCCTGATCAACCTGAGTTTTGCGACAAGTATTACCTCCAGCTCCACCTACTGGAATATAGGGTTGCTTGATTCGGCCGCCCTCGATTATCTCGTCTCTCCGACTCGATCCTTGACCGGAACACCACAGATTTCTGGCGCAAGCCAGTCAGGCACCACGCTTAATGTCAAGGGTTTGTCGACGACCCTGCCTGCAGCAGGCAGCCGCTTTACCATTGCCACCTCAGGCGCTGATACCACCATTTATACGGTGGTCAGCGCAACCGCAATAAGTTCAGGGACTTCAACATTCACGCTTGACAAGGCGGTATCCTCTCCTGCTGATGCAGCCTCTCTTGTTTTTGACCCGGTCAATACATCGGTTGGCGCATCAACAACCCTGAAGGCATTGGTGGGTGCGGCGAAAACCTACTATGTCAAGGTAGCAAAGGGAGATGTAGCATCAACCCAGGAGTACAGTGTAACAGCCACGGTAACCTCTACCGTGGAGAGTGGTTTTAATGATACCAAGGCTGCCGCTGCAACGAGCAATAACCATCTGCTGAGTGGTGTGGCGATGACCGGTAACCTGTCGGGTGATACGGATAAAGATGTCTGGCTCTTCACCACAGCGGCAGCATCTGATTTTACTCTCGATTTTGCCGCTGCCAGCGGCAGTGCGGCATCAGCCGACTGGAAAACGACGGTCACTGACTGGAATGGGCAGAGTATCCTGAACAGCAATGGGGCTGCGATCTCTCTCAGTGCAGGCACATCAGCTACGGCCTCCATCTCCCAGGCCTATAATCCCGCACCAAAGACTTATGTTGTTATCGTTGAAGCGGCGAAAACAGGAGCAAGCACCAGTAATTACACACTGAAGGTGAGCGGCACCGCTCTGGACCTGAATGATACGCCGGTTATGACGGTTGGATCGGTCAGCTCCTCGGCCAGCAATACGGTTATCGATACAGGGGTGATAAAGAGCATTCAGGCAGGCGCAGACTCAACACTGTTGCTCTCCAGCCTTTTTTCAGCCACTGACGCAGATACGTCGCAGACACTCAGCTATGTGCTAAGTCTTGTCAAGCCTGCCGGATCTGGAAGTGGCGGATACCTTAAGGTTGGTGATGTCGCTTATGGGTTTGGTACAGGGATGACATCGCCGGCCAATGTTGCCTTAAGTGCCGCTCAGATGGCGACGGCAAAGTTTTATGCAGGCACAGCAACTGGCGACTTGACCCTTACCCTTCAGGCGCGCGACAGCTCGGGTGCCAGCGATGGTTCTGATTATGGTGCCTATATGCAGCAGACCCTGCGCGTGGTCGATGCCGGTTATGCCGTCAAAGTATCGGCCCATACAACGACTACTCTTCAGGAAGGCGCCAGCAGCAGCACCGATACCCTGAGTATTACTCTTGGGAAAGCGCCGGCCGCAGGTGAAACCGTTACTCTCTATCTTGAGCATGGTGGTGAAGCATCCAGCGCTTTCCAGTTGAGTTACAGCACTTCAGTTCTTGGCTTTACCAGTACGAACTATGCAACGCCCCAGACGGTGACGGTTACTGCTCGCGAGGATGGCCTGAAAGAGAGCAGCCAGACCGGCAAGGTCAGCTTCAGGGTGGTGAGCAGTGTTACGAATTCGGCGTTCAATGATCTTCTTGTGGATACACTCACCTACACGTTGACTGATGCCTCGAACCATTCGCCGACCGGTTCGGTTACGGTCACCGGTACTGCAACCCAAGGGCAGACTTTGACAGCCGCAAATACTCTTGCGGATTCCGATGGTCTTGGCACCATCACCTACCTTTGGCAGCAGAGTAGTGACGATACCAACTGGAGCACCATCGCTGGCTCGGGGACAGGTTCAACCTATACTCTGGCCAATGCACAGGTGGAGAGGTATGTTCGGGTGCTGGCCAACTACACTGATGCCTTGTCAAATGCCGAATCCATCGCCAGCGCGACTCTCTCCAGCAGCGGCTCTTCGGTAAAAATCGGCAATATCAATGACGCACCCACCCTGGCCAACGCCATTGCTGATCAAACAGCCGTGCGTGGCAACATCTACAATTTCACTGTTCCGGCCACTGCTTTCAGCGATATCGATCCGGCTAACAGCGGCGGCACCCTGAGCTACACGGCAACTCTTGAAGATGGGTCAGCGCTCCCATCCTGGCTGACGTTTGCTCCTGCTACGCGTACGTTTTCCAGTACCAATGTAACGGCAGCAGCCTATTCGGTTATCAGTGTGAAGGTGACGGCTACCGATAATGCTGCAACGCCACTTTCGGTGAGCGATATCTTCACGATAACAGCAGGCGATCCCGTCAAAGGTTCTCCCGTGCTGGCGAAAGCTCTGGTTGACCAGTCGGCGACCCAGGCAGTCTCTTTTTCTTATACGGCGGCGGCGGCCTCCTTTACCGATACGGCTCCTGATGGCACAACAGATACCAGTGGAGCCCTCACCTATACTGCCACTCTTGCTGATGGCTCAATCCTGCCGACATGGCTGAACTTCTCCAGCAGTAGCGGCCTTGTTTTTAGCGGAACTCCGGGGAATGCTGATGTTGGCACCCTGTCGGTCAAGGTGACGGCTTCGGATGGCACCTCTTCGGCAAGTGATATATTTGGCATTGTTGTGGCTAACGTCAATGATCTGCCAACGGGATCGGTTGCACTTGCAGGTACTCCGATTCAGGGAAATACCTTGACGGCAAGCAATTCCCTTGCAGATATTGATGGCATGGGCACGGTGTTTTACCAGTGGCAGTCCTCTTCAAATGGAACGGACTGGAGCAGTATCAGTGGAGCCAACAGTTCAACGATCAACCTTGCCCAGGAGCAGGTGGGCAAGCTGGTTCGTGTGGTTGCCAGTTATACGGACGCAAGGGGAACGTTGGAAAGTTACTTGACTAATACAAGTGAGAGGAGCTCAGCGACGACATCAGTAGTGAACATCAACGATGCACCCACGGGTGAAGTGACTATTACCGGAACCACCAGAGTGGGTCAGACACTTACGGCTGACGACCATACGCTGGCGGATGCAGACGTTCTTGGTACGATCCACTACCAGTGGCAGGCCGGGGGTGTGGATATCAGCGGAGCGACGAATAAAACTTATGGATTGACCGCTTCTGAGCTTGGCAAGGTGATAACGGTCAAGGAGAGCTACACTGATGGAGGCGGAGCATCAGAGAGTGTGACAAGTGGAGCTACAACAGCGGTTTCGGCATCATCCTATGGTATCACGGTCAATACCAAATATTGGAATAGTGAGACACTGATCAAGGGTGTAGAGCTGAAAACAGGGGCTCAAACTGGTGATACAGGTTCAGTGGTGCTGAGTGGCCATGCCGCGGGTCAAACGACCCTTACCCCTGCATTGACAGCGGATAGTGCGGCCAAAGGCGCTGTCGATCTGCTTGATACCATCGCTATTCTCAAGAGTATTGTAGGACTGACGACCCTGAATGGCTATCAGCAGGTTGCTGCCGATTTTGACAAGGCTAACGGGGTAGATTTGAATGACGCTATTGCCATTCTCAAACATGTTGTCGGTCTTCCAGCCCCGACACCGGAGTGGGCGTTTGTGGACAAGAGCGTTCTGCAGCCTGATCCTGCCCTCGCCATATCGCTCAATCTGACTGCCGATACCACGGTTGACCTGGTGGGCATTCTGAGAGGCGATGTTGATGGAAGCTGGTCTACCGCATTGCATGTATAAGGTATTATAATGTATATTATTCTATATTGAAAAGCGCTGAAGCATAAAACCAAAAAGGAGTAATGGATGGCTGATTTTATTACAATTGCAAATAAGACGTATACCTACACCGCCGCAACTGACAAGACCACAGTTCAGTTTGACCTTTACTTTGCTGCCGCACTGATTGGTGGCTCAAAGATCAGTGGTGCGGTGATTGATCTGGCCTATCAATACTCATCTGTCAGTGCAAGTCAGGTAACCAATCCGTCATTCAGTTATACTGATGATTTTGGAGCTCAAACCGCCAAAGTCTGGTCCGATCCTCCTACAGTTAACCTGAACGGTGCCTCATCGAATGGCAAGATTGCCTTGGTGGCCGATCCAAAACTTCTGGCACAGAATCCGATTATTGGGACGGCCGGGCAAGTTCTTACGGTTAAGTTAGTGGTTTCCGGAAATGTGACTGATTTTGCAGTGACGTTACAAACTGATGCAAACGGTGGTGATAATTATATCACAACATCAGATGCGGTGAAGCATGATTTTGATGGTGGCTACGCTAATATCAATGCGCCCGTGCTGACTGTCGAGAATGCCACGGTATCTCTTCCGGAGAACACTCCTGCAGGCCCAATAAGCGGCGCTGCTGCACATGCGACCGACGCTGATGGTGGTACTCTCGCCTTCAGTCTGGTTAACCCTCCAACGAATGGCAGTAATCAGCCGATTTTTGCCATTGATTCCGTTACTGGCCAGATCAGCCTGACAAGTGTCGGCGCGGCATTGATTGATTTTGAAAATCCTGATCACCAGGCAATTCTTACGGTGAAGGTGAGCGACGGTCTTGCCGCTCACGACCAGACCAAAACCATCACATTGAATGTCACTAATGTGAACGACAACCCGCCTCTCTTTACCTCGGGCGCAACAGGCACTGTCATTGAAAACGCCCCATCGACTACCGTGATCTATACAGCGGCCACGACGGATGCTGATAACCTTGGAGCGCCAACCTATACGCTTGGCGGCACCGATGCAGCGCTGCTGAACATCAATGCGAGCACGGGAGCTGTAACACTTAAAAATTCTGCTGATTACGAGTCACCGCAAAAGAGTTATAGCTTCACCGTCACTGCAAATGATGGAGCAAACTCAAAAGATCAGGCGGTTGTTGTTTCAGTCACCAATGCTAACGATCCAGCCACTGGTGCCGCTGTTATTAGCGGTCAACCGGCAGTTGGGGCAACATTGACAGCCGATATTACCACCCTGGCTGATCAGGATGGCCTCAACAATGTAACCTATCAATGGCAAGCAAATGGTGTAGATATCGCTGGTGCAACGACCAGTACACTGGTTTTGGATGCAACACAAACCAACCTTCCCATAACAGTAAAGGTTACCTATACAGACAGCTTTGGAAATACTACCGTTACGAGTGCTGAGAAAGTGTGGAATCAAGCGCCGGTTATCACGGTGGACAACGCAACAGTCAGCCTCGCAGAAAACGCGGCGGCCGGTGAAATTGGTGCACAAGCTACTGCAACTGATGCAGATAGCGATTCTGTTACCTTGAGCCTTGTTTCACCTGTTAATGGCGCTAACGCGCCACTGTTTGCAATTGATGCAGCGACAGGGAAGATCAGCCTGACTGCTGCCGGCGCTGCAGCTCTTGATTACGAGTCAAGCAACAAGAGCTATACCTTGACCGTTACCGCAAGTGATGCTCATCATACTGGCGCTTCAGCAACAACAAAAACGGTTACCGTAAACATCACGGATGTTAACGAAGCGCCAACAGCCGTTGCGTTGAACAATGCGATTACAAGCATAGCAGAAAATACAAGCACGGCATCTCATGTTAAAGTTGCCGATATTGCCGTTACTGATGACGCGCCTGGAACAAATGTAGTCACCCTTTCAGGGGCTGATGCCAACAGCTTTGAGGTTGTTGGTACAGCACTGTATCTGAAAGCAGGTGAAACATTGAACTATGAAGCAAAGAGCAGCTACGCCGTAACAGTTAATGTTGCTGATAGTACGGTTACGGGAAGCTCTGCCGTTACCAACAATTATACGCTCACAGTAACGGATGTCAACGAAGCACCGACAGCAGTTGCGTTACATAATGCGACCACAAGCATCGTTGAGAATACCAGTACCACGACATCCATTAAGGTTGCCGATATCGCTGTTACTGATGATGCCATTGGAACAAATACAGTTACCCTTTCAGGTGCCGATGCTAATAGTTTTGAGGTTGTTGGTACAGCACTGTATCTGAAAGCAGGTGAGACGTTGAACTATGAAGCAAAGAGTAGCTACGCCGTAACGGTTACTGTTGCTGACAGTACTGTTTCGGGTAGTGCAGCAGTTACAGGCAATTATACACTTGCGGTAACGAACGTCAACGATGCGCCAACAGGCAGTGTCACTATCGAGGGCACAGCAACGCAAGGCCAGACACTAACGGCCAAAACAAGCACACTTGCAGACGAAGATGGACTTGGGGCAATAACACTTCAGTGGAAAGCTGATGGCGTGATTATATCGGGTGCCACAGGGAGTACCCTGCTTTTGGGCGGCGGGCAGAAAGATAAGGTCATTACTGTGGAAGCCAGTTACACCGATGGCCTTGGAAATCTGGAACATGCAAGCAGCACAGGTACTGCAGCAGTGGTTGGCACACAAAGTGGTATTGTCCAGGATGGTTATCTCTCGAAAGCGCTTGTCTGGGTTGACAGCACCGCTAACGGCATACGTGATTGGACGGATGCAAATGGCAATGGCACCTGGGATAGTGGAGAGGGTGAATCATGGACAATTACTGACAGTACCGGACAATTTACCGGCCTTGTTGGTTCAGGCACTATTCGTATTACAGCCAATCCGGCAAATCCATCGGCAACAATTGATATTTCCACAGGCAAGCCATTTACCGGAAACTATTCCGCACCCACCGGTTCAACCGTTGTCAATCCACTGACCACGCTTGTTGTTGCAGCCCTGGCGACGAATAACAATGATGTTGCAGCGGCGAATATGGCAGTCAAGACAGCACTGGGTCTTGATTCTTCTGTGGACTTAAAGACCTATGATGCGCTTGCCGAAGCAAACAAGACGGGAGCCAGCAGTGCGAATTTGGCAAAGGCCATCAAGGTGCAGAGTGCAGCGACGCAGGTTTCCAACATCATAAGTATTGCCGAAAATGTAGCAACGGGGGCAGGAGCTACAAGTGTAACGGGGGTTGCCGCCAGTGTTGCCACTGCATTGATGACAGCCGCAGGAACCGGTACAGTTAATCTTGCCAACGCTACTGTTATTGCCAATACCATTACTACTGCGGCCACCAATGCTGGAGGTAATACAACAGGTTTGACAACGGTTATCACCTCAGTTGCAGACTCGTCAGCAGCGGTGAACAGCAATATTGGAGCTGTATCGAGCGCCGCTGCAACCACAGCGAGTTCGGGCGGAACGGTCAATATTGCTGATAGCATGAAACAGGTGGTCGCGGCGCAGATTGTTGCTCAGGATACATTAGCGAGCCAGGCCAAAACTGCTGCAGCAAATAATTCTTCAACTGGCATCACGGTGACGAGTGCAACTGTTACCAATGATGTAAACACAGCAAAGACGCAAGTCCAGACAATATTCGCGAATCATGCCCCGGCAGGCGACGTGACCATGGCGGGTACAGCGACACAGGGCCACACACTGACCGCTGGAAATACCCTTGCCGATATTGACGGACTTGGCACTATCAGCTACAAGTGGCAAGTGTCGCAAGATGGCACAATATGGAGCGACATCACCGGCGCCACAAGCAACTCGCTGGCTCTCGGTGAAGCACAGGTTGGCCGTCAGGTGCGGATTATGGCAAGCTATACCGATGGTGCCGGCAAGCTCGAAAGCGTGAACAGCAATGCAACCTCTGTTGCGAGCCAGAGCTCCCCGACAGGCAGTGTAAAGATCACTGGCACAGCTACCACCGGTTTTCAATTGACTGCCAGCAATACCCTTGCCGATAGTGATGGACTTGGTACCATCAGCTATCAATGGTATTCGGGAAGCACGGCAATCATTGGAGCTGCGGGCACGACCCTGATTGTCAGCAATGCGCAGGAGGGCCAGACAATTTCGGTCAAAGCGAGTTATACTGATGGCCATGGAACTACCGAAAGTGTGAGCAGTGACGGTACTCCTTATGGTGCAGGTTTGAGCGTTACATCCGTTACAAGTGCCAGCGATTTAAACACTACGCTGGCTCCATACTTTGCCGCGTTTACCAATAAGGCCGATGTTCAAAGCAGAATTGCCACTTACTATGCGAATCCTGTGGTGGTTCAGCACAGAGACTTTTCTGCGAGTACCGCAGGCACATTCGATGTGAACTCTTCCGGTCGTGAAGCCTTCGCAATTGATTTGCCAACAGATGCCACTCTGAAAACTCTTACGTTGAACAATGTCGAGTTTGCCATTATCACCGGCGATAATCTTCGCATCATCGGTGGTGCTGGCAATAACATTGTCTTTGCAGGCGCTGGCAGCCAGAATATTTTGCTTGGTGTTGGTAATGATGAGCTGCATGGCGGTGATGGTAATGATACTATTGCCTCTACCACTGGTGATGATTACCTTTATGGTGATGGCGGTAATGACAGTGTCAGTGGCGGCGCTGACAATGATCATCTCTATGGTGGTGATGGTGATGATACCCTTGATGGCGGCGATGGTAATGACTGGCTGGTTGGTGGCGCGGGTAATGACCTGATCAATGGCGGCGCTGGTGATGATACGGCGGAGTTCAGCGGCACTCGTGCCCAATACACGATAGGTGCCTATAATGCGGCGACACTAAGCTATGCTATAGCAGGTCCGGACGGTACAGATACAATCACCAGCATTGAGCATTTGAAGTTTGCAGATCAAACCATTGCAGACCCCTATGCCACATTTAGTAGCCCTGTCACTCCTGAAAGCAACTCAATTTTGATCGGGGTTGGGGCGATTGGTCTTCTGGCGTGGGTGTTTTTATAGCTTTTGAGCGGGAGGCGGGCTGATATTATAAAGTATCAGCCCGGTTTTCGTCAGGTTGACATGGCTATTATCTTTTTATGCTTTAACGGTAAAAAGATGGTAGTTCATGCTGTCCTGCAGTGCCAGCAGGCTTGCTTCAATAATGTTGGTCGAGACACCAACAGTGCCCCAGGTGTTGCGGCCATTGCTTGATGCAATAAGCACCCGCACCTTGGCGCTGGTTCCTCTTTTCTCTTCCAGTACCCGCACTTTATAGTCAACCAGTTTGATGTTCTTGATCTCCGGGTAAAAATGGATCAGCGCTTTGCGGAGCGCCTTGTCGAGGGCGTTGACCGGGCCATCGCCATCGGCGGCAATGTGTTCAATCTCCTCTCCAACCTTCACCTTCAGCACAGCCTGATCCACATTTTTGGCATCCTTGCTCGATTCGATATGGACTTTTGTTTCAAGCACCTCAAAGAATGGCTTGAAGTTCCCAAGCTCCCTTTGCAAAAGCAGCTCAAACGACGCTTCAGCGCCGTCAAACTGGTACCCTTTGTGTTCGAGCTCCTTGATGGAGTGGACAATATTTTTAAACAGCTCGTTTTTATCGGGCAGGGTAATACCAAGCTCCTGTGCTTTGTAACGGATGTTACTCTGTCCGGCAAGCTCTGAAACCAGAACCCGCTGGTGGTTGCCGACCAGAGTCGGGTCGATGTGCTCGTAGAGCGAACTCTCCTTCATCACCGCGCTGACATGAATCCCCCCTTTATGGGCAAAGGCTGATTTGCCGACAAAGGGCGCCCTGGTATTCGAGGGCATATTCAGAATCTCATAAACAAACTTCGAGAGCGAGGTGAGTTGATTGAGATGATCGACAGAGGCAAACGTGCGACCCAGCTTCAGCATGAGATTGGGAATAATGCTGATAAGGTTAGCGTTGCCGCATCGTTCACCGATACCGTTGATGGTACCCTGAATATGGGTAGCTCCCGCCATGATGGCGGCAATGGAGTTTGCCACAGCAAGATCGCCATCATTGTGGCTGTGAATGCCCACCGGCACGCCGGTGACCGTCACTACATCAGCCACAATAGTGGCAATTTCATGGGGCAGTGCTCCGCCGTTGGTATCGCAAAGGACAAGTCGCGAGGCTCCACCCTCCACTGCTGAGCGCAGCATGGTCAGGGCAAAGTTGCGGTCGTCCTTGTAGCCGTCAAAAAAATGTTCGGCATCAAAAAATACCTCACGTCCCTCTTGTTTGAGGAATGCAACTGAGCGCTGGATAAGCTCGGCATTCTCTTCGTCGGAGATGCCAAGACTCTTTATCGAGTGGGCTCTCCATGTTTTTCCAAAGATGGTGATCACCGGAGTTTCGGAGTGCAGCAGACCGAGCAGGTTAGGGTCGCTTTCAACGCTGGCCACAAAGCGGGCTGTTGAACCGAAGGAGGTGAGTTTTGCCTGTTTGAGGTCAAGCTGTCGGGCCTTGATGAAAAACTCCTCATCTTTCGGGTTGCTGCTTGGCCATCCCCCTTCAATATAGTCCATGCCAAACTCGTCAAGCTTTTGCGCAATCAGCAGTTTGTCCTGCACTGAAAGGTTGATATGCTCACCCTGCGTACCGTCACGCAGGGTGGTGTCGTATAGTTCTATAGCGCCAGTTGCAGCAGTCATAAATCAGCTTTGAGCCATTAAATTTTCCTGTCGGGCATAGGCAAAAATACCTCCAGCCTCGACGATGTTAAAGACACTGCCAAGTGGATTGAGCCTCCAGGTGACTTTGCTTGTCAAGTTTTCGATGGTGTTCGCCTCAACATCGATTTTCAGCTCATCACCAGTTTTAATAATTTGGTTGAGCTGCTCTGCGGTTTCATAAGGAATTGCAAATCCGCCATCGACACAGTTGCGATAAAAGATTCTCGCGTACGACTCTGCAATAATGGCTTTGACACCTGCCACTTTTAAGGCAAAAGGGGCATGCTCCCTCGATGATCCGCATCCAAAGTTTGGACCGGCAATGATGATGGTGAATGCTGAGCGTACTTCGCCCTCTGCGATAAAGGGGATGTTTCCTGCCGGTAGTCCGCCCTGCTCGGGGGGGACACCAGAGAGCGCATATTTACCGTAGAGCACAACCTCCTCAGGATCGGAGAGGCTGTAGACCAGATGTTCTGCAGGAATAATCTGGTCGGTATCAATATTTTTGCCTAAAACGTAGGCTTTGCCCTGAATGATTTTTTCCATAGTGTTTGTTCTCCTGTACAAGTGCGATCAGAGAAAATCTCTCGGATCGGTGAGTTTGCCCGTAATTGCCGAAGCGGCTGCCGTGAGCGGGGAGGCAAGGTAGACTCCCGCATGTTTGCTGCCCATACGTCCGGGGAAATTGCGGTTTGTGGTAGAGACGACGACATCGTTATCAACCGAACGCCCGACGGTATCGGCAGGGCCACCCAGGCATGCTGCGCATGAAGGGAGGGCAACGCTGCATCCCGCATCTTCAAAAATCTTTTTCAGGCTTACCCCTTCGTACTGTTCAGTTTCAAGGCTGCGTGCAACAAGCACCGTTGCTGGTACAATGTTGGTGGTTACCGAAACCTTCTGCCCCTTCAGGATTTTTGCCGCCAGCATAAAATCGGTCAGCTTGCCGCCGGTGCAGGAGCCGATGTAGGACTTGGTGATTTTTGTGCCAGCGACACTCCTCACCGTCGCACGGTTGTCAGGGCTGTGGGGCTGGGCAACAACTGGTTCAAGGTCACGGACATTGTAGTGGTACTTGCTGTGATACCGGGCATCGGGATCACTCTGGAAGAGTTCGTAAGGCTTGTTGCTTCTCGCCTTCACATACTCCTCGGCAATTTTGTCTGCGGCAATAATACCATTCATGCCACCGCCCTCAATAGCCATGTTGGTCAGCGTCATTCTCTCCTCCATCGGGAGTGAAAAAATCGCCTCGCCATCAAACTCCATCGCCATGTAGGTTGCACCATCGGTGGTGATATCGCCGAGAATCTGCAGAATGAGATCTTTTGCGGTAAGATATGCGGGCATCTCTCCATCAAAGGTGAACTTGATGGATTCAGGTACCTTCTCCCAGAGTTTGCCGGTGCCAAGAATGAAGGCAGCGTCCGTGTTGCCAATGCCGGTGCCGAACATACCGAATGCGCCAGAGGTGCAGGTGTGGGAATCTGTTCCAAAAAGCACAGTGCCGGGGAGGTTGAACCCCTCTTCGGCAAGGGCGACATGGCAGACACCTTTGTAGCGGTCAGTGCCAACATCGTAGTAGTGGTTGAGCCCCTGCTCTTTGGCAAACTGCCTCAGGAGGTCAATGTTGCGGTGAGCGTGCTCGTTGGCGGTAAAGATATAGTGGTCGGGCAGCACAACAACCTTGTCGGTGTTCCACACTTTTGCGTCGGCGCCAAACTCCTCCCTGAAAATATCAATGGTTGGCGGGCCGCAGACATCGTGGGTCAAAAGAATGTCAACATTCAGCCATACGCTCTCCCCTGGCTCTACAAACTTCCGGTTTGCTGCCTTTGCAAGAATTTTTTGTGTTATCGTCTGTGCCATAGGTATAGTAAATGGAGTTATTTCATCAGGCTCCGAGATGCTGCACAATTGCCTCTGTCATCTCAGTTGTGGAGACCACAGGCTCACCAGGAGCGGCGATATCGGCAGTGCGCAATCCCTTTGCCAGGGTTGCCTCAATTGCCAGCTCAATCTCACGGGCAATCTCCGGTTTCTTGAAGCTGTGTTCAAACATCATGGCAACCGATGCGATGGTGGCAATCGGGTTGGCCTTGTTCTGTCCCGCAATATCAGGCGCGCTGCCATGGATTGGCTCGTAAAGCGCATGTTTTGTGCCGATACTTGCCGAAGGGAGCATACCGAGACTTCCTGTAATCATTCCGGCAATATCACTCAGTATATCACCAAAGAGGTTGCCGGTGACGATAACGTCAAACTGTTTTGGATTACGGACAATCTGCATGGCGGCGTTATCCACATACATATCACTCAGCTCAACATCGGCAAAATCCTTGTGTACCTCATGCACCACATTGCGCCAAAACTGTGAGACCTCAAGCACATTTGCCTTGTCGATGGACATCACTCTGCCCTTGCGCTTGCGGGCGGCCTCAAAGGCAAGACGGGCAATACGCTCAACCTCAAAGTCCTCATAGACCATGGTGTTCCAACCCTTGTGCTCATCAAAGCCACGTGGCTGACCAAAATAGATGCCACCGGTCAGCTCCCTGAATACCACAAAATCAGTGCCGCGAACCACATCTGCTTTCAGTGAAGAGGCATCAATCAGTGCGTCATAGACTTTTGCCGGGCGGAGGTTGGCAAAGAGCTCAAGCTCCTTGCGGATTTTAAGCAGCGCCGCCTCCGGCTTGTGTTCGTGTGGCAGCTTTTCCCATTTTGGGCCACCAACTGCTCCCAGCAGCACAGCGTCGCACCTCCGGCAGGCTTCAAGCGCTTCCTGGGTGAGCATTTCACCGTGCAGGTCATAAGAGGCACCACCGAAGGGGTGCTCCTCAATGACGATTTCAAAGCCATGTTTTATTGAGAGCTGCTCCAGCACTGCAACAGCTCCCGCTACCACCTCCGGGCCGATACCATCACCGGGTATTGAGACAATCTTGTACATTCTTTTCTTTTGAATCGCTATAGGAAATATTCCTCGAAGCTGTGCTTCGTGAAGAAATTCTTAAACATGAACTTACACCCCGTAGCCCTGCTGCGGGGTGGTTTATTGCATTATTTTTTGATCAGCCAGCTCATCATATCGCGAAGTTTCGATCCCACTTTCTCAATTGCATGGCCGCTGTTCTCCGCTCTCAGCTTGCTCAGCTTCTTGTAGCCGCCGTTACATTCATCAATGAACTCTTTGGCAAAACGTCCATCCTGAACCTCTTCCAGAATTTTTTTCATCTCAGCCTTCACCGCAGGCGTGATGAGGCGGGGGCCACGGGTCATGCCACCGTATTCTGCCGTATCGCTCACGGAGTAGTTCATTCTTGAAAGACCGCCTTCATAATAGAGATCCACAATCAGCTTCAGTTCGTGCATACACTCAAAGTAGGCAAGCTCTTCAGGGTAACCAGCTTCCACAAGGGTTTCAAATCCAGCCTTGATCAGTTCGGCGGAGCCGCCACAAAGGACAGCCTGCTCACCAAAGAGATCGGTCTCCGTTTCGTTCTTGATGGTGGTCTCAATAACACCGGCCTTGGTGCCGCCAAGAGCCTTTGCCCATGCGAGCGCCTGCTGCTTTGCTTCACCGGTATAGTCCTGGTGAACGGCGATAAGACAGGGGACACCGTTGCCCTGGGTAAAGGTACGGCGCACAAGGTGGCCCGGGCTTTTCGGGGCAATCATGATGACGTTGATCGTCTCGGCAGGGATAATCTGCTTGTAGTGAATATTGAAGCCATGACCAAAGGCAAGGGTGTTGCCTGCCACAAGGTTCGGCGCAATCTCTGCGTCGTAGACCGCTTTCTGGTTCTGGTCAGGAAGAAGCACCATCACAATATCAGCCCATTTGGTGGCTTCAACAACCGTTGTGACCTCCAGTCCAGCCTCGCGTGCCTTGGCGCAAGAAGCGCTTTCAGGGCGAAGGCCAACACGGACGTTCAGGCCGCTCTCCTTGAGGTTCAGGGCATGGGCATGGCCCTGACTGCCGTAACCGAGAATAGCAATATTTTTGCCCTGCAGATAGCTGAGATCGGCATCCTTCTCATAAAAAACGTTCATCGCATACAATGGTTTTGATTAAATAATACCTGTTCAAAATAGTGTCACTCTCCCCGGTGGATTGCCACAGCGCCGGAACGAGCAAGTTCCTTGATGCCGTAGGGTCTGAAGATATCAATGGTTGTGTTGATCTTGTCCGGCGATCCAATGACCTCAATAGTAATAGATTTTTGTTTTATATCCACCACTTTTCCTTTAAAAACATTGATCAGCTCAAAAATCTCGTGCTGCTGTGTTTTGGTGAGTTTCAGGGTCATCAGAAGCAGCTCCCGTTCAACATGGGGTTGCCGCGTCAGATCGATAACCTTGATGGTATCGACAAGCCTGTTCAACTGCTTGAGCACCTGACTGATAATCTGGTCTTCACCCCTGGTGACAATGGTCATGCGCGATATTTCCGCATCCTCGGTTTCGCCAATGGAGATGCTTTCAAGGTTAAATCCCCGGGCGCTGAACATGGCGGCCACCCGGTTAAGGGAGCCAAACTTGTTTTCAACGAGTACTGATATGAGATGTTTCATAGATTCAAACCATTGTTTTTGGGTTTAACCGGGCAAGGAGCATGTCGGAAATTGAGCCTCCGGCAGGCACCATCGGAAAGACCATATCTTTTTTGACCACCCTGAAATCAACCAGAATCGGCCCGTCATTCCAGGCAAGCGCCTCCTCAATAGCCGCTTTTGCGCTGTCGGGGTTATCTGCCTTGAGCGCCCTGCAGCCGAATGCTTCGGCCACCTTGACAAAGTCGGGATTGCTGTCGCCCAGATCGGTAAAGGAGTACTTCTCCTTGTGGAAGAGCTCCTGCCATTGGCGAACCATGCCGAGAAAGCTGTTGTTGATAAGGAATATCTTGATCGGGATCTTGTGGTGAACAGCCGTCACCAGCTCCTGGATATTCATCATGAAGCCACCATCTCCGCAAAAGAGCACTACCGGGCGATCCTTGATGCCAAAGGCTGCGCCGATGGCAGCGGGCAAGCCGTAGCCCATGGTGCCAAGCCCTCCGCTGGTAATGATGGAGCGTGGATTGATAAAGGTATAAAACTGAGATGTCCACATCTGGTGCTGGCCGACATCGGTAACAACAACAGCATTGCCTTTGGTCTGTTTTGAGACCTCTTCAATGACGAATTCAGTTCGCAGCGCGTTATCCTCGTTGCTGTAGCTCAAGGGGCACTGTTGGCGCCATGCGTTGATTTCTGCCAGCCAGGGGTCACGGTTCTCTGTCGTTTTCGGCATCACCTCAAAGAGTCCCGCGAGAAAGTTTTTGGCATCACCGACAACCGGCAGGTCAACCTTCACATTTTTATCAACATTGGTTGGATCAATGTCGTTATGGATTTTGTATGCCTGTGGCGCAAAGGTCTCCACTTTTCCGGTGACCCGGTCATCAAAACGAGCGCCAACGGCAATCAGAAGATCGCATCGGTTGACCGCCTGATTTGCCCAATAGGTGCCGTGCATTCCGAGCATCCCCATACTGAGCGGATGGTTTCCGGGAAAGGCACCAAGTCCCTGCAAGGTCATGGTAACGGGGATATTTAGCTGAATCGCCAGCTTTTGCAGCTCCTGGGATGCTTCAGCGCTGATAACACCGCCGCCGATATAGAGGAGCGGACGTTTGGAGGCAGCAATTTTTTGCGCTGCCTTTTCAACCTGGTTGATGTGGCATTTGATGGTGGGCTTGAATCCCCGGATTTCAACAGTTTCGGGCCACTCAAAATTGCACGACGCATTCAGGATATCTTTTGGCATATCAACAAGCACCGGCCCCGGTCTGCCGGTTGTCGCCAGATAAAAAGCCTTGCTGATGGTTGCAGCAAGCTCTTTAACATCCTTGACAAGGAAATTGTGCTTGGTGATTGGCCGGGTGATGCCGACAATATCAGCCTCCTGAAAGGCATCGTTGCCGATCAGCGAGCTTGGTACCTGCCCGGTAAAGACAACCATTGGCGATGAGTCCATATAGGCGTTTGCAATGCCGGTGACGGTGTTGGTTGCACCGGGGCCTGAGGTGACCAGCACCACGCCGGGCTTTCCTGTGGCACGGGCATAGCCTTCCGCCATGTGGGTTGCCCCCTGTTCATGACGGACAAGGATGTGCTGAATGTCATGGACATCATAAAGAGTTTCATAAACTTTCAGCAGGGAGCCGCCCGGATATCCGAAAATATAGTCAACGTTTTCACGTCGCAGACATTCAATAAATATCTCTGAGCCATTCAGAGTCTTGCCTGATGAGTGCATAGCGGATTTATTTTAGTTCACAGGAGACAGGACTTTTCAGAATTGCACCGGTATTGGCCGATGTGACCATTTGCGCATACCTGGCCAGATAGCCCTTTTTTATTTTTGGCTCAAACGGTTTCAATGCGGCAAGCCGTTTACTGATAACATCGTCTGAAAGGTTGACCGAAAGGCTCCTCTCGGGAATATTGATGGTAATCATATCGCCGTTGTTCAGGGCTGCAATCGGACCACGTTCGGCTGCTTCGGGTGAGATGTGGCCGATGCAGGCACCTCTTGAGCCTCCGGAGAAGCGCCCGTCAGTGATAAGTGCAACAGAGTCTCCCAGACCGCGCCCCATGATGGCGCTGGTGGGGGAGAGCATTTCAGGCATGCCCGGTCCTCCTTTTGGCCCTTCATAGCGAATGACCACAACGTCTCCTGCCTTGACATCATCACCCATAATTCCTTTGATGGCATCCTCCTGGCAGTCATAGACCTTTGCCGGGCCAGTATGGTTCAACATTTGCGGGCTCACCGCGCCGGTTTTAACGACGGAGCCCTTTGGTGCCAGATTTCCATACAGAACAGCAAGGCCGCCTGTTGCAGAGTAGGGATCGTCAAGAGTTCTGATGACGGTGTTGTCCATGATCTCTGCGTCGGCAATGTTTTCACCAAGGCTCTTTCCGGTAACAGTCAACGCCGAGAGGTCAAGAAGGCCATCTCTTTTACTCAGTTCATGAAGGATGGCAGAGACTCCGCCAGCCCGATCGACATCTTCAATATGGACTGCCATGGTAGCCGGACTCACCTTGCAGATGTAGGGAGTTTTGGCTGAAAGGGCGTTAAGTTCGGAAAAATCAAAGTCCAGTTCAGCTTCGTTGGCAATGGCAAGAGCGTGCAGGATGGTGTTGGTGCTGCCTCCCATCGCAAAATCAAGGGTAAAGGCATTGAGCAGTGCGCTTCTTGTCAGAATATCCCTCGGTCTGATATCCTTGTTGACCAGGTCGATAATCCTGCGGGAGGCCTCCCTGACCAGATCATTGCGACGGGGGTCGATGGCAAGAATGGTGCCGTTGCCCGGCAGGGCAAAGCCAAGCGCTTCGCTGAGGCAGTTCATGGAGTTGGCCGTGAACATTCCCGAACACGATCCACATCCAGGGCAGGCGCTCTCCTCTATCGACTCCAGCTCTTTTTCGTCAATTTTTCCGGCGCTCAACTGACCGACTGCCTCAAAGACCGAAATCAGATCAACTGTTTTACCGGATGGGGTGCGGCCTGCTTTCATGGGGCCACCGGAGACAAAGATGACCGGAATGTTGATGCGCAGCGCCGCCATCATCATGCCAGGGGTGATTTTGTCGCAGTTTGGAATACAGACCAGTCCGTCGAGACGGTGCGCTTCGGCCACGGTTTCGACACTGTCGGCAATCAGTTCGCGGCTGGCAAGAGAGTAGCGCATACCGATATGGCCCATCGCAATACCATCACAAACTCCTATAGTATTAAATTCAAAGGGAACCCCCCCCGCCTTGCGAACCTCCTCTTTGGCGATTTTTCCCAGTTCCTGCAGGTGAGAATGGCCGGGGATCAGCTCATTATAGGAGTTGCAGATCCCGATAAAGGGCTTGCGAAAATCGTTGTTTGAGACGATAGAGCCTGTGGCTTTCAGAAGGCTGCGGTGTGGAGCTTTTTCAAACCCCTTTTTTATGGTATCAGATCTCATTTTCAAATAAAAATTTAGCAATTAGTCAAACACTCCCCCCGGGTAGCCGTTACCAAAGTTACAGTGAAGATTCGTGTGAAGAGAATGATTAACTTGGGTGCGGCTCTTGACTCAGAGCACAAGAATAAGTGCTCGCACGATCACAACAGGAATGATGATGCCGACCCGTGAGCCAGTGGATTGTAACAGATACGCGGTACTGCTGCCGGATGTATTTTTCCTGCATGGCTCCACCATTCCAGAGCGGTTGCGTGAGCTGAAAGAGAGTAAGCTGAATACAGACATTGCCTGATATGTATAAGCGAACAGAATTTTTACCGGTATTAAACGAAAACTTGACACAAATTACATTTAATGTTTTATTAAAACAAAAATTAAAAATGCTATAATCAAGCGGGAATGTGCAGTTTATTCCTTAACCAAACATTGGCACCATGCTGAATCTTCAAGTCGCTTTACCCCAGGATGTACCACCCTTTTTTCTGACAATCTGCTTTGTCTCTCTTTTTATTTTTCTGGCAGAGTTGCTGACCAGGCGCTTCAGTGTCAGTGCACTTGTTGTAAGGAAAATTGTCCATCTCTCCATGGGAGTGGTGATTTTTTTTATTCCTGGCTATTTCCAGTCCAATTTTTATCCCGCCATTGCGGCGCTGCTTTTGCTGCTTTTCAGCGCGCTGAACATTCGATTCAAGTGGGTTCTCTCCCTGCTGGCTCTTCCTGATGATGATAAAACTCATGCCCCTGCTGTAAAAAGCTATGGCACTCTTCTTTTTCCTCTTGTGTTTTTGTTGCAGCTTCTTTTTCTCTGGGAATCCCACAAATGGATATTGCAGACCTCCATGCTTGTGATGGGTGTCAGCGACTCCCTTGCTGCGCTTGTTGGCAGTTCGGTCGGCAAAAAGCATATTGAGCACCTGACAAAAAACCCCAAGACAATTGAGGGATCGCTGACCATGTTTTTCAGCGCTTATGTGCTTATCAGTGCCTCACTCTTTGTTTTCAGTCCCTGGTTCACGGGCTCTCTGGCGAGTGCTCCGATAGTGATGCTTTTTGCTCTGGCCCTCTTGCTGGCGCTTGTTGCCACCGCTGTCGAAGCTCTTTTGTCACACGGGCTTGACAATTTTTTTATTCCGGTATCCATTGCCTATATACTGTATCTGCTCCAGATGAATCAGCCAGTTTTTCTTGAGCGCTTTCTTCTTGGTGGACTCTTTGCCTTTTTTCTTGCTGTTTTTTCGATCAAGGTCAAGTTTCTCACAAACAGTGGCGCAACAGCGACATTTCTGCTTGGAACCACTATCTTTGGAATTGGTGGCATGGAATGGACAGTGCCACTTCTCACCTTTTATCTTCTCTCGTCGGTGCTTTCAAAACTTGGCAAGAAACGTAAGGCGAAGTTTGACCTTGTTTTTGAAAAAGGTTCTCAGCGCGATGCCGGTCAGGTGTATGCCAACGGAGGTATTGCATGGGTGCTCATGATTATGTATTCGCTGAACAACGATCCGGCAATCTTTTTCGCTTATCTTGGTACGCTTGCTGCGGTGCAGGCTGATACCTGGGCAACTGAAATCGGTACCCTGTGGCCAAATCCCAAGGCGTGGTTGGTGACCAGCTTTAAAGAGGTGCCTGTTGGTACCTCAGGCGGTGTCTCTGTGCCAGGTACCTCCGCAGCATTTTTTGGTTCGCTTCTGATCTGTGCGAGCGCTCTTGCTATTAATGTTCAGTGGTTGTCTGAGTTTGGGTGGGTTCAATCGCTTCTTCTCATTGGCTTTTCAGGGCTTCTTGCAAGTCTGGTTGACAGCTTTTTAGGTGCGACCGTGCAGGCTCAGTATTTCGATCCTGTCCGCGAAAAAGTGACGGAGAGAACTCACAGTCTTGCGCCCGACGGCATCATGGTTGAGAACAGGCTTATCAAGGGAACACCACTGGTCAATAATGATCTGGTCAATACACTTTGTGCTTTGTCGGGTTCTGCATTGGCTTATCTGGTTATCCGAAGTCTCCATTTTTTTTAATGAACAATATTGCCTCTACCAGTATGTTTGACTCGAAACTCGGCATTATCACTCTCTTGTCTGATGCCGGAGCTGTTGTCTATTTTGTGCTTGCCACACTGCTTTTGTTTTCCATTGTATCGTGGGCAATCATTGCTTTCAAATTTGGATATGTCCGCAAATCGCTGAAAGAGTCCAAGGCATTTCTTGACTATTTTTTTGAAGTCAGCAGTGTTGACAAAGCGTTTACAAAAAGCGAGGAGTACAGAAGCGGCTCCCTTTCCAGAGTTTTTCGTTCGGGCTATATCGAATATCAGGCTCTCAATTGCAAGGGGGAGAGTCGCCATTCGAGAGCTCGCGTTGCACTGGCGATCAAGCGTGAGGCTAATGCCGAGAACAAGAGGCTTGCCTCCCTTGTACCATTTCTTGCAACAGTAGGCAACACAGCGCCATTTATAGGGCTGTTCGGGACGGTTTGGGGAATCATGACATCATTTCATTCCATTGGGCTTACCCAGTCGGCCTCGCTTGCTGTTGTGGCCCCTGGTATTTCGGAGGCACTGATTGCTACAGCAGCAGGCTTGGCCGCAGCGATTCCTGCCGTTATGGGTTATAACTATTTTACCCAGAAGATCACTATTATCGAGCGGGATATTGAAGAGTTTTCTTCAGACTTTCTTGATTCCTTTTTTAACGAACTCTAGGGAGAGAGTCTGTATGATCATGTCAGGAAAAGGTCGGTTGATGAGTGACATTAATGTTACTCCGTTTGTTGATGTCATGCTGGTACTGTTGATCATTTTTATGGTAACGGCTCCGATGATGACCCATGGAATCAAGGTTGATACGCCGAAAACAACGCTCAAGAAGATGGATGTCGAGGAGCACGCCGTGGTGATCACTATTGATGCATCACGTCGGGTTTCCATTAATAATGATCAGTTAGATGTTTCGGAGGTTCGCGACAGACTTCCAGCTCTTCTTGACATCAACAGTACACCGGAGATTTATCTTAAAGCGGATAAATCTCTGCCTTATGGAGTGGTGATGGAGCTGATTGCACAGATCAAGGATGCCGGAATTGAAAAGATCGGTATGGTCACTGAACCAGTTTTGGCTGCACAGCAAGGTGGAAGGTAGGGTGGCTGTATGAAAAAGGGTCAGATATTGTACTCCGAAAAAAGGTTTTATCTCTGGCTGGCAGTTGCTGTACTGCTGCATGGTGTTGTGCTTTCAGCTCCTTATGTTTTGCCGTTGTTCGATGTTCGCAAGCATGTTGAGCCGAAAGTAGTGAGTATCACTCTTGTCTCATTACCTGGCGCAGAAAGTGCTCCCGCTCTTGTGGCGAACCCTTCGCCGTCGGCTTTGCCTCAGCAAGAAAAATCAGGTCAGCATCCCGAATCAGCACCTTCGTTACCCAGCACATCCAGGGCAGCCAGGATCGAGGCTGTGGAGAAAACGGCATTGCCAAAATCCTCAGGGAAGCAGGAGTTATCCAACGCTCTTGAGCGTCTTAAACAGTCTGTTGGTAAAGCACAACCACAGTACTCCTCTTCCGCCAATACAGTGAAGAGTGCGCTTGCCGAACTTGAGAAGAGAGTTAATTCAGAAAAGGTGCTGGCTGTTGAAGGAGCTTCCAGAGGTGCTGGAGGTGGCGGTGTAGCAGGCGGCAATAGTGGAACAGGAAAAGAGTATAGAGGATCAAGCGCAGCAAATGCCTATAAAATGAAAATTACTACAATAATTAAGCGAAACTGGGAGCTCGCCAATCCACGGCTGAAGAGTAGTTTTGGTATGAAGGTGTCGGTTCGTATTACGATTTTTCCTGATGGATCAATCGGGCAGATTCTGTTTGTCAAGAAATCATCGAGTGAGTATCTGAACAATTCGGTCAAAAAAGCACTCGAGAAGTCATCACCACTTCCCCCCTTGCCAAAAGGAGATGGTTTTGGTGGTGTCTGGGTGGGTTTTGTCTTTACCCCGGAAGGTATTGAGAAGTAGGCGGATTTCTCTATTCCAGGAGAGATAACAATCAACCAACAACTTTTAACTTGTATACATACCATGCAGCTCACCAGACATATCATCGCCGCTATTTTTGTATTCTGTTGTTTTTTTGTGACACCGATGCATCTTGTCGCAGCGCCGGAAGAAGAGTATATCATCATCAGCAAAACAGGGTCGGATAGTATTGCTCTGGCGCTCAATCAGCTTGATGTGAAGGGGGTGGGGAGCGGAAAGGTAGCCAATAGTCTTGATGTGATTATTCGTGATGCT
Organism: Chlorobium sp.; assembly: GCA_005843815.1. Classification (GTDB taxonomy): domain Bacteria; phylum Bacteroidota; class Chlorobiia; order Chlorobiales; family Chlorobiaceae; genus Chlorobium. The sequence goes on from SZYA01000026.1 coordinate 58,602, forward strand.
CTTGATTTTCCGGGACTCTTTACCATTCTCTCTTCACAGGTTACTGTTGAGGAAAAGAGTGGCATTAATTTCAGCGCTCTTGGTTCGATACAGGCAGAGGTGTATGCACGAGGAGCGGTTGCCTCAACCGCCGGCAATGTCACTCTTGACATGAAGGTTTATAGTGTCGGCACCGCAAAATTATTGTTCTCCAAAACTTATGTGGGAAAGGAAAATAAGCTTCGTACAATAGGTCATGCATTTTGTGCTGATCTTGTTGAGCATCTTACCGGAAGCAGGTCTGTGTTTGGCAGCAAGATTGTTTTTGTTTCCAACAGTACAGGGTTTAAAGAGATCTATCAATGCGATTTTGATGGAAAAAATGTGGAGCAATTAACCAACTCACGCTCTATCTCCCTGACGCCGGCCCTCTCTCCTGACGGAAAATATCTTGCCTATACCGATTATTCGACCGGTCGCCCTGTATTGTATATCAGGAACCTGCTTAATGGAAAAACTGCATCTTCAGGCAAAAGCGGGATCAGCATTGATCCTGCCTGGAGAAATGGCAGAGAGCTTGCAACAACACTCTCTTTTGAAGGTGATCAGGAGATCTACCTGCTCAAAATTGACGGTTCAATATATCGAAGGCTGACCAAGAGTCGAGGAATAGACCTTTCGCCAACGTTTTCACCCGATGGCAACAAAATGGCCTACGTTTCCGAACGTAACGGACAGCCGCAGATATTTATACAGGAGCTTCTGTCGGATGAGGCGAGAAGAGTGACCTTTAACGGCGACTACAATACTCAGCCGTCATGGTCGCCTGCCGGGGATAAAATTGCCTATACTACATGCGAAAATAGTGGAGAATTCAATATATTTACGGTTGGAGCTGATGGAACGGGGTTGAGGCAGTTGACAGCTCAGTCAGGTCAGAACGAGTCTCCCTCCTGGTCTCCAGATGGCGAGATGGTTGTATTCACCTCTAACCGTGACGGGAAGAAGAGATTGTACACCATGAGCTCGACCGGCAAGAGTCAGCGAGCACTGTTTCGGATGAATGGGGAGCAGGCGCAGCCGTTTTGGTCGTTGTTTCGGAAGTAAATTTTTTTTAAACTGCGGAGGTGATCGTGGGAAAGAAAAAGCTTGATGTGTTTGTTTGATAAATGCTCAGAAGACGCAGTAATTTCTTCAATTTTTTTTTGTAATAAAACGGAGTCGTGATCATGAAAAAATTTAATGGTGTTTTTGTTCTTCCATTGCTGGTTATTGCAGGATGCTCATCTGATGCAGCATTGACCTCTACAGGAAGTCAGGTTGTTCCAGTGCCGCTGGCCGTTGCCCCAGCGTTCTTAACCCCTCCACCTGCCCCTGCCGCAGTTGCAGTGACTCCAGCACCCCCGGCACCGGACAAAGACTCACAGCCCCAGTCTGGCTATGGATTTGATCAGTGGCAGAAAGGGCCACTCGGCGATGTCTTTTTTGCATTTGACAGTAGCGCGCTGAGTGACAAAGCTCAGGAGTTATTGGCGAAGAATGCGGCATGGTTTGGACGCAACCCATCGAAAAGTGCTCGCGTTGAGGGCCACTGTGATTCCAGGGGTACATCAGAATACAATATCGCGCTTGGTGAACGTCGTTCTACAGGTGTAAAGGAGTACCTGGTCAGGCTTGGAGTAGCATCAACTCGCCTTGAAACTGTCAGCTTTGGTGAAGAACGTCCTTTTGATTCCGGCAAAAACAGTGAGGCCATGGCAAACAACCGTCGCGCACATTTTATCGTAAAATAATGAAGGCTATTTCGTTGGCAAATAAATAATGGTGAATCCGGATGCCGGTTTATTGATTTAACACAATAATTTATTTATGAGCATAAAGGTAAACTCCATTCTTTTTTTGCCGTTAGTGATACTCTCAGCATGTGCGTCGAAGCAGGATCTGGTCTTGTTTAACGATGATCTTCGAAAGCTGAAAAACGAGTCCGATGCCATTAAGACGCAATCTGAAGGCTCTTCTACAGAAATTCAGCAGTTGCGTGCTGATATACAAAAACTGAAGAGTGAGACTGAAGCAATTAAAGTCCAGTCTGCTGGGTCGTATTCTGAGGCTCAGCAGATTCGTGATGAGGTTTTTCGGTTACAGGGAAGTTTTGAGGGGAGTAACCACAAGAACAGTGAGGCGTTCAAGCGTTTGGGTATGGAGGACTCTCTCCTCGTATACAAGGTCGATGATCTTGACGTGCGATTGCAGAAGCTGGAGCAGTTCGCAGGATTGGGTAAACAGGAAGGCGGAGTCGTGCAGAAAAAGGGAGATGCTTCGCTTCCTGCGCCAATGGATGATGTGGCGCTACTTAAAGATGGTTTAGCCAAGCTTGCTCAGAAAAACTATGTACTGGCAAGGGAAAGTTTCGGCGCGCTTTTAAAAAACCATCCAAAATCGGAGTTAGCCGACAGAGCCCAGTTTCAGCTTGCAGAGAGCTACTTCGGAGAAAAAAAATATGAGAACGCCATTCTTGCCTATCAAGTGGTGATTGCCAAATATCTGAAAAGCAGTAATCGTGCAGCAGCGCTCTTCAAGCAAGCGCGCTCCTTCGAGAAAATTGGGGATACCGTCAACGCATTGGCAAGGGACAAAGACCTGCTTAAAGTCTATCCAAATTCACCCGAAGCGGGACTTGTAAGGAAAAAACAAAAGAGCCAATAGTGTTCAGAGGTTTACTCTAAACGTTATTGGCTTTTTCCGTTTACTAATCAGCAGCGGTGTGGCTAACGTTCGCTACTTGAAAAACTCTTCAAGAGTATAGGTGCACCGATCAATTTCTACACAGAGCTTCTGGTCGAGCGAATTGTAAAAGACGGGGATATCTCTCATCGTCCATTTTATGCCTCGATTGTCAAAATCAATAACATAGCGGTTCTCGTTATCAACGATCTTCTTGTTGAGGTCAATACCAATATCCGGGTGCGTTGAAAGCACGAAGAGATCAATTTCTCCGTTAATAATTTTATTAATCATCTCTTTTGTTGGCGACAACTTTCTTCGCCCGGAAACAGGAGCGATCTCTACCTGCAGTTTGTTGTACTGATCCCTTTTTGCTGAGGTGATATAATACTTCTCTACCTTATGAGCTGCGTTACCTGACCATGGTCCTGCGGTACTGACCCTGACCTGGTTTTTGCTGGTCTCCGGACGGCTGAGCTGAGGTTGCATTGTCTGCACAGTTTAAATTTGCAAAACGTAACACAGGCTTACTGTTTTCATCAAGGCTCAAATTAGTAAAAGCCGGTCAAATAACAAAGGGATTCACAACGAATCCCTTTGCGTAACATAACCCTTTTATTCAGGATTATTTTTCATTAATGACTTCATATTCAGCATTTTCAACATTGCCATCCTCACCGGTTTTTTTGCTTTTGCCTGCGCTATCGCTCTGTGCTTCTGCCTCTGGATGTCCAGATTCAGGGCTTTGGGATTGATAAAGATGAGAGGCAATGTCGCTCCACTCCTTGTTGAGCTCCTCCATGGCGCTTTTAATAGACTCAATGGTGCCATTCTTATATGCTTCCTTGAGTTTATCGAGTGAACCTTCCAGAGCGGGGCGCTTGTCTGCCGGGATTTTATCGCCTAGCTCTTTCAACTGCTTTTCTGTACTGAAAATCAATGAGTCTGCCACGTTTCTGGTATCAATCTCCTCCTTGCGTTTCTGATCTTCTGAGGCGTGAGATTTGGCATCCTCCTTCATTTTATTGATTTCAGCATCGGTGAGTTTGCTGCTCGACTCTATTTTGATGCTCTGCTCCTTGCCGGTAGCCTTGTCTTTGGCTGAAACGTGAAGAATACCATTTGAATCAATATCAAACGCCACCTCAATCTGTGGTATTCCTCTTGGAGATGGTGGAATATCGCCGAGGTGAAAACGACCAAGTGTTTTGTTGTCGTTCGCCATGGGGCGTTCTCCCTGCAGCACGTGAACCTCCACAGATGTCTGGTTGTCGCCTGCAGTTGAAAATACCTCCTGCTTTTTTGTCGGGATGGTGGTGTTGGCATCAATCAGCTTCGTCATCACCCCTCCAAGGGTTTCGATACCAAGCGAGAGTGGAGTTACATCAAGCAACAGTACATCAGTCACATCGCCTTTCAGAACTCCGCCCTGAATCGCAGCTCCAATAGCGACAACCTCATCAGGATTAACGCTTCTGTTTGGTTCTTTACCGAAAAAGTCCTTGACCAGTGTCTGTACTTTTGGAATGCGTGTTGATCCACCGACAAGCACCACCTCATCAATCTCTTTTAGTTCAAGTTTGGAGTTTTTGATGGCGCGACGGCAAGGGTCAAGAATTTTATCAAAAAGATCAGCACACAATGCCTCAAATTTAGCGCGGGTAAGATTGATGACCAGGTGCTTCGGCCCTTCCGGGGTTGCCGTAATGAATGGAAGGTTTATTTCAGTATCAGTTCTTGACGAAAGTTCAATTTTTGCCTTTTCAGCCGCCTCTTTCAGGCGTTGCAGCGCTATGGCATCGTTGCGCAGATCAATCCCCTCCTGTTTTTTAAATTCGTCGGCAAGGTAGTCGATAATTTTCTGATCAAAGTTATCGCCACCGAGGTGAGTGTCGCCATCAGTAGATTTAACCTCAAAAACACCGTCGCCCAACTCGAGAACTGAAATATCAAAGGTGCCGCCGCCAAGGTCAAAGACGGCCACTTTTTCACTTGTCTGTTTCCTGTCAAGGCCATAAGCCAAGGCTGCAGCGGTTGGCTCATTGATGATTCTCTTGACATCAAGTCCAGCAATTCTGCCCGCATCTTTTGTGGCCTGCCGCTGCGCATCATTGAAATAAGCAGGTACCGTTATGACGGCTTCTGTTACCTTTTCACCCAGAAAGTCTTCGGCAGTCTGCTTCATTTTCTGCAGAATCATCGCGGAAACTTCCTGCGGAGAGTAGATTTTATCGTTTATTTTTACCCGAGCCTCTCCACCTTCATTGATTATTTCATAAGGAGCAAGCTTTTTCTCGTTCGAAATCTCATCGAACTTGCGGCCCATGAAACGTTTGATCGAATAAATGGTGTTCTTCGGGTTGGTAATGGCCTGTCTTTTTGCAGCCTGTCCAACAAGCCGGTCCCCTGTTTTCGTTAAAGCAATGATCGATGGTGTTGTACGGTTCCCTTCCGAATTTTCTATTACCGTTGGCTGCGAACCCTGCATCACAGAGACGCAGGAGTTCGTGGTGCCAAGATCAATGCCGATAATTTTACCCATAATATCTGTTCCTTTTTTTGTTGTGTTTAAAAAACGTCTCTTTTATCAATATTCCCAAGCCAGCAAGTAGCCCGTTATCGGATGGATATCTCCGTTGACTTTTTTACCTACCGAGAAGGCCTTTGTCCACCAGGCCCTCGTCATCAAAGAGGTTGAGCGGATCTTTCGATAATGTTAACAACATATCATTCTCCTGGTGTTCCTGTTTTTGTCTATACATTGAGATAATCGGAGAGAAGTAACCGACCTGCACTTAATCAGCAAAAACCGTGCCATATTCGTTTGTCTCGTGGTTAAACGGAATATGGATGTCAGATATGTCTATGTTGTGGTAATAATGTCATACAGTGGCTAAGGAAGAAGGACAACGTGTCAGTGTGTAGCGGCTGAGGTTTCGTTTGGAAGATTTGATTTAAAGTTCTGAATCTGGTCAAGTCGATGCTGAAGGTTTTCAACAACACTTTTTGAGGTCAGATAGCAGGCAAACACCGTGCTGTCATCAGCAATACGGTAATAGCATTTCAGACCCTCTTTTCTGCGGGTTACCATTCCGTTGTCGTGCATCAGTGCCAGATGTTTGGAGACGTTTGCCTGGTTTGCGTTGATGGTATTGACGATATCCTGAACAGTGCGTTCCCGCTCACAGAGGGAGCGTAATATTTTAAGTCTCATTGGTTCGGAGAGAAGCTTGAATCTATTGGAAACTGCTTCAAGCATTTCGTCCGGTAAAATAAGGTTCCACTTGGTTACCTCTTCGGTAGTGATAGTAATTGTTTTGTCCATGATCAAACGGGGTTCTCTATAGTGTTGTGTTTTTTGCCTTCCAGTGCTTGTTCGTGAGCATAATAATCATTATGATAACAATCGTTACGACGAGAAGCGTTTCGATGTATCTCTGGCAAAATTTTTTGTTTCAGAACGTCTCTTTTGGGCTGAGTGACGTGAGTTGCATGATAGAATTAATAAGGGTTTGAGGTGCTTTAAAGCGAACGACCCTCTCCTTGATGATCATTTTGGTTCTTTGGGCATCGTCAAACTCTCCGTAACACCCCTCGCATTTCGAGATGTGCAGGAGAAACTGCTGTTTCTCAGTAAAAGAGAGCTCACCGTCTACAGCAGCACTTATGAGCAGGAGGGCTTCATTACAGTTCATAGTGTAAGTAAGTTGTGCATCTTCAGTTTATTGATCTGTATCAGTAGTAAAGCCATTGGTTCTGGCATATCCTTCAAGCTGAGCACGAAGCAGTTTTCTTCCCCTGAACAGTCGTGATCTGACGGTGCCGATGGGACTATCCACCATATTTGCGATCTCCTCATAAGTAAAGCCCTCAATATCACATAACTGAATCACCTCCCTGAACTCTTCCGGTAGTGAGAGAAGGGCCTGATAGACCTCTTCGTGCAGCATGGTATGGAAATAGTCGCTGTCAGCCTCAGTTGTGTCCCTTCGGGTATCCTTGATCGAATGGTAAAAGTCCTTGATAAGGTCATAATCTACCTTGCCAGGTTCCTTCGAGTTTTTTCGAAAAATGTTTATATAGTTATTCTTCAAAATTTTAAACAACCACGCCTTGCAGTTTGTTCCCCGCTCAAAAGAATTAAAAAAACGATAGGCTTTGAGATAGGTATCCTGCACCAAATCCTCCGCATCATCGGGATTCATGGTTATATGAAGCGCATAGTTATAAAGCGCATGGAGGTGAACGACGGCTTCATTCTGAAACTCGATCTGTTTTTTATGCTCTGCCGGGGAGAGTAGCTCATGAGTTTGCATATTAATTCTCTGTTGAGCTGGATCGGGTTTGTCCATAAGCTGAAATCTTCCGGGTTCAGATGTCGTTGATCTCTTAAAACTTCACTCCGCGTTGAAAATACTTATGCAAATATAAATGTTTTTCAGTAAACAGTGTTACATCTCTTTTTTTTGGTCTTCTCTTTCAGAGCATCTATCTCCTTCTGGATACCGATTTATCAGACAAGAAAAATAAAAACCGCTTCAAACATAATTTAAAACGATATATTTCAAGCCATTTCCAGGCTTTCGTCATCTGTCAACTTTAACAACCACTCCTCGATGGCTTCCACAACTCAATCGTCTGATGTCATCGTTATTGGCTCCGGTATTGGAGGGTTGACCGCAGCGGCGCTGCTCCAGGAGAGGGGCATTTCGACGCTGGTGTTCGAAAAGAATCGTTATCCCGGTGGCAGTTGCTCCTCTTTTCTGCGGGATGGTTACCGGTTTGATGCCGGAGCGTCGGTGTTTTATGGCTTCGGTGAAAATGGCACCAGCGGTACACTGAATCTGCACACCAGAATATTCAGGAAGCTGGGGGTTGAGGTTCGCACGATTCCCGATCCGGTACAGATTCATTATCATTTGCCAGAGGGTTTTGCCGTAGCGGCTTGTTATGATCGATTGGCATTTCTTGGGGCTCTTGCTGCCCGCTTTCCTCATGAAGCTGAGGGAATTACAAAGTTTTACCGTGAACTTGATGAGGTTCATGAGATTATCAGTTCACTGCCCGCCGGCTCGCTTGAGGATGTAACACATCTGCTCTCGGTTGGTGGCGCTTTTCCCCTCAAGACGGTGGCGCTTGCCTTGAAGACCTTCCGATCAATGGGGAAAACGGCACGGAGGTATATTCGTGATGAGGAGCTGCTGCATTTCATTGATATAGAAGCCTACTCCTGGGCAGTACAGGACGCAGTTTCAACACCGTTGGTCAATGCGGGTATCTGTCTTGCCGATCGACATTTTGGCGGAATCAATTACCCAGTAGGGGGAGCTGGAGCCATTCCTGCTGCCTTATGCCAGGGGATCGAGAAATTTGGGGGCGCTATCCGTTATCAATCCGAGGTGACAGAGATTCTGGTCGACCATGGAGAGGCGCGCGGGGTCAGGCTTGCTGACGGCACGGAGCATTATACCAGAGCTGTTATCAGTAACGCCACCGTTTGGGATACCTTCAACCGGCTTGTTGCCGATTCGCGATATCGGGTAGATGAAAAGCGGTTTCTACAGGCACCAAGCTGGTTTCAGCTTTTTCTTGGTGTCGATGCCGCCGTTATTCCCGCCGGATTTGATGTGCACCATATTCTTGTTGATGACTGGAAGAGCTACGACAAGCTGGGCGGAACCATCTATTTTTCTGCCCCGACAATTCTTGACCCATCTCTGGCACCTCCTGGCAAGCATATTGTTCATGCCTTTGTGACCGGAGAGGTGGAGCAGTGGACGCAGTATGAGCGAGGAAGCAGTGCCTACAAGAGCGCCAAAGAGGAGGTGGCTGCCGGGATTATTGCAAGGACGGAACGAATTCTCCCTGGCCTTTCAAAAGCGGTTGATCTGAAAGTTCTTGCTACACCACTGACGCATCAGCGTTACCTTAATCGCTTCAAAGGCTCTTATGGGCCCCTGCTTAAATCGGGTCAAAACATTTTGCAGAAACCCCAGAATACAACTCCAGTGAAAAACCTTTTTGCTGCGGGGGACAGCACCTTTCCGGGGCAGGGTGTCATAGCCGTCACCTATTCTGGCGTATCCTGCGCATCCTATATCGCCAGACGATTCGGCAAGCCGCTTGATGAGCTGCGGTAGGTTGATGCTCAACTGGCAGCGAAGAGAACAAGGATTTGCTGATTTCGTTGATCAACGCCACTGTTTCGGAACGGGAGCAGGGGGTGGAGCTGAAAATGGTCGCCGGGCTCCACTTTAAGGCACTATTAAATTCGCCGTCCTGAGATAAATTACAATTTCTTGAATCCCTTACGCTTTGTATTTTTAACCTTGAGCCTTTTATCCTTACTCAGCTCTTCATAACATCAAAAAAAGAGTGTCATGCGCTTGACAACAGCTCAAATTAACACCATAAAAAAGGAGGTTCAGCGATGTTTAGGGCAATCAGCCGTTATCTGGCTTTTTGGCTCCCGTCTTGACGATCAGAAAAAAGGGGGAGATGTTGATTTGTATGTTGAAACAACAAAGCACCGATTACTTGATGAACTATCGTGCAAAATTACTCTGGAAGAGCAACTGGAGATGCCTGTTGATTTAATCGTTCGTCAGCCTCTGGATAGCGCCATTATTGCCAACATAGCCAAAACGCAGGGTGTACGGATATGAGGAGCAATGTTCAGCTAATCCGGAAAAGGGTAGATTATTTACTACGAATGCGCAATTATCTCAATTACTCCTATGAGCAAATTTTGCGCATTGTCCCGGTCGAAGATTTCGATGCCTTGACACCGGAGCAACATGAGGCGCTGGCGGCATTCAGAGTGAGGTTTAGCGAGTTTCAGGAACATCTCGGCAAGTTGATGCGCGCTATAGCTCGTGAAGAAGAACAAGAGACAGAGCCATTCAGCTTTGTGTTATTGTACATGGAAAAAATTGGTATTCTTGACAGTGCAATGCGTTGGAAAATGATTCGAGAATTGCGCAATGCAATTAACCATGAATATGAAGAAGATGGCGGGAGGTTGTTTGAATTTTTATCGAAAATTCGCAGAAAACCTTGCCCTTCAGGGC
>SZYA01000015.1 GCA_005843815.1 Chlorobium sp.
GGGTGCAAATGCGCCAACAAGGGATATCAGGGTGAAGTATATACCATTCCCTCCATCATTTATTCCTTTGAGAGAAAGAGAGAGAGTCAGCAGTCCAAACATTATGGCACCCATCAGAGAGACCATACACATCATGCGCAAGGAGGAGGCTGAGCCGTTATCGTCCTGAAAAAAGCCAGTGTTCCTCTCTGAAGGCGATGCCGATACCTGCGTTTCGACAGGACTCTGTTCCTGAAGGGGTGACTGATTGTCTGGTGCTTCCATTATTGTCTCTCTTTTGGCTTTTTACCGCCTGTATCCATCCCCCAAGGTAGTGAATAATCTGAAAAGAAGGATATTTCTCTGTAAAAAAGTGATGATGGCAAATCCATCAAGGCAGTACTTGTCTATACACAACATGTTTTTTCTGCACCTGACTCTTTCAAGTCAATTTTGCCCTCAGCTCATCTTATACCCCGGCCCACCGCCACCTTCAGGCACTCTCCACGTAATCACCCCATAAGGGTCCGCAACGTCACAGGTTTTGCAGTGGAGGCAGTTCGACGGGTTGAGCTTGAGCGCTGGGGCTGGCTCTGTAATGATTTCATACACCGCTGCTGGGCAGAAGTGCTGGCAGGGGTTGCCGAACTCGATGGTGCACTTTTTCAGGCAGATCTCGGCAATATCTTCAGCCTTGATGCGCAGGTGGCAGGGCTGGTTCTCTTCGTGCATGACACCTGAGTTGAAGAGAGCTCTCTCTTTGCTGAACGTTCTGATGCCATCTGACCGAAACTCCGGTATTGCGGCGGCAGCGCTTCTGTTTTTTTTTAGTTCAATGTTGGGGAAAGGTGAAAAGCCCGGGATGCTTATCTGCTTTTTTTTCACGGAGAGGCCAGGAAAGCTGAGCTGGAGCCCTGCCTGGATCAATCCGGGATAGAGCCCGTTGTCAAACGCTTTGCGGTAGTTTCTGGCGGCGTACAGTTCGTCGTAAGCCCATGAATTTCTGAACCTTTCGTCGCAGCTTTTCAGCCGTTCAGTTGAAAAATCGTCGTGCAGCAGCGCTTCAAAGAGGGTTTCGGCGGCAATGAGCCCCGACTTCATGGCAAGGTGTATCCCTTTGTGTCGCTGCATGTTCACCATTCCTGCCGATTCGCCGGTGAGGAGATAGCCCGGTCCGTAGAGCGGTGGCATAGTGTCAAAGCCGCCGGAGGTTATGGTTCTTGCCCCTGCTTCAACCATTTGTCCGGATTTGAGGATGTTGGCCATCAGCGGGTGAAGTTTGAAGCGCTGGAGGTTGAGATGGGGGTCGCATACTGGTGAATCAGGGCTCAATGAGGAGATACATCCGATAGAGACAAGAGTCGGGGAGAAGGCGTAGAGCCAGCCGCCGCCGTACATATCCGCCTCAAAAGGGAAGCCAAAGGTGTGGTGAACCTCTCCGGCAACGACTCGTCCTTCGGGTATCCGCCAGGTCTCTTTTACCCCGGTTTCGTACCGTTGCGGAGGGCTATTGGTCGGAAAATGTTTGCCAATCTGTCGGGTGAGCGATCCGTCTGATCCTTCACCGATCACCGTTACCTTGCTTTTCAGCAGCAATCCCGGTTCGTAGCCGGATTTTTGATTGCCGGTTTTGTCGAGCCCTTTATCGTCGGTCATGATGCCAGCAAGTCTGCCGTTTTCGATAAAGGGAGCTGAGGCCGCAGTGTTGTCGAAAAGCTGTATGCCCTCCTCTTCGACTTTTTCAGCCAGCCATGCGCCGAGGCGGCTGAGGGAGACGACCAGTGAGTTTTTGTTGCTGAACGGTTCGGGGATAAAAGGGAGTGGGAATTTCCTCTTGCTTTGCAGAAACCAGATGGATTCATTGCTGACGGTGGCTTCAATCGGGCAACCCTGCTGGCGATAGTCGGGAAAAAATTCATCAAGGGCTCTCGGGTCAAGCAGCGCTCCAGAGAGCAGGTGTGCGCCCGCGTATCGCCCTTTATCAATGGTTGCTATGGTGGGGTCGAGCGGGTTTGCTGACTGAGCATTGTGGTGCTTGATCAGGCGCTGCAGGTGGATGGCCGAGGCCAGGTTTGCTGGCCCTGCTCCGACAAATACGATGTCAAAATCCAGTGATTCTCGTTCCTGTTCCATAGGGTCATACTGTTTGTTCAGAGAAGAATTCCGCCCAACAGGAGCGATGCCACGCTGAAGTAGATTACAATTCCAGTAACATCCACCAGTGTTGCCACGAAGGGCGCTGAAGAGACTGCCGGGTCGAGGCCCAACCGCTTCAGCAGCAAGGGAAGCATTGAACCGGTGAGGGTGCCGAAAAGCACAATACCCACCAGTGAGAGTCCGATGGTAAAGCTGATATAGAGCCATTGTGTGTTGAGATGGCCAAATGCCATTGCCCAGATAATCACCCTGAAGACTCCGATCAGGCCGAGGATACAACCGAGCGCCAGACCGGAGGCAAGTTCGCGGCGCATCACTTTCCACCAGTCACTGATGGTTATCTCTCCAAGTGAGAGTGAGCGGATGATGAGCGAGGCTGCCTGTGAGCCGGAGTTGCCTCCGCTCGACATGATGAGCGGTATAAAGGTTGCCAGAACAATGGCTTTTGCCATCTCGTCCTGGAAAAATGCCATTGCCGAGGCAGTCAGCATCTCCCCGACAAAAAGGATAACCAGCCAGACAGCCCGTTTTTTTATAAGCTGGGGTATCGGCAGATCGATGTAAGGCTCTTCAAGCGCTTCGATACCGCCGAATTTCTGGATGTCTTCAGTCTCCTCCTCTTCGGCAACATCGAGCATATCGTCAACAGTCACAACGCCGATCAGGTAGCCGTTGGAATCGACAACCGGCAGGGCAACGCTGTCGTAGCGCTTGAAGGCATCGAGTGCATCGGCCTGATCTTGTGCAGCGGTCAGGGTGATCATCTTGTCTTCGTCAATAATCTCGCTCACCTTTTTTTCAGGGGCAGAGAGCAGGAGTTCCCTTGCCATTAATTCACCCTTGAGCTTGCCGATATCATCCACGACGTAGATGACGTTCAGCGTTTCGCTCTCATGGCCGTAGGTGCGGATGTAGTGGAGCACCTGGTCGATATCCCAATCTTTTTTCACGCTGAGGTAGTCGGGCGACATGAGGCGTCCAACACTTCCTTCAGCATAAGCCAGCAGGGTTTTTGCAATCTTGAACTCTTTGAAGGAGAGCAGTTTCAGCAGCTCCTGTACAACAGGGCCCGGCAGCTCTTCAAGCAGGGCGGTACGGTCATCGGCCGACATGCTGTTGAGAATGTGGGTGACATCCTTTTTGGTGAGCGCAGTCAGCAGGTTCTGCTGCGAGTCAAAATCGAGATATTCAAAGGTTTCGGTTGCAATATCTTTTTGAAGCAGCCGAAAGAGGATCCCCTGTTCGCTTTCGGGCAGATCGGAGATAAGTTCAGCGAGGTCAACCGGCAGCCAGTCGTTGAAAATTCTCTGGAGAGCACTGAAGTTGCGCTGTTCAATCAGCTCCCTGATTTCTGGCAAGAGTGGGTTTCCGATCATGACGGGAGAGGTTGAGAGAGTGTTATGGCGACTTCTGTACAAAAATACTCAGCCTCAAAAAGAGTTATTTTCTGAAACTTTCCAATATGCTTTTCTTTTTTTACAACCCCGTAACTTTGCCTTGAGAGACATAGGGATTGTTGAGAATGAATTTTCGCCCGGGCAGTGCCTCACTTCCTGGAATCATTCAGGCAAACAATCCTGCCCTGAGTTAGATATATTGCCGGAGAAAACGGCGACAAAGATTTTTCCCCGCAATGTTTCAGCAAGATCAACTGTTTGTATTTTAAAGAATTACTTTTTCAGTCTGTTCATAACACAAGATTAAAATTTGTATTCGTTGCTGTAAGTATTATAATGCAGGTAGTCATGATGAAACTTCAACTGCTGTAAATTTCCCTGGTTAGTACATGGGCAGAGTTATTGCGATTGCAAACCAGAAGGGGGGGGTTGGAAAAACAACCACTTCTGTCAATATAGCCGCTTCGATTGCTATTTCTGAGTTCAGGACATTGCTTATCGATATCGATCCACAAGCCAATGCTACCTCTGGATTTGGTCTTGAGATAGGCGATGAGATTGATAATACCTTTTACCAGGTGATGGTAAAGGGGGGCGATATACAGGATGCCATAAAATCATCCAGTCTGGAGTATCTGGATGTGCTTCCCTCGAATGTCAATCTTGTCGGTATGGAGGTTGAACTGGTGAACATGAAGGAGCGCGAGTATGTGATGCAGAAGGCGCTCAAAAGTATTCGCGACCGATACGATTACATTATTATCGATTGTCCACCATCCCTCGGGTTGATTACCCTGAATTCGCTTACGGCGGCGGATTCTGTGCTGATTCCGGTTCAAGCCGAATATTATGCGCTGGAGGGTTTGGGTAAACTGCTTAATACCATCAGCATTGTCCGCAAGCATCTCAATCCGAAACTGGAGATTGAGGGGGTTCTGGTGA
>SZYA01000025.1 GCA_005843815.1 Chlorobium sp.
ATATTATTTCCTTCAGATGGCGATAACCACCCCGCCCCTGCGGGGCACCCCTCCAAGGGAGGGGAATGAAGAGGAGGAGCTGCGGGAGAGCAAATCCCCTCCAGGGGAGGGGAATGAAGAGGAGGTGCTGCGGGAGAGAACTTACCTGCTCCAGAGCAGCGGGAGGTTTTCCTCCAGTGAAAATATATTCGTCATTTACAAAAAAAAATAGTACTATAGATTCGTTTTAATGCGTGGTGAATATGCTAAGAAAGGACGCTGAAAAATTTATTCTGCTACTGGGTGTAAATTTTTGGCGTTTGTGATGGATACGATGGCCTTCGGCTTTGCCGGAAGTTGCCCCGATGTTTTCGGTTGATGAGAACTCTTCTTCATGTTTTTCTTTCCTGCATTGCTGCCACTCGCGCCTCATGCGAGGCTTTTTTATCAATGATCCGGAAAGGAAAACAAAAATGAAAGAACAGCAACTCTTGCCGCAGGATTTTAGCGCCCTTCAGCTTATCGAGCCTTTAATGAGAGCGCTTCAGGAGGTTGGGTACGAAAACCCGACACCTATTCAGGCTCAGACCATTCCCCTTATTCTCGAAGGACGTGATGTTCTCGGTCAAGCACAGACCGGCACAGGAAAAACTGCCGCTTTTGCGCTCCCGATACTCTCTAATATCGACCTTGAGCAGGCCGAACCCCAGGCGCTGGTGCTTGCCCCTACACGGGAACTCGCTATACAGGTTGCTGAGGCGTTTCAGCGTTATGCTGAATATCTCAAGGGTTTTCACGTTGTCCCGATTTATGGCGGGCAGGATTATGGCATTCAGCTTCGTATGCTGAGGCGGGGAGTGCACGTTATTGTTGGAACACCCGGTCGTGTGATGGATCATATCCGTCGCGGTACACTTAACCTTAACACCCTCAAATGCCTGGTGCTGGACGAGGCTGACGAGATGCTTCGGATGGGATTTATTGACGATGTCGAGTGGATTCTTGAGCAGACACCCAAAGATCGCCAGGTTGCCCTCTTCTCGGCTACCATGCCATCTCCGATTCGTCGTATTGCGCAGAAGTACCTGAACAACCCCGCAGAGGTGACCATACAGACCAAAACCACAACGGTTGACACCATTCGTCAGCGCTACTGGATTGTTGGTGGCAGCCACAAGATTGATATTCTGACCAGAATTCTTGAAGTTGAGCCATTTGACGGGATGCTCATTTTTGTGCGAACAAAAACCATGACGATTGAGCTTGCTGAAAAACTTCAGGCAAGGGGATATGGAGCTGCTGCGCTGAATGGCGATATGCCACAGAGTCAGCGTGAACGTACCGTTGAGCAACTCAAGAGCGGAATCTTGCATATTGTTATTGCAACCGATGTTGCGGCTCGCGGCCTCGACGTGGAGCGCATCAGCCATGTGATCAATTACGATATACCATCTGACACGGAATCTTATGTTCACCGTATTGGACGTACGGGTCGTGCCGGTCGTGCCGGAGATGCCATTCTGTTTGTCTCTCCAAGAGAAAGAAACATGCTTAACTCCATTGAACGGGCGACGCACAGCCGCATTGAGCTGATGGTGCTTCCGACGACGGAGGTGATCAACAACAAGAGGATTGCCAAGTTCAACCAGCGCATTACCGACAGGATTGCAGCAGAAGATCTGGGCTTTTTCACCAATCTTATTGAGCAGTATTGCCAGGAGCACGATGTTCCTGTACTTGACGCTGCCGCAGCGCTTGCCTCAATGGTACAGGGGGAAACACCGCTTCTTCTCTCCAACAAGCCAGAGAGGCCAAAATTTCACGAAGAGAGAGAGAGCGCTGGCAGCCGGGATCGTGGTTTCGACAGAGATCGTGGTTCAGATCGGGATCGCGCGCCGGTGAAAAGAAGAGGGAAGGGTGAATCTTATGGCGACGAAGGCAAGGAGAGATACCGTCTTGAGGTTGGCAGTGAGCATGGTGTCAAGGCGGGCAATATTCTTGGGGCTATTCTGAACGAAGTTGGTCTTGATCCCGAGTCTGTTGGTCATATCTCCATCAATGAGGGGTATAGCACGGTTGAGCTTCCTCAGGGTCTGCCGGATAATGTCTTTCATGAGTTACGAAAGGTGAGGGTCTGTGGCCGTCAGTTGCGGCTCTCCAAAATGGAAGATCAGGAGCGCGAGTCACCTTATGGCGCTAAAAAAAGTTTTAAAAAGCCTTATAAACCAGCAGGTAAAGAGACATCATTCTTTACAGGCAACAAAAAGAAAAGAAAGGGTTGAGGTTGTCGCCCGTCTATTATGTCAGCTACATCATTCAGGGAGCTTGTCCCTATTCTTCAAACCGCAATTGGCCCGATGATTCTCATATCGGGCCTCGGTCTTCTGCTGCTCACCATGACCAACAGGCTTGGCCGGATTATTGACCGTTCACGATCACTTCTGGACGATCTTCAGTCTTACCCCGAATCCTATATCATCAGAATCAATAAAGAGGTGGCCATTTTATGGAAACGGGCACGCTATATAAGGATTGCGATTCTTCTGGCTTGTATTACCTGTTTTGGAGCGAGCTGGCTTATTATCCTTCTCTTTTTGAGCGCACTGGTCAATCTCGATCTTCCGATGTTGCTGTCGGCGATATTTATTGTCAGTATGCTCAGCCTGAGTTTTTCGCTGCTCTTTTTCTTTGTTGACGTGAACATGACCCTTTCAGCCCTCAAAATCGAGATGGAGAGCCATGACAAAAAGCGCATTATCATTGAAACGATGGCCTCCTTCAAATAAGATTCAGGGAGGTTGGATTAATCTCCTCCCGCTAACCTCGAGGGTGGAAGGTTTTGTGCACCTCTTTGATAAAGGCTCGGTCGATGTGGGTGTAGATCTGGGTTGTGGCAATGGAGCTGTGGCCCAGCATCTCCTGGACGCAGCGGAGATCGGCTCCGCCTTCGAGAAGATGGGTGGCGAAGCTGTGGCGGAAGGTGTGGGGGCTGATCTTTTTTTCGATGCCTGCCGCGACGGCATACTTTCGGACAATGTCAAAAAGAGCCATGCGCGTCAGCTTTACTCCCCGCGCATTGAGAAAGAGGTAGTCATCAGAGTTTTTCTGCACCAGAGCGATCCGCAGCTCCCTCCGGTAGCGGGTTACCCATGCAATTGCCGAGCTGCCGACGGGTACCAGCCTCTCTTTTGATCCCTTGCCAAAAATCCTGATAAAACCTTCGTCGAGGTAGAGATTTTGCTGCTGGATGGTGATCAGCTCACTCACCCTGACCCCTGTTGCGTAGAGGAGCTCCAGCATTGCCTTGTCTCGCAGAAGGTATTTGCCGGGGGGCTGGTGGGTGAGTGGCGCATCCAGAATTCGCAGGGTTTCATCAATGGTAAGCACGTCTGGCAGGTATCGCCCCAGTTTTGGCTGGTGGAGCCTCTCCGTCGGGTTGAGCGTGGTCGTGCGTTCGATGAGCAGAAATTTGTGCAGTGAGCGGATTGCCGAGATGTTTCTGGCCATTGAACTTGCTTCCAGCCCAAGGCTGTACAGCTCCGTGATAAACTCCTCAATATGTTCAGCCGTTATAGCCTCAATCGCCCTTGATTGTTGTTGCATGAAGAGCAGGTAACGCTTGAGGTCATTGTTGTACGACTCCCTGGTGTTGGTCGAAAAATTGCGCTCGACAAGGATATAGTTCAGGAAACTCTCCAGAACTCTCCGGTAGTGATTGTCCAGACTCTGCATCTCTCTACCTTGCTTTTTTCTGCAGTCGCTGACAGAACCCGCCGTCAAAACCGGGATAGTCGCCTGGCAGGGTGAGGCACAGCTCTTCAGGGTCAGCAATAAAATCAGGATGCCTCTGCAGAAATGCCTCAATTTGCAGCGAGTTCTCTTCCGGTTCAATGGAGCAGGTGGCATAGAGCAGCGCTCCACCCTCATGAAGCAGCTCTGCGGCGTGATCCAGGAGCTCTGCTTGCAGTATCCGGAGCTCGTGCAGCATCTCAGGGCTCAGCTTCCAGCGCAGCTCCGCACGTCGGCCAAGGACTCCTGTCCCTGAACAGGGAGCGTCAAGCAGAATGGCATCAGGATGGACTTCAGGCTGATAGCTCCGGGCATCGGCGGCGGCTGTGGTGATTATGGTAATGCCGAGAGTGTTGGCATGAGCCTCTATTTTAGGAAGTTTTTTGTCGTAGCGGTCAACGGCGAGAATTTGCCCTTTGTTCTGCATAAGCTCAGCCATAAAGGTGGCCTTGCCTCCTGGTGCCGAGCAGAGGTCAAGCACAACGCTTCCGGGAACAGGGTTGAGCAGCAGGCAGGCGAGCCCCTGTGTTGGATTCTGGACGGTGAGGAGTCCATTGGTCACGGCTGGCTCAAAGCGGTTGAAATCTTTTGAAAGGAAGAAGTTTTCAATATTGCACTCTTCGTATTCAGCAGCAGGATCGGTGTTGGCAAAGAGTGTCTCTGCCGAGCTTTTCAGGCAGTTGATCCTGAATCCAAAAAGTGGAAACTGATTGTTGTATAGCAGGATAGACTCAGTTTTTTCCTTTCCGAATATCGTTATCCAGCGCTCAATCAGCCACTGCGGGTGTGAGTATCGGATCGCAAGCTGCTCTTCCGGCTTTTTCTCTTTCAGCCACTCATCGAGGGTGACGCTTTCCGGAGTGATTTTTCGCAGGACACCGTTGACCAATTTCGACATGCGCTCGCCTTTATATTTTCTGGCAAGTTTCACGCATTCATTGACAGCGGCCCAGTCGGGGACTTTGCTGAGAAAGAGAATCTGATAGACTCCGATTCGAAGAATGTTTTTGAGGACAGAGGCTGCTTTTTCAAGATTGTGATGATAAAAATGGCCGATAATAAAATCGAGCTGAAGTCGGTAGCGAAGCACCCCATTCACCAGTGCCGTCGAGAGAGCCCGGTCAACCCGGTTCAGTGCTGTGTGCTGCAAAGCTCTGTGCAGAAGCTTGTCGGAGTGTTCGGTACCGGTTTCAAGTGACTGCAGGACATTCAGGGCAAGTTCTCGTGCTGTGATCATAAGGGTACGGTAATAAATCAGGTTATGTGCATTGTGATACTCAGGTCGTTTGTAAAATACTATTCCCTGTTGTAGATTGGCCATACTAAATGTTCTTTTCAGGATTTCAAGCTATCATCCAGAAAGGCGGAGGGACTGGCCCAGAGAAGCCTTGGCAACCATCATTGCACAATGATCGGTGCCAATTCCACCCCGGAGCGATTACCGGGAATGATGATGGTATGTATGCCTCTTTTTGGGTTCATACCTCACTTCAGATATTTTTCTGTACTCCTTTGCTCATACTCAGTGCTGTTGCGCACTCCGGAAGCGATAGCGCCACTCTCAAGGTGGCTTTTGAACAAAAGTTTTGCAAAACGATAAGAAGCGCATGAGAGCATACACTGGGTTCATTTCAGAAAAAACCCGCTATTTCGATGTGAGTGAACCCTTTACCACAGAGCTTGGTGGCCTGCTACCCTCGTTGCGTATAGCGTACAGGACGTGGGGCAGACTCAATGGCCGGAAAGATAATGTTATTCTGGTCTGTCAGGCGCTTACTGGCTCCGCTGATGCTGATGCCTGGTGGGAAGGGATGTTTTCCAGAGGAGGCGCTTTTGATGACTCTCTTGATTTCATTATCTGTACCAATGTGCTTGGGAGTTGTTATGGCACAACCGGCCCCACCTCCCTGAATCCAGTGACCGGGAGCAATTATGGTCCTGATTTTCCACTGGTCACCATCAGGGATATGGTGCATGTTCAGCGCCTCCTCCTTGCCGGACTTGGTATTGAGCGGGTCAAACTTGCGGTTGGTGCCTCTCTTGGCGGGATGCAGGTGCTGGAGTGGGGATTTCTCTATCCTGAGGTGGTTCAGGCGCTGATGCCAATGGGGGCATCAGGACGCCACTCGTCGTGGTGTATCGGGCAGAGTGAAGCGCAACGGCAGGCCATCTCTGCTGATCGTGACTGGAATGGTGGCTGGTACGATGAGGCTCATCCGCCGGCGAAAGGTCTTGCCGCCGCAAGGATGATGGCGATGTGTACCTATCGAAGCTTTGAAAACTTTCAGTCGCGTTTTGGGAGGTCGGTTCAGGATGGAAAAGCTCACACAATCTTTAAGGTGGAGAGTTATCTCCATCATCAGGGGAGAAAACTTGTTGAGCGGTTTGATGCCAATAGCTACATCACGCTCACAAAAGCTATGGATATGCACGATCTTGCCCGAGGCAGGGGAGAGTACGAAGAGGTGTTGCGCTCCATGAAATTACCGATTGAGATTCTCTCCATTAATTCTGACATTCTCTATCCCAAAGAGGAGCAGGAGGAGCTTGCCCGACTTATGCCAAACTCAAGGATTCTCTACCTGGATGAGCCTTATGGTCACGATGCTTTTCTTATTGATGTAGCAACGGTGAGCGGGATGGTAAGGAGTTTTCTTGATCGTCTTGAACCATGATTTAGGTCTGGGAGCTCGGCGTTCCCAGGTTCCCAGGTTCCCAGGTTTTATATCTCTTCAAATCCGGTGTAGCGCTGCAATGCCTCCGGTACCTTGATATGGCCCTCCGCTGTCTGATAGTGCTCAAGCAGGGAGACCATGAGTCGGGATGTTGCGAGGCCTGAGCCGTTCATGGTGTGTACGAACTCCGGTTTTGATTTGCTGTCGGGCTTGAAACGGATGTTCGATCTTCTTGCCTGGTAATCCTCAAAGTTTGAGCAGCTTGATGCCTCAAGGTATTTCTGTTCCGCTGGAGACCACACCTCAATGTCGTAACATTTTGTTGCGTTGGCGCTGATGTCGCCACTGCAGAGCAGCAGGACGCGGTAGGGGATCTTCAGCGCCACGAGAATTGCTTCAGCATGGGAGCGAATCTCCTCAAGCGCTGCGTACGACTCTTCTGGTCGGGTAAACTTCACCATCTCAACCTTGTTGAACTGATGCACTCTGAGGAACCCGCGTGTATCCTTGCCATAACTTCCCGCTTCGCGGCGGAAACAGGCTGAGTAGGCGGTATAGGAGATTGGCAGGGTTGCGGTATCAAGCATCTCCCCCCGATGGAGGTTGGTGACTGGTACCTCAGCGGTCGGTATGGCATAGAGGTCATCTTCACCGATGTGGTAGAGCTGGTCCGCAAATTTTGGCCACTGTCCGGTTCCTCTCAGCGACTCCTGATTGACAAGAAATGGCGGGAAGACCTCGGTATAGCCATGGCGTTCGCTATGCGTATCGAGCATGAAGTTGATCAGGGATCGTTCCAGACGGGCTCCTTTGCCAATGTATACAGGGAACCCTGCGCCGCTCACCTTGGCGCCGCGCTCGAAATCGAGAATGCCGAGGGATTTGCCCAGTTCAAGGTGGTTTTTAACTGGAAAGTCAAGGTTATGCACAAAGGCGATCGGCTCTCCAAAAATCTGGTTGTCAGCAGCGCTCCGTCCGGTTGGCACTGAAGCGTGCAGTTTATTGGGCAGCGCCAGAAGAATATTCTCTATCTCCTCTTCAAGCTGGCCGAGCGCGCTATCCATACGGGCAATCTCTTCGGAGACCGATTTCATCTGAATGATCAGCTCATCCGGCGAACCGCTTCCCTGCTTTTTCATCTCGGCAACCTCTTTGGAGACTTTGTTGCGCAGCGCTTTCTGTTCATCTGAACGCTGTACAAGCTCTTTGCGCTCTTTGTCGCACTCAAGCACCCGGTGCAGTTTTGGCTCCTCTGCGGAGAGTTGCCGGTTGTGCAGCATAGCCACAACTGCATCTGGATTCTGGCGAATATAGTTGATATCAAGCATAATGATCGATGGAAGGGGTTATGCTGAAAGCAGTGACTTGACAATCTGCTGAACCTTGGTGCCATCAGCCTTTCCTTTTAGCGCTTTCATCGCTTCAGCCATCACCTTGCCCATCTCTTTCATGGATGCAGCGCCTGTTGTCGTGATAATATTCTCTATTACTGCCGTGACCTCCTCGTCAGAGAGCGGTGCAGGAAGATACTCATCGAGCACAGCCAACTCGGCCTGCTCTGTTTCGGCGAGGTCGAGACGATTGCCGGCAGTAAATTGCTCAATGGCATCACGCCGTTTTTTTGCGAGACTCACCAGCACCTCCAGCTCCTGCTCTTCTGTCAGTACGGCAGTGCCGCCAACACGGATGGAGACCTCTTTTTCCAGCAGCGCTGCACGAATTGAGCGGACGGCATTGAGGCGGGTTTTATCGCCACTTTTCATCGAACTTTTCAGATCCTGATCTATTTTTTCTTTCAAACTCATGGTGATGTATGTTCAGCAATTGTAAAAGGTGAACCTTAAAATAAAGGAAAAAAGCGGCTTTCCCACATTTGAGTGCGGTTTGTTCATTCATTGATATCGCCACCTACTGGCCTGATGACCAGCTCTTCCACCGATGTCCGCTGCGGCAGGAGATAGGCATTGACCAGAGGTCCCGAAATATCTTCAGGCATCATCATGACAGCCTTCATCGCCTCAGGAACCTCTCCCCACATTGGAGTATAGACAGCGCCAGGCATCACATTGGTAATTTTGACATTACAGCTCTTTGCATAGAGCCGGATGGCTTCAAGAAACCCCTTCTGTCCGAATTTGGACATGGAGTAGAGTGAAGAGCTTTTGAAGGCAGTCTCGGCAGCGATGGAGGTGATAAAGAAGATGTGGCCCGACTTGTTCTTTTCCATGACAGGGAAAACCTTCTGGGTGAGGAAAAATGTGCCCTTCAGATTGGTTGCCATCGTGTATTCATAGTCATCCACGGTCAATTCAGTGAATGGCTTGAATCGGCCAACCCCCGCATTGTTCACCAGGCAGTCAATGGTGCCGTGGCGTTCCAGTGTGATGCTGACGAGCTGATTGATCTGCGCCATATCGGCAATGTCTGCCTGGATGATATCCACTGCTGCACCGAAATCGCGGCATTGAACCCCAACAGTTTCGAGATCCGAAAGCGTTCTCGAAACGAGGATCAGCACAGGCTCAAAATCGCGATATGTTGTTGAGGCTTTTGCAAAATCAAGGGCAATGGATCTGCCGATTCCCTTGCCAGCGCCGGTTATGATGATGATGTGTTTCATTATTGAGGTGTCAGAGAAGTTGGGTGGATTGAAAGAATGGTCCTTTCGGGGCTTTTCATACTGTCTGTAAGTGCTGTGAATTAAGATCGTGCAACTACGTGATGCTGCTCATATCGCCATCACAGCAGGCTGCTCTCCCGAAAGCTGAACCACTCTGTTTTTCCGATAATGATATGGTCAAGCAGCTCAATCTGTATGACGGCGCTTCCCTTTTTCAGAAGTTCCGTAATCTGCTTGTCGGCATTGCTTGGCTCAACATCGCCGGAAGGGTGGTTGTGCACAAGGATAATGGCGTGTGAACTCTCTTTGATTGCCGCCTTGAACACTTCGCGGGGGTGAATGAGCGCGGCGTTGAGCGTTCCTACAGAGACCAGTTCGGTTTTGGTGATCTGGTTTTTGGTATTGAGGTGCAAAACAAAAAGGTGCTCCTTTGTTTCATCAGGGATTCGGTTAGCCATGTATTCAAAAATATCCCTTGCTGACTGGATTTTCTTTTTGTTGTTTTTTACGTAGTGCAACCGCTTGTTCAATTCAAAGACTGCAACAATTTGCATGGCTTTGGTCTCTCCGATACCTTTGATCTCCTGAAGTTCACCGATGGTTATGTTGACGAGCTTCTCAAGGGTAAAACGGGCAATGATTTCGTTGCAGGTATCAACGACGTTGAGTTGTCGTGAGCCAGAGCGCAGAATGATTGCCAGGAGTTCGGCCGGACTCAGTGAGGCCGCTCCACTATTGAGAAACCTCTCTCGTGGTCTGTTTTCCGGGTCAAAATCATGGAGTCGCATCTCTTTAATTATTTAGCACCAGAATTAATGTATAAAAAACGTATTTATGGAATTTACGAAAAATAGTAAGAAAAGCAAGTCTCTTGTTGTGAGATTCTGAAGAGCTGGCGGGAGATTGATCTATTCGCCTTCGCAGTCTGCCCAGTTGTTTGGAGTTTCGTACCAGCGGAGCTGTTTCAGTGTCACCCCTTGAGGAAGATGGTGGCATATCCGGCTGAACGCCCATTTGGCAAGGCATTCAGCCGTTGGTGGCTCATCGGTGATCAGGACTCGCGAATTTCGCTTGACGATAAAGTCAAGATCTTCGGTATCATTTTTCCAGACCGCAAAGCCATGATCAAGTTTGTCGTGAATCTGCTCTATCATGATCTCTTTCAGAAACTTGAAATCCATCACCATTCCCTGCTCGCTGTCCCCCTCGCGATCAATCAATTCGCCTTCAACTGTGGCGACAATCACCCCGCGATGGCCGTGCAGTTGATTGCAGAATGAAAAGCTGCCCGGGAGCGTGTGGCCGTAATCAATCTCTATTTTTCGTGAAATGCGCATGGATCTTCTAAAAGTGTCAGTTACCGTTCTTCTTGTTGGCTGTGGCAAGCAAAGTGTACACAAAAAAATACTGTTTCGCGAATTTATGTTTTGCTTTGGATTTTGTAGGTAAAGGATCAGCAGCAGTGCAGTTAAAAATATTTAGTTGCCTGGGCATAGACCAAAGGGCCTTCGGCTGGAGTGTTGTCGGCACCGATTTTCCATCCAACTGTCGATTGCAGGCTGTAGTTATTGGTATCAAACCATTTGATGCCGAGTCCTGCTCCAGTGAGGGTGCGGATATTTTTGCCAGCGTCGGGTAAGGGAGTGGTGTGAAGCGCGGCATAACCGTGATCTATAAATGCGGAGAGCTCAATGTTGCCCGGAAGCTCTCCGGTTGATGTGACGAGATAGCGTAGTTCAACCGTTGACACTACTGCCCGGTCGGCTGAGGATTCACTGGTCTGATATGCCCTGACTGCGCTTGGCCCGGACAAGGAGAGTTGTTCAGAGCTGCCCAGGTTATTGTTGCTCCACTGACCGTATGCTCCGGTGTAGAGTGATAATCCATGATACAGTGTCTGGCTCCTGGCAAGGGCCATGTTCAGCTTGGTATATTTTCCATTGGTGTGCAATCCGCCTGACGATTGATCGATGGTGAGCGTTTCCGAGTCCCTGATGTTCAGCTCTCCAGAAACAAATCCGAGTGAAAAAGAGGTAAAACTGCCGCCTTCGCCCGGATTGTTATCCATTTGCAGGCCGTTGATGCCAGCCTGAATGGATGTATTCAGACGTTGATTGCGGGAGCCGGCGCTTGCGATTCGGTCGTCGAGCAGACCTCCTTCTGCAGCAACTGTTGCATTCAGAACAAAATTGTTTTGCCGCAGGAGAGGGTGGGCGAGTGAGATACTGAAGTTCCGGGCACTTCCGCTGGCGTGCAATGCTTCAAACAATCCTCCCATCTGATAGCCAACCTGGCTGTAGTTACATCCGATTTTTGTTCCGTAAGACATTAATGGCATTGTGTAGCTGCCCTGTACCGTCTGAAGGTTCCCGATAGTTGATGTTTGTAACCGGAGGTTGAGTTGATCCCCGACATGTAATGGGGAGTAAAGATTCATTGTGCCACTGAGATGATTATCTCCGGTTGCCTGGTTTCCATAGTTGTCAATATTCACTGAAAAGCTGGAGGGATTGCCTTCGCTGACTTGAAGGGTTGCCTTTGTTGTGCCTGGCCTCGAGCCAGGTTCCAGCATAATGCGGGAGGTGATATTGGGCAGTTCATTGGTTCTCATGACCATGGCGGTCAGAGAACGTTCGTCAATCGGATGGTTGGTTGGTACCTGATTGGCATAATATTCCAGAACAGATGCATGAGTTCTTGTTGCGGCAGTGGTTGTCTCTACATGGATCTGTTCCAGTATCCCCTCCTGTACCTCAATGATCAGAGTTCCCCCGGGTTTCACTGTTTGGGGTGGAAAGAAGAGCGATGCAAGAAAATACCCCTGTTTCCTGTAGGCATTGGTTATTGTGGTTGCTGCGATTTCAAGCTGGGAAAGTGTCAACTCTTTACCCCGGTATGTGGCCATTAACGATGAGAGTTCACCATCGGAAAAGATGGTGTTTCCTCTAAAGGTAAAGCTTGCAACCTTGATTGTCGTGTTATCTCTTTTTTGTTCCAGAGGTTTCTCCTGTTGAGAAAGAGCTGGTGGAGCCTGCCGGGGAACAAGGGATGGTGGAGAAAGACTCTCCTTGAGCAACCGGCCAGCATCGGGAAGAGATGTCGCAGAGGAGATGCTGGCCGAAAAAATTACAGTGAACAGGAGTATTTTTGATAAGGGGTTCATACAACAATCTGTTAACGATGAGTTTTTCAGGAGTGATGGTATGGATAATGGGCATCTGTTGTTCTTTGTTAACCGACTTTTACCATTACAGTTGTTCGAATTTCACCACCAAACTGATCTTTGGCAATAACCTCAACCAGATAATCCCCGATGGCATCATCCGGTGGTGTACCGCTGATCACCTTTTGATCTGGATCAAATGACATCCAGGCTGGAATGGATGAGCCATTGACTGAGCCTACCTCGAAAGCGATAACGGCATCTGGATTATTATGGGTAAACATCTCCGCAGGAAGAGAGATAGCAAAGAGTGCGCCCGCAGGTTCCGGTACAACGATTGAATTGGCAGCAGTAAAGCCGGTGGAGGTGTTGTTGAGATATTGAGAGCCCGCTTCCGGGGACTGACTGCTGCTGTTAAAGACAAGAAGATTCTTTGTTACAGGAGTTGGAGAGAGGGCACCGTTGTCAGGATTATTACTTGGAGGGGCATTGAGAGCTATGAACTGGCTGACAGCTCTCTGAGTGATGATCGGTGATTCTGCCAGCCAGCTCAATGCGGGGTCAGCATCGCCGTAGATTTTGCTGAGAGCGTTGGCCATAATGTTGATCGGGCGTCTGGTTATGGTGAAGGCGTTGTTGTCAGCGGTATAGGTTATCTCGTAGTTGCCGGATTTGTTACCTGATCCGAGAGCGATGTCGTAGATGCCTGGTGTTGAGCCTGTCTGACGATTCAGTGTTCCGGTGATGTCACTGAGGGCATCGGTTACGGTTATACTTCCAAGGCTGCCATTGGTGATAGTGACTGCCAGCGCTGGATCTGGTTCGCCATAGGTTTTTGTTGCGGCAAGTGTATTAAGCGTAATTTGACGCGGCAGAATGTTGAGAGAGTTCCCGGTGAAGTTGATCGCATAGTTGCTGTTGTCCAGCGTGTATTGGGTGATTGCATAGTTTTCAGCTCTTACGTTTTCACCAGCGGTTCTGCTGAGTGCCCCATTGAAGCTCTCACCCGCCAGAAGGCCGCGTCCGCTACTCTGGCTTTCTGTTGACCATGTCAGGGCAGGATCGGAGTCGCCATAAGTTTTTGTGAGAGCGTTGGCCACAACATTGACAGGGCGAGGATCAATTGAAAAAGCTTTATTACTGTTATCAAAGGTAATGGCATAGTTTCCAGCCTTGGTGCCGGAACCGAGGTTGATATTGTAACTGCCGACATTCACTCCTGTTTGCCGGATTAAGGAGCCGGTAACATCACTTATGGAGTCATTGACACTGGTGCTCCCGAGGGTGCCACCGGTAATGTTGACGGCGAGAGCAGGATCGGCTTCGCCGTAGATGGTGTTCAGCGCTACAGCGCTAAAGGTAATTGGTCGCTGGTGTATGGCAAGATAAGCTCCAGTGTAGTTAATGTCATAGTTACTGTTGTCCAGCGTGTTCTGGAGGATTGCGTAATTGCTGACATTTTCGCCAGGTTCTCTGCTGAGTTCACCGGTGAAAAGGTCGCCAGGAATGAGGCCCCTTCCGTTAGTCGGAGTTTCGGCAGACCAGGTCAAAGATGGATCAGCAGAGCCGTAGGTTTTATTGTTTGGGTCAGCAGTGATATCAATCGGCTTTGGTTCAACGGTATAGGTGATGCCGGTTCCGCTTGTGAAGGTGAATCCGACGCTGCTCGACAAACCATTAGCATAGAGTATGGAGTAAGTGCCGGTATTTGAGGTAGCTGTCGGAGTGCCGCTGACGTTCATGGTGCCGGTCAAGCCAATATTTTGAGCGTTATCTTCATTATCTCCAAAATTGGTCAGGGTGTAGCCATACGAGGCATCAGGCTGATCTCCGTAGTAGCCGCTGGATGTTCCACTTGCCAGAGTGGTGTTGACCGAAATTTGTCCGGGAGCACTGTCGTAGATGAAGCCGTTGCCGGATTCGCTCACGCTTGTTGGTGCATAGTTGGTATAACTGCTGTTATAGTGACGGAAGGCAGATCTCAATCCACCCTTGCTGGTTGCTCCAGGGTTGTCTGCATAGATCAACCATCGTGCTGTGCCGGCAGTGGAGAGAATCGAGCCAGTATTGTTGTCGAAATTCTGCCCAGCCAGAATAATGCTGGTGCCGTTGGTAGCGGTGGCTGCCAGAGTTCCTGAAAGGGTAATGCCTGAGCCAGCGGTTTGCCCGTAGTTTACCGCATTGATCGTTCCAGCGTTGATGTTGCCCAGGATGATGTCGCTGCTCTCTCTGTTGGTCAGTCCTGCAGCGTCACGCAGTTCAATGGTTACATTGCCAGTTCCGGTATCAATGCTTGTTCCAGTTGCCATGGTGATGACAGCGTTGCCTGCCGAGCGCATGGCATCAACCACTCCGTTTGCCAGCTTGTCATTGGCGATGAGTGTCAGGTTGCCATTGTCGGTGGTGATATCAGCATTAAGAAAAAGGCTTTGGCCTGCATTCATCTCGAGATTGCCGCCATTGCCAAGTGGGTTATTTGCCGCGATGGCTGAGTTAATCGTGAGGTTGTTGTTGGCCTTCAGTATGAGATTGTTACCGGTATCAAGGAGTGCCGTGATCTGTGCCGGAGTGAAGGTGTTGTCTGCCCCAGGGTTGGCGTTGTACTCCTGCTGCACCGCAGTTTCTGCCACTTGTGGGGAAACAATATCCACCCGGCCGCTGTTTGTTGACCAGTTCATGGAGCTGACAATAAAGCTGCCGTTCATGTTTCCCACCGTGAGCGGCGTGATACCGCTTGAACTTATAAAGTCATCTTTTTTGGATCCTGTTATACTGTTGGCTGAGCTTATGGTGCCGACAAGAAGAGCACTCACTCCATTGCCCACCGTTACTGCTCCCGCATTTGAAATTGAGCCATTATCCCAATTTGAAGATCCCACGACGTAGTTGCCATTCGGGAGTGCTGTCGTTATGGAGCCAACCTGATCTCCAGTTTTTGTGCCGATGAGACTGTTGGTGACGTTTATCTCTCCCACCGTACCGCCAACTCCATTTCCCCACGTCACTGCGCCGGCATTGGTGGCGCTTCCCCTGTCCCATCCTGGAGATGAGACAACGTAATTGCCATTTTTTAATGCTGTTATTGTATTTGATCCTGTGTTGTCCGGCTTGGTGAAGTCATTTTTGATGGAGCCAATCAGGCTGTTTGTCGCACTGATTGTTCCCACAGTTCCACCACCTCCATTTCCCCACGTCACTGCCCCGGCATCAATGATTGAGCCGTTGTCCCAGTTTGGCGACCCAATCACATAATTGCCGTTCGTGAGCGGTGTTATGGTATAGAGGGCACCATCATTGGTTGTGGAGCCGACCAGGCTGTTTGTTGCACTGATTATTCCCACCGTACGACCACTTCCATTTCCCAAGGTCACTGCACCTGCGTCGATAATTGTTCCGTTATCCCAATGCGATGAGCCAACAACGTAGTTTCCATTTGTCAGGGGTGCCATGGTGTAGGCTATTCCATCATTGGCTGTTGACCCGACAAGGCTGTTGCTGTCACTTATCACCCCGATAGTGCCGTTAACTCCATCGCCCCATGTCAGAGCTCCAGCATTGATCACCACTCCCTTGTCCCAATTGGGGGAGCCGACGACGTAATTACCGTTGGTCAGCGCCATCACCGTCGAAGAGAGACAATCATTTGTGGCAGAGCCAATCAGACTGTTTGTTGTGTTTACTGTACCGATAGAACCGATAGTGCCATTTCCCCAGGTTATTGCGCCTGCATCGACGATTGCTCCATTGTCCCATGGTGGTGAGCTTGTGACGTAATTTCCGTTGGAAAGAGCAAAAACAGTCGTGCCAACTTTGTCATTTGGGGAGGAACCGACGAGGCTGTTTGCTGCATTTAAGGCTCCAGTGGCTCCAGTGTTTCCATTGACCCATGTTGCAGCGCCACCGTTTGTGACTGAGCCATTGTCCCAATTTGGCGACCCCACCACATAACTGCCGTTGGTCAGGGGGGTGAGTACCAGTCCGACATTATCACCTCCATAAGAACCGACCAGGCTGTTTGTGCTGCTTATTGCTCCGACTGTGCCGCCAGCGCCATTTGCCCAGGTTACAGCCCCGACATTGGTTGCTGTTCCATTGTCCCAGTTTGGCGACCCAATGACGTAATGACCATTGCTCAATGCAATCACTTTTGACAAGTCACCATCATTGGTTTTGGAGCCGACGAGGCTGTTGAGTGTGCTTGTCACCCCAACAGTGCCTCTGCCTCCATCTCCCCATGTTGTTGCTCCGGCATTAACAATGGCACCATTATCCCAGCCTGGTGAAGCGACCACATAATGTCCGTTTGCAAGGGGGGTGAGGGTGGAGAGAGCAGCATCGTTGAGTGAAGAGCCAATCAGACTGTTGCTCTCTGAGACACTGCCGCTTGTACCCCTGTTTCCATTAATCCAGGTTACGGATCCGACGTTTGCCAATCCGGCATTCGACCATTTGCGACTCATGGTTACAGCATTGCTATTTCCAGTCAGGGTAATCACTTTTTCACCCACCTGATCATTGGCTGTTGATCCGATCAGGGTCGAAAGCAGTGTGCCATCAGGCTTGTAGAGTCTGACTGCTCCAGCATCGGTTGCAACAAAGTCGTCGAGTGGGCTTGCAACCACAATATTGCCGTTTTGCAGCTCCACGATGTTTCCGGATCCATGTTGATCACCGGCGGCAGGGTCAGGATCGAGTAGTGGAATGACAGCGAAGAGCTGAGCAGAAGCATTGGCATCGATAGTGATGTTACGGGGATCCAGCAGCAGCAGACCGTTTTCACCATTTGGTGCAGTTGTGATAACCCCACCTGCCATCGCGAGATTCTCATGCCCCGAGACTTCAACTTTTCCTCCGTTGCCGCTGATGCTCCCCCCTTTGGCCTCAATGGAGCCGGCAAAATTGGTCGTTTGATCAGACCAGATAACGACGGTACCACCGTTGCCGTTCTCAAGCGCATTGGTTGTCAGCCTGCTGCTGTTGGTAACTGTTGTGGTAACAGCATTGGCTAAGGAGGCATCGTTTCCCTGCCAATCGCCACCGATCAGGATGTTTCCTCCCCCTGTCAGGCCGTCAGTTTTTACCAGGGCTCCTGCGAGGAGGGTTTGTGGAGACGTGATGGCAATCTGACCTCCTTTTCCAGAGCTGCCGGTGGCGCTGAGTGTACCGGAGAGGTAGAGGCCATCCCCGGCCTCAATGCGGATGTCTCCTCCAATATTACCGTCTGCTGTTATGTGGCTGTCAGCAGTTTGCTCAATGTTGCCCGTCGCATTGATCTGTATTGTTCCTGCTTTGGCGCTGCCATCAGCACTCCATCGACCTGCATCAAGAAGGTTATTACCGTGTGCGTTGATATCAGATGCGCTCAGTGTGCCGGTGTTGAGGATCGAGGCACCCTCAATCACAATGTTTCCCCCTCTCTCTGTCATGCTGGTTGCTCGAATCACGCCGCTGTTATTGACGACCGAGCCAAGCAGCTCATTGGCCACAGAAGTCTTCATAAAGATGGAGCCTCCATTGGCCTCAATGACTCCACTGTTTGTCACCCGTGCGTTATAATCACTCTCCTCTACCTTGATGGCGACAAGGCCGGATGTGTCGAGATCAAGGATAATTGCATTACCGGCGGCGAGGCTTGTGGAGCCTTTGGTGGCGACAATGGTTCCTTTGTTGGTGATGTCGTTACCAACCAGAGCGACAAAATCGCCAGTCAGAGAGCCCTCGTTTACCAGTGGACTCTTCGTGTTATTGTGCCGAAATGCATATTTTTCTGCAAGAAAGTCAGCGTTGTTAATCGACAGTGTTGAGGCGACCAGCCCTCCAACATTGACTGTGGCTCCGGGGGCAAACATCATTCCGTTCTGGTTGATCAGAAAAAGTCGTCCATTTGCCGTGAGTGTGCCAAAAATTGATGAAGGGTCGTTCCCGATGACCCTGTTCAGCAGGGTAGAATGGGTGGTTGGCTGGGAAATATTGACGGTTTCGCCTTTGCCAATACCGAAGGAGTTCCAGTTGATAATAGCATGGTTGCTTCTTTGCCCGATAAGCATTTTTGAGGCTGTTGGAGTGGTTATGGTGGCTTGTCCGGCAGTCACCTCTCCGTTCGTTGGAAGAGCAAAAAGCTTGTTGCCGCCAAGCAAAGCCTGGGTAACAATTGCAGCGATAATCCAGGTGTCCCGGGCGCTGCTCCCGACAGAGCAATGGGTGGTTTTCATGGCTGATGAATGTTAAGATTTTAGGTGGTACTGAAATTACTCTCTTGTTGCTAAGCTAACTAAGCAATAGTTACGTAATTCTTATGTAACAACAAAAGGAAATAACAAAAAATCTTGTTTTTTTACATCAGCCGGGGGCTTTTGAGAGGAGTGTCGTTGTGCTATAAGATTTCTGCTGAAGTCGTTCGTCGAAAAGACAAGGTGATAAGCGCCCGGAGGCAGAACGGGCGTGTCGACGTGTCAGGAACAAAAAGAGCGGCGGATACTCTCCCGGTACAGCTCAAGCCTTTGGCGGATTTCATCAAGGTGGTCGCCGCCAAGCTTTTCAAGGAGGGCATTGGCGATAACCGGAGCCACAACGGCTTCGGCAACTATGCCCGCAGCGGGAACCGCACAGGTATCGCTCCGTTCAAAACGTGATGGTGTTGGCTGGAGGGTTTCAACATCGAAAGATTGGAGGGGGGTGACAAGCGAGGAGATTGGTTTCATCGCTGCACGGAGGTGAATAGTCTCTCCGCTCGACATACTTCCTTCAAGGCCGCCAGCCCGGTTGGTTTTGCGGATCACACCCTCAGCAGGGGAGTAATAGAGCTCGTCATGCACCTCAGAACCTGGTTTTCGGGCATTTTCAAAGGCGGTTCCGATTTCGACACCTTTGATGGCCTGAATGGAGAGGATTGCTGAAGCGAGTGCCGCATCGAGACGGTGGTCGTGCTGGACGTAACTTCCAAATCCAACAGGAACTCCGGTGATAAAAATTTCAATAATGCCGCCAAGCGTATCGCCCCGCTGTTTGGCCTCATCAATGGCTGCAACAGCATCAGTTTCGGTTGATTTGTTCAGCATTCGTACCGGTGAGAGGTCAGCTTGCCGTGAAACTGCCTCTGCTCCTTTGTCGAGAAGTTGGGGAAGTTGTGCTTCAGGAGCTTGTTCGGCTGCCGATCCAATGGCGGAGATATAGCTGCCAATCTCAATGCCAAGTGCTTTCAGAAAGATTTTCGCCAGCGCTCCTGCAGCAACTCTGGCGGCAGTTTCTCGTGCTGATGAACGTTCAATAACCGGACGGATATCGTCAAAACCGTACTTGATGCGACCAGCAAGATCGGCATGGCCAGGCCTTGGAATGGTGATTTTTGTAATCTCTTCAGCAGGTTGATCAAACTGGGCCATGATGGTTGTCCAGTTTTCCCAGTCGCGGTTTTTAATGACAAGGGTAATCGGCGAACCTATGGTTTTGCCAAATCGGATGCCGGATAAAACCTCAGCCTTGTCGGTCTCGATTTTCATCCGTCCCCCTCGGCCATATCCCTGCTGACGGCGGGCCAATTGGGTGTTGATATCATCCAGGGAGATGGTGATGCCAGCAGGCACTCCTTCCACAATTGCTGAAAGTGCCGGCCCATGCGACTCGCCGGCGGTAAAATATCGTATCATGTTTTTTTAAATGACAATGCCCGGCAGCGGCAGGGTGCATGCCGGGCTTGTTACAATGCTTAACGAAGAATTCTTGCAGCCTCTTTTGCGTAGTAGGTAAAGATAAGGTCGCCGCCAGCACGTTTCATGCAGAGCAGTGACTCCATCATCACCCTTTTTTCATCAATCCATCCACGCTGGGCAGCAGCCTTGACCATGGAGTACTCGCCGGAGACGTGATAGATTGCTATCGGCACATCAAAGCGCTCTTTGGCGCGGTAAACAATGTCAAGATAGGCAAGTCCCGGTTTTACCATCACGATATCGGCACCCTCCATGATGTCGAGTTCGATCTCTTTCATCGCCTCGTCGGTATTGCCGGGATTCATCTGGTAGGTCGTTTTGTCGCCGAACTGTGGCGCTGAATGGAGGGCATCACGGAAAGGGCCATAAAAGCTTGAGGCATACTTTGCCGCGTAGGAGAGAATGCCAACATCGGAGAACTCGGTGTCGTCAAGTGCCTCACGGATGGCACCGATACGGCCGTCCATCATGTCGCTCGGGGAGACAAAATCTGCGCCGGAGTTGGCATGGGAGATGGCCATTTTACAGAGCACCTCAACGGTTTCGTCATTGAGGATAATACCGTCTCTCACCAAGCCGTCGTGTCCAAATGGTGTAAAGGGGTCGAGCGCTACATCCGTCATGATACAGAGATCAGGTACCTTTGCCTTGATGGCACGAAGGGCATTCTGGATAATCCCGTCCTCATTGTAGGCTTCGCTGCCATCTTCAGTTTTAACTTCTGGAATGCCAAAGAGGTCGATAGACTGAATGCCAAGATCCCAGAGCTCCTGGCACTCTCTGACAGCATTGTCGATGGAGTAGCGGAAGCTGCCTGGCATTGAGGAGACCTCCTCAACAACATTGGCTCCGGGACAGACAAAGAGCGGGTAGACAAGGTCATTGACCGTCAGGGTGTTCTCCTGAACAAGGTTTCTGATGGCTGCACTTTTACGAAGTCTTCTGGGGCGCTGAACAATATTGAGTAAATCGAGCTGACTCATGGCGAAAGAGCTAATTAGGAGTTGATAAAGCCGAAAATACGAAAATCCATGAATATCACGAAGGATTTCCCCACACCACCTTGTTAACGGAGAAATCCCATAATAATGCCAGCGGCTACGGCTGAGCCAATCATTCCAGCAACATTCGGAGCCATGGCGTGGGCGATCAGATGATTGTCGGGATCAGCTTTCAGCCCTTCACGCTGTACAACGTGAGCGCTTTCAGGCATGGCAGAGACACCAGCGGCCCCTATCAGCGGGTTGATTTTGTTCTCTACTGAAAGAAAGATGTTCATGAATTTAGCAAAGAGCACACCTCCGGCCGTCGAAATCATGAAGGCTACAGCGCCAAGGACAAAAATGTACATCGATTGAGCTGTCAGAAAGGTGGTCGCCTGCGTTGTAGCACCTACCGTAACACCAAGCATGATAATGACGATGTCGTGCAGTCCGTTTTTGGCGGTATCTGCCAGACGTTTGGTCACAGTTGATTCTTTAAGGAGATTGCCAAAAAAAAGCATTCCAAGGAGTGACAGGGATGCGGGTGCTATAAAGCCGGTTATAAGGAGAGCTACGATTGGAAAGAGTACCTTTTCATATTTGTTTACCGCCCGAGGCGGACTCATTTTTATGATTCGCTCCTCTTTTGTCGTTAACAGTCGCATGATTGGTGGCTGAATCACCGGTATCAGCGCCATGTAAAAGTAAACGGCAATGATAATGGAGCCCATGAGATGAGGAGCAAGTTTTGAGGCAAGAAAAATAGCTGTTGGCCCGTTTGCCGCGCCAATGATACCGATTGCCGCAGACTCAAGGTTGTTGAAGCCCAGGGTAATGGCTCCGATGTAGGTCATAAAAATGCCGAATTGCGCAGCAGCTCCAAGCAGGATAAGCCTGGGGTTTGCAATAAGGGTTGAAAAGTCGGTCATGGCACCAATACACAGAAAAATCAGGGATGGAAAAATACCCTTGAGCAGACCCATATAGAGAAAATTCATGATGCTACCCTCCTCATTGAGGCCGAGTTGCATTCCGGCGTGCTCAATAAACGGCGTGTTTCCTATAAGTATACCAAACCCTATCGGTATGAGCAGCAGCGGTTCATATTCATAGCGAATAGCAAGGTAGATAAAGAGCAATCCCACAAGAATCATCAAGAGGTGACCCGGTGTGGCATTGGCAAAACCTGAATTCTCCAGAAATCGTATAATTCCTTCCATAATGGTGTTATTCAATTTCTATAAGAATGTCGCCCTGCATCACCGTATCGCCGACGGCAACTCTCACCGTCTTGACGATGCCGGGCTTTTCAGCAAAAATATTGTTTTCCATTTTCATCGCTTCAAGGATCAGGATCGGTTGATCCAGTTTTATCTGGTCGCCCGGCTGAATTGAGATGGCGATAATTGTCCCAGGCAGAGGGGCCTTGATCAAGCTCAGGCCTGGAGATGTGAGGACTGGCGCTTTTGGAGGCAAAGGAGCGGTGTAACGGACAAGTTTCGGTGTTTGCGGTGTTTTGATCTCATGGCCAAGCTTGACCTGGTAGCTGGTGCCGTTTACCTCAATTTCAGCGATGTCCTCATCAAGAGACTTGATTTCAACATTGTATTTGTTGCCACTTATGGTGAATTTATATCGCCTCATCGTTGAAAACGGTTAAAATTAATGACATTGTATATTTTTGAATTCCACGGAGAGTAGCTTTTCCCCTCCTTTTTTATGGTCAGAATAGAGGTTTCCTGATCATGCAGCTCTTCGAAGTACATTGAAATAGCCATGGCAATTGCAGCGCTTACCTCTCCGGGAACCATTTTGCCAGCAATCAAGGTGTTGACTTGCTCTCCCCCTTTCTGCATTTGTTTTCTCAGGTTTCGCGTGTGGAGCTTCGGAAGGATACCGAAAACCAGCGAAAGCAGAAACAGTGCCAAAAAGACAATGACATAACATGATACAGCAAGCACCAGATGTTCAGCGCCGATTGCTGAAAAGTTAACAGGTAAGAAGGGAGCGATCATTGTTACAGTGACGGTTAACGGTTACAGTGGCAGTGTTGAGTGCTTTTTTGGGGGGTTGCTGTCTTTTTTGGTCATGAGCGTCTGTAGGGCGCGGATTATCCGGAAACGGGTATTGCGTGGTTCGATGATATCGTCGATATAGCCAAATTTTGCCGCCTCGTAGGGATTGGAGAATTTTCCACGATACTCAGCCGCATTTTCAGCAACAAATTTGGCTCGATCTTCCAGATCTTCAATAGCATTCAGATCTCTGTTGAAGAGTACCTCAATGGCACCTATCGGGCCCATGACAGCAATTTCGGCCGTTGGCCATGCATAGTTGACATCACCGCGAAGCTGCTTTGAGCTCATGACAATGTATGCTCCACCATAAGCTTTTCGCAGGATGATGGTGATTTTTGGCACCGTGGCCTCTGCATAAGCAAAAATCAGTTTTGCACCGTTGGTGATAATGCCGTCAAACTCCTGGGCACTGCCGGGAAGGAAGCCGGGAACATCAACAAGGGTGACAAGGGGAATATTGAAGGCATCGCAGAACCGGACAAACCTTGCTGCCTTGCGCGATGCGTTGATGTCAAGACACCCGGCAAGGTAGTTAGGCTGGTTGGCGACGATACCGGTAGAGATGCCGTTAAAGGTGACAAAGCCGATGACTATGTTTCTTGCATATTGCCGCTGTACTTCGAGGAACTCTCCGTTATCGGCAATGGAATAGATGATATCCTTGACATCATAAGGGATGGAAGGTTTTTCGGGTATGATGGAGTTCAGTTTGTCGTCAAGGCGGTCGGCAGGATCGTCACAGAGAGCAAGAGGTGGTTCCTCAAGATTGTTTTGCGGCAGGTAGCTGAGCAGCTTTTTTATCAGCAGAATTCCTTCGGTCTCATTGGCACCCACAAAATGGGTGACCCCTGATTTTGTGGCATGCACCGAAGCGCCTCCAAGATCCTCATCCGTGATGCTCTCCCCGGTAACAGTCTTTACAACTTTTGGGCCGGTAACAAACATGTGACTCGTTTTTTCGACCATGACCACGAAATCAGTAAGGGCAGGGGAGTAGACTGCACCGCCCGCACATGGTCCGAAAATTGCGGATATCTGGGGAATGACTCCCGATGCCATGACATTTCTCTGAAAAATACTTGCATAGCCGGAAAGACTGCGAACACCTTCCTGAATTCTTGCTCCACCGCTGTCGTTGATGCCGATGAAGGGTGCGCCAACTTTCATTGCCTGGTCCATCACCTTGCAAATTTTGAGTGCATTGGTTTCTGAAAGTGAACCGCCAAGAACGGTAAAATCCTGAGAAAAAAGAAAGACAAGACGCCCATCAATGGTACCGTGACCGGTAATCACTCCATCTGAAAGAAAGTTTTGCTTGTCAAGGCCAAAATCAGTTGTCCGATGCGTGACAAACATGTCATACTCTTCAAAACTGCCTTCGTCAAGCAGTAAATTGATGCGCTCGCGAGCCGTGAATTTGCCTTTTTTATGTTGTGAATCTATGCGCTTTTGTCCGCCTCCGAGACGGGCATTTTCGCGTTCAGCAATCAAACGTTTCATTGGTTGTTTTACGATATTGATTAACTAACTTTCCGGGTCTACTCTCTCTCTGTCTGAACAAGCGCTCATGCTCTTTTTTCAGTTCGGACTCTTCCGGTTATACACTTATGCCATACTGGCGGGATTTTTGTTCTCATTTTTTTTCTGACGCACAATATCTGAAAAAAATTGGAATAACCGCTTTTTCATCTATCCAAGGCTGGACAATCTAATCTTATATTTTTTATTTTACAGGACAATATTTTTTTAATAAAACAGACTCTTCTATGACCTCCGATCTTCAGTTTGCTCTTGAACTGGCCGAACAGGCTGGTCGCTTGACTCTTGAATATTTTTCGAGCAAGTCGTTGCAGGTTTTCACCAAAAAGGATGCCTCCCCTGTTACGGTGGCGGACAGGAGGGCTGAAGAGCTTATACGGTCGGCAATTGCTGCGGCATATCCAGGGGATGGTGTGCTGGGCGA
Source organism: Chlorobium sp. (assembly GCA_005843815.1). Classification (GTDB taxonomy): domain Bacteria; phylum Bacteroidota; class Chlorobiia; order Chlorobiales; family Chlorobiaceae; genus Chlorobium. The sequence goes on from SZYA01000025.1 coordinate 24,960, forward strand.
GGAGTTTGAGGAGCGTTTATCCAGTAACGGACGTCGCTGGATCATTGATCCAATAGATGGCACCAAGGCATTTATTCATGGCGTGCCGCTTTATGGTGTCATGATTGCGCTTGAGGTTGAGGGAACTCAGCAGATTGGTGTTGTCAATTTCCCAGCCCTTCGCGAGCTCTATTATGCTGAACAAGGGTGTGGAGCTTTTTTTAACGGGTCGCTGATAACGGTCTCTTCGGTTGCCAACATCCCTGAAGCAACGGTGCTCTTTACTGAAAAGGAGTATCTGCTTGATCCGCCATCCTCCCATCCCATTGACAGGCTTCGTCATGAGGCTGGCCTTGTTCGAGGCTGGGGCGACTGCTATGGTCATACTCTCGTTGCGTCAGGTCGTGCCGAAGTTTCTGTTGACAAAATCATGAGCCCCTGGGATTGTGCTGCGATCATTCCGATTGTAACTGAAGCTGGCGGTTGCTGTTTTGATTACACGGGAGTAACAACAATAGCAGGGCAGGGCCTGGTAAGCGCTAACAAGGAGATTGGTACAGCCCTGCTTGCCTCCATGAGTCGTTAAAAAAGTCGTTAAAAAAGTAATCAGTTGTCAGTAGTTAGTAATCAGTAATGTGACTAATAAATTTTTACTGACTACTGATAGTTGATTCAGAGTTCCTTTCAAAAAGTCTTTTATTCTTCGACATAAAATCTTTAAAATAAATCCTTAAAAAAGGACTATTCTGACCGTCTTGATTGCAATTTAGACTGCCAACTGATTACTGATTACTTTCATCCCCTCCGCTATAGCCTTGGCGAACCCCGGCGCATCGAATGAGTCAGGAATAATATCTACCTGAAGCCCAAGTTTTTTGAGTGTTTTGGCAGTTGTGGTTCCTATGGCTGCAACCTTTACGCCGGCGGGGAGAGCCGTGGTGCCCATTGCTTCAAAAAAATTGGTGGCGGTTGAGGGACTTGTGAACGACAGACAGGAGAGTGTGCCATTATTGAGGAGTGTTTTAACCTTTGCGGTCTCTTCAAGGGAGGGTGGCAGATTTTCGTAAACGGTCAACTCGATGCAGGATCCTCCCCGTTTTTTAATCACTTCAGGAATAGTTCCCAATGAGAGACTGCCTCGTAAAAAAAGGAAGGTGTGTCCGACAATGGTGTCACTATCAATCTCCTCCATCATGGTGACGGCATCGGCAACTTTGGCTATCGGCTGAGTGTTAATACCATGCTTTACAAGATCTTCCGCCGTCGTCTTTCCCACTGCCCACACCTTGATTTTCTGAAGTGTTTTCAGCTTTTCCGGCTCATCGTTTAATAACTTTTCCAGAAAAAATTTGACACTGTTGGTGCTTGTAAAGAAAACGCCATCAAAACTCTCCAGGGATGGAACCTTCCAGTCAGGCAGAGGCCTGATCTCGATTGTTGGAAACACAACCGAGTTCAGGCCATAACCTTCGAGCATACTTACAAACGAAGCCGCCTGATCTTTCGGGCGGGTAACAAGAACAGTTTTCATCAGCGCGTTTTACGGATCTGCGAAAGAATTGCGTCTGCGCCCTGCTTCAGGAGCTCTTCAGCAAGTGCAATACCCGCCTCTTCAGCCTGTTCAGGGGAGGTGATTCCTGTTTTTGTGATTTCGTTATGCAATCCAACTTTACCGTCGACAGAGCCGACATAAGCCAGCAGCTTGAGTGTTCCATTTTTGAATGAGCCATAAGCGCCGATAGGTATCTGGCAACCGCCTTGCAAATGACGCAGCAATGCTCGTTCCGCACGGCAGCAATATTCAGTTGTGGAGTGGTTGAGAATTCTCACAATCTCTCGGGTCTGCTCATCATCAACACGGGTCTCAATGCCAAGCGCACCCTGTCCAACAGCAGGAAGCATCACTTCGTGCGGAAGGATTTCGGAGATGCGATCGCTGAAATTCAGACGGAAGACACCTGCATAAGCAAGCATCATGGCATCAAATTCACCGTTGTCAAACTTCTGAAAACGGGTATTGAGATTGCCTCTGATATCACGAATGTCGAGGTCAGGGCGAAGGCTAAGCAACTGCGACATACGGCGAAGGCTGCTGGTGGCCATTTTGGCGTTCGGCGGCAAATCTTTCAGTTTGATGCCATTTTTCGAGATGATGACATCCCTTGTATCCTCACGCTCAGTGAATGAGGTGATGATAAGTCCCTCGGGTGTAGCAGTCGGAACATCTTTCAGGCTGTGAACTGCCAGATCAATCTCTTTGGCAATCAGATGTTTTTCAATATCCTTGGTGAAAAGCCCCATATCTCCGATTTTGGAGAGGGGTGAGTCAAGAAGGATGTCACCGGTTGTTTTAACCAGTTTCAGGGTGATATCCAGTTCAGGAAAGTGCCTGGAGAGTTCCGCCTTGGTGAATTCTGCCTGCCACAATGCGAGCGGGCTGGATCTGGTACCGATGATAAGCTGTTTTTTCAATGCAATTACAGATTTTTATTTAGTATGACTGATTTGGTTCTTCAAGATCGAATACGTTTCGCACAAGATTGACTCTGTTTGGTATGGAGTCGGTTGTATCCATCGGTGCCTTGAGCATTTTGATGGGGTGGTGAAGGATCTTTTTCAGGATTCTGTCCGTCAGGTGCTCCATTCTCAACAGCTCCTCTTCGCTCACCCTGTAACGGTAGCGTTCGAGCTCCTTCTCCTTGATTTCAATAAACTTGGACTGGAGATCGACAATTGTTGGGCGCACCTTCAGGGTATTAATCCACTGACCAAAAGCCACAAGCTCCTCGTCAATGATGGCATGAACTTTCGGCAGCTCCTTGCTCCTTTTTTCAAGATTCTTGTCGATAATATGTTTCAGAGCGTCAATATCCTTGAGGAACATGTTCTGAAGTTTGGCAATATCGGGATCGACATTTCTCGGCAGTCCAAGATCAAGAATAATCATCGGTTTAAGCTTGCGCTTGATCATGCAGCGGTGCATCTCTGGTTCAGAGAGGATGTACTCCTTGGTGCTGACTGCGGTGATGATGATATCAAACTCGTGGAGATGATCTCTGAACGATTCAAATGGAAGTACCTGTTTGGTGCCAAGCTCTTCGGCAAGTGCTTCAGATTTTGAAAGAGTTCGGTTGGTAATAACAATATTGCGGGCGTTTTTCTGGAAGATATGTTTTGCGGCCAGTTCACCGGTTTCACCGGCACCGATGAGCAACACCTTCTTCAGCGAAAGGTTGGAGAAGATCTTCTGGGCAAGTTCAACAGCGGCGTAGCTGACAGAGACAGCCCCCTCCATGATTTTCGTCTTTGTCTTGACCTTTTTTGCCACACTGAATGCGGTATGGCAGAGACGGGTGAGCAGAATCCCGGCAGACTGTGTTTCAGCCGCAATGCGGTAGGCATTTTTGACCTGCCCAAGAATCTGGCCTTCACCAAGTACCAGCGAATCAATGGCGCTTGCCACTTCAAAAAGATGACGTGCGGTACCGCAATAAAAACGGCCGAAAAAGTGCTCCGGTCTAACCTCCTTGCGGGCATCCTTGAAAGAGATAAGGTACTCCTTGAGATACTCACAGGTGACTTCGTGCATTGCAGGAACAACATAAAGTTCCGTGCGGTTGCAGGTCGAAATCACCATGGCCTCATGGGCAAGGCCACTTGAAATCAGGCCAGCGACAAACTCTTTGTTCTGAACTTCTGAAAGTGATATTCTTTCACGGATTTCAATAGGTGCAGTTTTGTGGTTGACACCAACTGAAATGATGTTCATGGCAGGGTAGTTTAAATGAGCTCACAACTTTGTTTACTATGATACATATCACCAATGTATTGAAAAGCCTCTATTTTTCAAAGACGAGCCTCTATTTAGTTAAACCATGAAAGGTCGGTGAAAAAAATGTCATGAAAACAATCAAAATCGTGACAAAGAGGAAAAGAAAGATAATCAGATAGGCCATGTGCTTGATATCCCACCCAATAATCGGCTTGACGATAATGCCAGTACCATAGAGGAGCCAGATAATGATAAGTGTCAAAAGTTTTGGCTCAAAAATGGTAACTCCTTCCCCTGAAGCTCTTTGCTCAAATATGCCGGCAAAAATTGTAATGGTGAGAAAAAGAAATCCAAGAGAGACCGCGTGCATGGTGAGTTTTTCAAGAACTTCAAGATTCGGCAGTCGCTGGAAAAACAATTCAAACCTGTTCTGCTGAATCTGACGGAACAGGAGCAGATAGAGTATGCTGTACAGACCGGCAAGAGCAATGGCGCTGAAACCGAAGACTGTTGCAAGAAGATGTATCCCGATTCCAACTCCGCTGAATGTTGTTCCCGAGCTCTGTACCTGAGTTGTCAGAATTGAAGAGATCAATTGTGCGCCGGCGGCAAAGGAGATGACAAAAAAGCCGGTCTTGTCGCTCTTGGTGGTGAACTCGGTAAACAGGTAGGTTGAGGTGAGGGTAAACCCTACCATGGTCATAAGATTCAATGTTGAGTAACTGATTCTGTACCCTTCAGTAGAGGTAAGAAGAGCAAGATAGATGATGTGGGTCAGCACCGTAAGGATAAGAAAAGGCTGTTTGAATTTTTTTGCCCCCTGGTGATCCTTGAAAAAATGGACTCCATACAGATAGGTCGTTGCAATATAGAGTACTGAAACAAGCTGGTTGAGGAGCAAGAGAGGCGTATTGTTGAGTAATATATTATTCATTGTATTTAAGCATCAGAAGATCAGACAAATATTGCGGCCGCATTATATGAAATAAATAATGTATATTCCGGCCATTACGTAGCGCAAATATACTTTATATACAAGGAAAAAAGATGAGATCCACAAAAAATATCAGAAATATTGCCATTATCGCTCACGTTGACCATGGAAAAACCACGCTTGTAGATTCAATTTTTCAGAAGACCGGTGCATTCAGGGATAACCAGCAGGTAAATGTCAGGGTGCTGGATTCCAATCCCCAGGAGAGAGAGCGGGGCATTACCATATTTTCAAAAAATGCAGCAGCAGTTTATAAAGACCACAAGATAAATATTGTTGACACTCCTGGTCATGCCGATTTTGGTGGTGAGGTAGAGCGGATCCTTCAGATGGTTGACGGAGTGCTCTTGCTTGTCGATGCCTTTGAAGGCCCCATGCCACAGACCAAGTTTGTGCTGCGCAAAGCCCTTGAGTTGCATTTGAAGCCAATTGTGGTCATCAACAAGATTGATCGACCGCAGTCAGACCCTGTCAAGGTTCACGATCAGGTTCTCGATCTTTTCATTGCGCTTGGTGCCGATGAGCATCAACTTGATTTCCCCTACATCTTTACCTCAGCAAAAAATGGTGTTGCCAAGTACAGCATGGATGATGAGGATGGCGATATGAGTCTCTTGCTTGATATGATTATCAAGGAGATTCCGCCTCCAATTGCCCATGATGAGGGAGGATTCCAGATGCTGGTGACTACGCTTGACTATAGCGACTATATCGGCAAAATAGCCATTGGTCGTATCCAGCGCGGCAAGGTAAGCCCAGGCAGCCAGCTCGCCGTAGTCGGCCCTGATGGTGTGATGGGCAAGGGTTCGGTAACAAAAGTCTTCCTTTTTGACAAGCTTCAGAAAATTGAGTCCAAAGAGGCAACATCGGGTGATATTATTGCTATCGCCGGTATACCTGATGCTACTGTCGGCATGACGCTCGCCTCTGTTGACGACCCCGTATCGCTTGCCTCTTTTGAGATCAGCAAGCCGACACTCTCCATGCTTTTTTCGGTGAACGATTCCCCCTTTGCTGGTCTTGAAGGCAAAGAGGTTACCAGCCGCAAAATTCGCGAACGCCTGATGAAAGAGAAGATGACCAACGTTGCGCTCAACGTCGAAGAGACCGACAGCGCTGACACTTTCCGTGTTTCGGGAAGGGGAGAGCTTCATCTTTCCGTACTTATTGAGACCATGAGGCGCGAAGGCTATGAGCTCGCCATTGCAAGGCCCGAGGTGATCATGCACAACGATGAGGATGGTACGCTGCTTGAGCCGATTGAGCATGTCACTATTGATATTCCTGAAGAGTACACCGGTGTGATTATTGAAAAGATGGGGCGCAGAAAGGCAGAGATGACCCACATGGGGACGCTTCGTGGTGGTATGGTGAGGGTTGAATTTGAAATTCCAACTCGTGGCCTTATCGGTTATAACCTTGAGTTTACCACTGATACCAAAGGCGAGGGCATGCTTTCACATGTCTTTTATAACTACCAGCCCTTCAAGGGCAAGCTGCCATCGCGAGAGAGTGGTGCGCTTGTTGTCTCTGAGGCAGGTATCTGCGTTGCTTATGCTCTCAGCGCTCTTGAAGATCGCGGCACCTTCTTTGTGTCGCCGAACACCAAGGTTTATGGCGGAATGATTGTTGGCGAGTCGACCAGAGGGCTGGATATTACCCTGAATGTCTGCAAGACGAAAAAGCTGAGCAACATGCGCTCTTCCGGTACGGATGAATCGCTTCGCCTTACTCCACCGAAAATTCTTTCGCTCGAGCAGGCGCTTGAGTTTATCAATGATGATGAGTTGCTGGAGGTAACACCACAGAGCATCAGGTTGAGAAAGAAGATCCTTGATGTCAATCTGAGGGCAAAGGCCACTAAAAAGGCAAACGCCTGATTTCATTTCAGTAATCTCCGGGTGTTCCCACGCAGCCCCCGGAGGGCTGATTCTCTCCCTTCATGAAGTGCTTGTTTGTACCAAATAGCATGAGCGAATCGGTCGATGTTGATGCGCTCAAACTCCTTATCGAGAACGAAGAGATTCCTTGCTGAGTAAAGTAATGTATAATTCAAGCAGCTCAGTTTGGGTTTTGATTTTATGTTCAATTTGGTGGCAAACGTAATGCCGAAAATTGGTGGTCATATTTGTGACATTCCCCTTTTCTAACTCAATTTTGTAATTGGGGTTGGAAAGAAATATCACTCTCACTCAAACCCTCCGGGCAATTTGGTCAGCAGCCTGTTGATCAATTACCCTGGTTCCATTATGCTTCAGAAAGGTCATCAAACCTTACATCTTTTGCATCTCCTCAAGTAAATCAGGATGCCGATCTATGAGTTTCAACAACTTGACTAACGGCGCTGGAGGGCGGGTTTCGCCACGTTCATATCGGGAAAATGCCACTTTACCGATACCGAATGCCAAAGCAAGTTTGGCTTGAGTGATGTTCAGCTTTTTTCGGATACGTCGAATGTCGGCACCAGGATCACCCTTTACGGCTCTCACCAACCCTTCCTGAGCCTCTGTATACCGTCGATAACTCTCTTCGTCCCAGATACCTTCGCCGCAATGTGAGCAGAATTGGCCATGCATTGCGTGCAAGGTCATCGACTTTCCACCGTATGAAAGAGTTTCCTCTACAACTTTATCGCTCATTCCGTCACAACCACATGAAGGGCATTTCATCATATTTCAAATTCATTTTGCTTTAAACTGTATCACAGGTGGCCGACTATCCGAAAACCCTGTGATTTTAATATAAACAGAAACCATGAAAAAATGGTCGAACAAGGTGTTGTACCCGGATGTGGCTGAAT